>NZ_CABFVS010000010.1 GCF_902150025.1 Bartonella massiliensis
GGGGGGCTTAGGTGTGCTGATCTGCATGCGTGGTTGGTAGAAAAAATTGCTGGCTAGAAGATGTTGAATTCTTGACAGAGCAGTGCGCGGGCTGAGAGGCAAGTTTTATCTGGCTATGTTCTGTAAAGCCGTAAAAGCGTAAAAACGTGAAATCGTGAATAAAGAATGCGTGAAAAATGGTGTGAGAGGGTAAGGCTTGTTCGTTGTGTCTGATGAAGCCAGTGTCGTTTGATAGGAGGTGATCTGTAGGGGGATTGGTTGGGTAGTGATTTGGAAATTTTATTTGCTGTTTTCTGTAAAAACGTAAAAATGTGGAATCGTGAAAGGGTAAGGGGAAGTTTTAGGACGTGGTGGATTTATGCTTTGTTTATGTGTCGCGTTGTGCGTCGTGTAGGCGTTGTGGATGCTTTGGGGGCGTGTTTGGGGAGAATGGGAGAAGATTGAGGAGAACAGTTTTGTGAGTGGAGGGGCTGCTGGGATAAAGAGCGCTGTTAAGTGTGTTGGTGCGTTGATGAGAGGAAGAATGGACGAGGAGTGTGGAGTGGAGGATATGTATAAAAGACGGAGGTATGGATGCGAGTTGCTGTGAAGGGATGTGTGAAGAATGATGTGAGAGGGTAAGGCTTGTTTGTTGTGTCTGATGAAGCCAGTGTCGTTTGATAGGAGGTGATCTGTAGGGGGATTGGTTGGGTGGCATTTCGTTTGCTTTTTTATGTATTGTGTGTGTTTGGGGGCGTGGTTTGGGCTGTTGTTACGGTATGTGGTGAGAAAGTTGGAAGGTGAATAGTCACTTGTGAGTGGAGGGGCTGTTGGGATAAAGAGCGCTGTTAAGTTGTTGGGCTTTTGTTATTCTCTTATGTCGTAAACACTGCTCTTTACGGGGCTGTGATATCAGGCATGGGGGATTTTGAGTAGGGGAATGCTGGATATAGGCGCGAATAATTTGGTGTGCTTTTGTCTAATTGGAAATTAACCACCAAATTGCCTTGGGTGTGTGTTGGGTTTGTTGCATGGCGTGGTATGGAATGGGGGAGAAGATTGGGGGGAAGAGTCTTGTGAGTGGAGGAGCAAGTGGGGATGGAGAGGGGGAAGGCGTGTTGAAATGATTGGGAATGTGTTGGAGAGGGCGGGGGATATCAGAGGGAAAACAGAGTGAAGGGGGAGAGCTTGGTTTTTATCATCACAAGGCACATGGAGTATTATAGTTGCAGAGTGTTGTCGTGTAGCATGATACGGGGCTGTTGTGAAATGCGGAAGGCAGTAGAGATTTTTTTTCAAAAATGCGTGAATAACTAGCACAATGATGTTTTATTTTGTGCTTTATGTTTTGGGCGTTGTGGTTGCATGTGGGAGTTGGTTACGGAAAGAATGATAGGAAAAAATTAAAAGTAAAATATAAAAACTTGACAAGGTTAATGTAAAAAGGTATCATAATGACATAATCAGAATTGTATCTTTAAACCAGATGAGAGCCCCTGATAAAAGCCAGTGGAAAAAATGGTGGTTGGGAAGGCAATGGGGTGGAGAGCCGTGTAAGATGATGGGGTAAAGATCGTTCAGGGGACTAAGCTTTCCAAGATTCTACTATTTGTTGCTCTGTGCGTGCATCAAGCTGTTGTTGTTTGAAATGGCGTGATGTTCTATTGCGCTGTAAAACCCTATTGTTTAGGGTGTGGCAATTTAAACTCTGCAGGGGAATTGGCCTAGGCAAAAAGCAAGATTGTTGGTGGACCAGTGTTTATCTTATCATGCCGCAAAATACTGCTTTTTAAGGCGGTGATCGTGGAGAAATAAATTTCTAAGGTGCTTTTTGTGAGAGTGGCTGGTGAATATTTTAAGGGCAGAATTGGCAAGCTGGGAAACACTATTCTTGATGAAATGGCAGTGATCTGAAGTCAACAGAGGAAACTCGCTTTAAGAGAAGCTGGAGTGTTGAGGGACCAGTATTTATCCTATCATGCTGTAAAAGACATACTTTGAAGGTGTGGTGACCGGAAGTCAACAGAGGGAGGTAGCTTCTAAAGAAGAAGTCGGACTTTTTACAGACCGGCGCGGGGTAGAATCCTCGTCCCTTGAAGTGAGGGGTGGAGATCAAAATTCAGCTAATTAAAGATCGGGTTTAAATTTTTTAGTCCAGTGGACAAACACGAATAATATGGCCGTCGGGATCTTTGATGAGGAAGGTACGTCCAAATACGTCGGTATATGGTTCCTTCAAGACATTTATCTCAACGGTGGTTTGCTCTTGCCATTCCGCATAGAGTTTATCTACGTCCTCTCCGTGAGGCAACATAATGCCGATTTCTGAAAAACGAGCCACATTTTCCTTAGGCGCATCACCCCCAGACCAGAGTGCAAAGAGGGCATCACCCGAAGAAGAAAAAGCAACATAGCGTGGCGAGATGAACACAGGCTCTTTTTTGAAGATGAATTTGTAAAAAGCGGTAGAATGCTCTATGTTTGATACGTATACTAACTGTAGGTTTGGGGTAACAGAATATGTAGGGATATTACTCATAAATTCTCCATTAATAGCGATTTCTTGACATGGTATACCTCTATAGAGGATATTTCAATAAGAGTTTGTGATGCTTTCATTCACGGGGGCTCTATTTATCTTATCATGCCGTAAAACACCATGTTTTGAGGAGAATATGCGGTATGGGAAATTTTAAGCAGGGGGTTGGATATATTAGACAATAATATTTGAGGATGTTTTTGTTTAATCAGAAATTAACCATAAAATTGCTGTCTGTTTTTTCTCTTTGAGTTCTCTAAAATTTCTCACAAGTGTTTGTTCCTTTTCGCTGTAGGTTTCTTGATCAGCGTATGGGTGGTTGTCTTTTGTGGAAATATTCGTTGTTGAAAGGTTAGCATAAAAGAAGGTAATGGGAACTTTCAGTATGTTGGCAATTTCTTGTAGACGTCCTGCGCTTACACGATTAAAACCTTTTTCGTATTTTTGAATTTGTTGGAAACTGACACCTAAATGGCTTCCTAATGTTTTTTGAGAAAGCCCCATGGCAATGCGTCTCTGACGAATTCTTTTGCCAATTGAAATGTCATTAAAGTGTGAGTTTTTATTTTGAAAATGTGAGTTTTTGGTTTGCACTTTGCACCCCCTCCGGTTGCGAGCGCCCTCGCATGAGTATTCCGGGAGTCTAAAGGTACTGAGCTCAGTCAGCTTTTTGCTTTTAGTGCTGGTAAGCACCTGGACATAGCAAAATCTCCCGGAATTCCGGGATACCCGCAAAACGGGATAAATTTATGTACTGAGCGTTCGGGCCTTTAGCTCCCTATTTGACCGTTGCGTGGACGATCAAAAACACGCGTTTATCAATAAAGTACTTTCAAAAGATTGGCAAGAAAAATTAAAACATTTGTCTATGCGGTTATATTGTAAAAGAGTGTTGTTGGTGGCGGTGATAGGCAGGTGTGTAAATTTCTAAGGTGCTTGTTGTAAAAGTGTGTGGTGAATATTTTAGGGGCAAGATTGGCAAGCTGGGGAACACTATTCTTGTGAAGAGGCAGTGATCTGAAGTCAACAGAGGAAACGCGCTTTAAGAGAAGCTGGAGTGTTGCTAACCATTATTTATCCTATCATGCTGTAAAAGACATGCTTTGGAGGTGTTGTGGTTTAAACTTAGCAGGGAAATTTACGAGGCAAAAAGCAAGATTGTTGCTGACTAGTGTTTACTGAGCAGCGCGGGGTGGTAAGCCTTTTGTTAGCTGCTTTCTCGTCAAGATGGTAAAGCGTAAAGATGTGGATCTGTAAAAATTAAGTAGGGGCTTTCGGCTTTGTTGGGGCGCACATCTTTTAGGGAAACAATAGAGAATGAAAATGTGAAGAGTGAAGAAGTAAAGGAGAGAGGATAGGGCTTTTCCGTAGCATCTTATAAAATAAAATGTTATCTTTTAAGGTATCGTCATCTGAATCCTATACTTTAAGGGTGTTTTGTTGGTTCTATTGATGAATAGTGTTTGCATGCTATGCTTTTGTTTAATCAGAAATTAACCACAAAATTGCCTTTTGTTTTTTCGGCTGAAGCTCTCTAAAATTTTTTACAAGGGCATGTTCCTTTTCGCTGTAGGTTTCTTGATCAGCGTATGAGGAGTTGTCTTTTGTGGAAATATCCGCTGTGACAAGATGAGCATAAAAGAAGGTAATGGGAACTTTCAGTATGTTGGCAATTTCTTGTAGACGTCCTGCGCTTACACGATTGAAGCCTTTTTCATACTTTTGAATTTGTTGGAAACTGACACCTAAATGGCTTCCTAATGTTTTTTGAGAAAGCCCCATGGCAATGCGTCTCTGACGAATTCTTTTGCCAATCGAAATGTCATTAAAGTGTGAGTTTTTATTTTGAAAATGTGAGTTTTGGGTTTGCACTTTGCACCCCCTCCGGTTGCGAGCGCCCTCGCGTTGGTATTCCGGGAGGTTGAAAGTACTGAGCCTAATCAGCCTTTTGCTTTTAGTGCGTAAGACGCACTTGGACATAGCAAAAGCTCCCGGAATTCCGGGATACCCGCAAAGCGGGATAAATTTATGTATTAGGCTTTTCAGGCTTCAACTCCCTATTGATCGCTGCGTGGACGATCAAAGCACCTTTTGAGTGATAAAGTACTTTCAAAAGATTAGCAAGAAAAATTAAGACTTTTCTCTTATACTTTAAAAGTCTGTCGTTTGAGGAGCGGGGGTAGGCGGGTGTGTAAATTTGTAAGGTGCTTGTTGTGAGAGTGGCTCGTGAATATTTTAGGGGCAAGATTGGCAAGCTTGAAAAACACCATTGTTTAGGGGGGTGATTTAAACTCAGCAGGGAAATTGGCCTAAGCAAAAAACAAGATTATTGTAGACCAGTGTTTATAGAGCTAGGTGGAGGGGGGTTGTTGTTGGATATATTGGCGGATAATGTTAATCGGTGCGCCGCCATAACTACTCGCAAAATAAGAGGGTGATCAAAGACTATTGCTCCATAATTTTCTTTGTCTTATGAGTGACTTTTTTTGCTTTAACATTCTGCTAGAAACGCCTTTTAAGTTATCCTATCATGCCGTAAAACACCGTCGTTTAGGGCGGTGATATCAGGCATGGGAAAAGTTTGAGGGGGGGTATTTTTTACGACAGATTGGGAGTTTCTTTGCTGTTTAAGCAAAAATAGGGGATGTGTAAAACCTATTTCTTCATCATTTTTTTTAGATGATGAGCGTTTTTCTGCTTTAAAATTTTACTGTAAAATACGGCTCTTTGGGGCGGTGATCGTTGAGCAATGTATAATTTCTAAGGTGCTTGTTGTAAGAGTAGCTCGTGAACATTTTAGAGGTGGGGTTGCTTGGCGTGTTTTTTGAAGCACTGAACTTTGTGGGGGGATTGGTTGGGGCAAGAAGCTGGGTGGTCGTTTATAAAAGGCTGCAGGGTGGCAAGTTTTGTCCTTTGGGGGATTTGTTTAAGATCAGGGGCTTGTCCAGTGGTGGGGTGGCGTTTTGTTTGGCTTATTTCTGTAAAGCCGTAAAAGCGTAAAAACGTGAAATCGTGAAGAGTAAGGGAAAGTTTTAGAACGTAGAAGATTTTATGCTTTGTTTATGCGTTGTGTGGGCTTGGGGGCGGGATACCCTTTTGTGAGGGCATGGAATGGGATCAGAGATTTGGGGGTGAGGATTGCTGCTTTGTTGCGTGCTTTTGTCTTTAAGAGTGTGGTCTCATGTTTGTAATTGTTGATTGCTTTTTAAAGGTGCGGTGCTGAGTTTCATGGCATTTTCCATGTCATGGGATTGGTTTTTCTTGATTGAAAAGGAACATAATGATGGCTGAGAAAAATTGTCTTCCCTTACCTCGCAAAGGGCGGAAAAAAGAGAGCGTGAATAAAACAACAAAGCGGTTTAATGAAGCCTTACTTACAGCGGCGGAGCAGGCTGGATCTCAGTATGGTGAGGATGGGCTGGTGTCTTATCTGCAATATCATGCGCTGAATAATCCCGTGCCTTTTTTTTCACTGCTTGCAAAAGTTTTGCCTCTTCAAGTGACGGGAGAAAGCGATATCAAAACAATCTCGCGGATTGAGATTGTACCGGTGAAGTCAAAAAAACCAATCGATGACACATAATCCTTCGGAAGCTGAAGGTTGTGATATTGGAAAATGAGTTGGATGAGGGGAAGGATATGGTGTCTTGAAAAGGGCACTGTTTGGATGATTGCCTAAAAGCGTGGATTGGAGGAACTTTGGTGCATGGTTTGGTGGAGACTGTATAATTGAAGCTAAGGCTATTCGTGTTTTTGTGGGGGCTCGTGATGCTTTAAGGGCTTTGGTGAAGGGGGCGTGAGGAACCGTGTCCGGAGGGGTATCTGGGTATCTGAGCGTGAGAGCATGGCTTTTATGGGGCAGGTGCTGTGTTGAAATCTGATGCTGAGGAGAGGGCTGCTAGAGGGATTTTGGGGGGGCAGAAAGCGATATCAAAACAATCTCGCGGATTGAGATTGTACCGGTGAAGTCAAAAAAACCAATCGATGACACATAATCCTTCGGAAGCTGAAGGTTGTGATATTGGAAAATGAGTTGGATGAGGGGAAGGATATGGTGTCTTGAAAAGGGCACTGTTTGGATGATTGCCTAAAAGCGTGGATTGGAGGAACTTTGGTGCATGGTTTGGTGGAGACTGTATAATTGAAGCTAAGGCTATTCGTGTTTTTGTGGGGGGTCGTGATGCTTTAAGGGCTTTGGTGAAGGGTGCGTGAGGAACCGTGTCCGGAGGGATTTTGGGTGTTTGGGTGTCTGGGCATGGCTTTTATGGGGCAGGTGCTGTGTTGAGATGTGATGCTGAGGAGATGACTGCTAGAGGGATTTTGGGGGGGTAGATAGCGATGAGGCTTAGGAAGAGCTTTTTGGGGGAGCTCTGTTCTAAGGAGTGTGATGTTAAGATGATCTGCTTTTTTTGAAGGGTTTTCGTAAGGAAATGGTGAAATGGGGGCGGATACCATGCTTTTGTGGGGGACAGGGGCATGGTGTTTGTGGGGCGGGGCTTTGGTTTCCCTTGGGGGAGAGGGGCTTGGGGGCGTATGCGGGGGCTTTATGGGTATTGGTGGAGGCTTATGGGTATTGGTGGGGGCAAGGGGGGGCTTATGCAAAACAAGGAAAATGCCCAAAAAAGCGGGGTGTCCAAAAAGTGGGATGCGCCAAAAAAGTGCGATCTATTGCGTATCAGGATGAAGAGAGCGCTTTTGGGAAGAGTGTTTTTCTTTAGATGGTTCTGAAATGATGAAAATTGGTATCCTTTAAAAGAGTAAAAATCATTCTTAGTGATGAAAATTTATACATGATAATGGTTCAGAAAATTTCTCAAAAAGTGGCGCAGAAAACAGCTCAAGTGGCTCTTATTCCAAAGCTTATACCTGTTTTTTCCGGAAAAGCCGATGTACGAGCCGCTTGGGGTGGACGGGGCTCTGGAAAAACACGTTCTTTTGCTTTGATGTCGGCGGTGGTGGGATATCGCCATGGCATGGCAGGAGAACGCGGAATTATCCTTTGTGCGCGCCAGTTTCAAAATTCTCTCAATGAGAGCTCTTTGGAAGAAATTAAACGCGCGATTGAAGCTTATCCGTTTCTACAAGATTATTATGAAATCGGCGATAAATATATTAAATCAAAAGACGGCCGGATTGTTTATGTGTTTGCGGGTCTTGATCGAAATATCGCCAGTATTAAATCAATGGGGCGCGTTTTCTTGTGCTGGGTTGATGAAGCAGAGCCGGTCACCGAGACCGCTTGGCAAACGCTTATTCCAACGTTGCGCGAAGAAGGAGACGATTGGAATGCAGAATTATGGGTCACTTGGAATCCATGCCATGAAAATGCTTCCGTGGAAAAACGTTTCCGAAATGTCGATAATCCCAATATCAAAGGCGTGGAAATTAATTGGCGCGATAATCCGCAATTTCCCGAAAAACTTAATCGGGATCGAATGGACGATTTGCAGCAAAGACCAGAGCAGTATAACCATATTTGGGAAGGGGAATATCTGCAAGCTGTGCAAGGCGCTTATTATCAGAAATGTCTTTTGGAAGCCGAAATGGAAGGGCGGATTACCACTGTTCCACGTGATCCTTTGATGCAGGTGAAAATCTTTTGGGATATCGGGGGAACAGGCGCCAAAGCCGATGCAACGGCTTTGTGGGTGGCGCAATTTGTCGGACGCGAAATTCGTGTGCTTGATTATTATGAAGCACAAGGACAGCCTCTCTCAGAGCATGTGGGGTGGATCTTTCAAAGGGGATATGAAAAGGCGTTGATGGTCTTGCCGCATGATGGCGCGACAAAAGATCGTGTTTATAATGTTAGTTTTGAAAGTGCGCTGCAACAAGCCGGGTTTCAAACCAAAATCATTCCTAATCAGGGAACAGGTGCGGTGAAAATGCGTATCGAAGCCGTAAGGCGTTTGTTTCCTGCTCTATGGTTTAACGAAGAGACAACAGGTGCGGGGCGAAAAGCACTCGCTTGGTATCATGAAAAGCGTGATGAACAGCGCAATATTGGGCTGGGTGCTGAACATGATTGGGCAAGCCATGGCGCGGATGCCTTTGGATTGATGTGTGTGGCTTATGAACAGCCCCATGCGCGTGCACGAAAAAGTGCCTATCGCTCTTCTCACCGTTCTCAAACTTCATGGATGGCTTTTTAATGAATATGTCTACAGATTCTTCTTTTTCTTCTTTTGAGCAAATCGAAACGCTTGAACAGCAAGCGCTCTTTAAAAAACTTGTCGGGTGGTATCAGGATGATATTGCGCATGTCGAAAAATGGCGAAAAAATGCTCAAGAAGACTATGATTTTTATAATGGACGGCAATGGAATGAGCAAGACTTGGCTGTTTTGAACGAACAAAATAGACCCGTGATGACTTTTAATCGTATTGCACCTTTGATTAATGCTGTTATTGGGGCGGAACGCAATAATAAACGACAAGTGCAATTTATTCCACGACAAGAAGGTGCAGCCTTTGCCAACCAGATCTTGACAGGGGCAGCCGAATGGTTTCGTGATGAAGCTGACGGCGAATATGAAGATTCTGATGCTTTTCAAGATGCTATTATTTGTGGTATGGGATGGACGGATACACGCCTTGATTATGAAGAAAATCCGCAAGGAAAACCCATTATTGCGCGGCTTGATCCTATGAAAATGGTTTGGGATGCCAGTGCTGTTAAGCCTAATCTTATTGATGCACAACGTTTATGGTATATTGATGAAAAGCCTCTGGATATCGCAGCCGAAATGTTTCCTCATGTTCATTGGAGTGATCTTCATGCCGATTGGGTGAAACATCAGGGGTTCTTATACCCAACCAGCAATGGCATGACGAAAAGCTATCAGGCAGGGGGCTATCAAGGAGAGGGAGCCTATCTGGAAGAAGAGGTTGGTGGTTCTCAACGTCCTAAAATGGTGACATTGGTGGAATGTCGCTGGTTTGAACGTGAGGTGGTCTATAAAGTACTCGAGCCGCAAAGTGGAAAGTTTATCGATTATTCAGAGAATGATTTCCAAAGTTTAAGAAAAGAATTTCCCGATATTCAAGCAACAAGGTTGACCAGAAAAATTGTCAAGAGAGCATTTTTGGGCAGAAAGCTGCTTGAAGCACCGGATAAGCCTTTGGTTCCTGCAGGTCAATTGGGTTGGGAGTGTATTACGGGGACTTTTGATAAGTTAAGCCGACAGTTTTACGGACTGGTGCGCCCTACAAAAGATCCGCAACGCTGGGCAAACAAATATTTTAGTCAAGTTATGCATTTGCTCAATAGCCAATCAAAAGGCGGGATTATGGCAGAACGCGATGCTTTTGATGATGATCGACAAGCTGTTGAGAGTTGGGCTCGAGCCGATAGTATTACTTGGTTGAAAAGTGGGGCTGTGGCTGGGGGCAGAATTCAGCCTAAACCGGTGGCGCAATTTCCGCAAGGGTTTTTCCAATTGTTTAATGAAGCAAAAAGCGCTCTCGAACAAGTGACGGGCTTGTCTTCGGAATTCATTGGAACACGAGCGGTTAACCAGCCGGGTATTCTTGAACAACAACGTCGCCAGTCATCCCTTAATCTTTTGGCTTCCTTTTTTGATGCTTTGCGTCGATATCGGCAACGGCAGGGAAAAATTATTCTCTACCTTATTCAAAATTACCTCTCCGATGGGCGGTTGGTGCGTATTGCGGGGGACGAAAATGCGCAATATGTTCCCCTAACACGCGAAATGGTAACAAGTTTGGAATATGATATTGTTGTGGATGATGCCCCAACAAGTCTCAATGAAAAAGAGCGTACTTTTGCATTGATCATGCAATTGCTTCCTTTGATGCAAAATTTTGCAACACCTGAGATTATGCTCGATCTCTTGCGCTATTCACCTTTACCAGCCTCCCTTATTCATAAAATTGCGATCAAGGCGCAAAATGCTCTCCAAGAAGAACAAAATGCTTCAGTGCAAAAGGCTGCAACACAGATGGGGGCTCACGAGGGCGTAGAGCAGATTATGCAGATGTTACAAAGTGCAAATGCTCAACAATAACAACGCTTTATAATGATAACGCGCGATCTTGGATGTATTTTATGAGCGGTGGGTGCCTATACATTTCCATAGCATAGTGTTTTTTATGCCGTGGACTGTCTCTTCTTCTTTGATTTCCGCAACGTTGCGAAGTCCGTGGGTGTTGAAGGGGCGGGGGCGTTTTGTTGTGAGTTTGATCGGTGGTGAGAGGCATCTTGCTATCATGGTCATCATGGTGGGGAGGATGGTGGTGACATGCGGGGGCTCAACTGATCAGAGAGTGATCAGAGAGCATTGAGAGGATCAATGTTTATAGGCTGTTTTATCTGAAAAATTTCATCTTATTGTTAAAAAAAAAGAAAAGGCTAACGTCATGAATCAAGAACACTTAACGCCGGCAGAACAAAACCATTTGAAACAGGATTTTCGAGACTCAACACAAGAGGGTGAAACCGGTGAAAGTGGAAGAGAAGAAAAGGTGCTTGAAGAAAATTCTCAAGGGCAAAACCTTCAGCAACAGCCGTTTTCACAAGAAGGAGAAAAAGAGGATCAAGAGGGGAAGGATGGTCCACCAGATCCGCAAAAGGATTTTATGGGCTATATGCAATGGTTGGGAAAAGCACTCCAAAAACAAGAGCTGTTACATGAACAACAACAATCTTCTCCGACTCGCGAAGCAGAACAATTACAGGCGTTTTATCAGCAATCTGTTGCCAGTGTTAAACAAAAACATCAAGATTTTGATCAAGCGGCTGATTTTATTTATGAAACGCGCGCGAAACAGTTGGCAGCTTTTGCTTCGCTCTATCCTGAGCTGGCTGATCCGCAAAATATTGATGCAAGGATTGGTGATGAGTTGAAGCAGATCTTGCGCGATTGTGCGCAAAAAAATCAAAATCCGGCTGAAGTGATTTACGCGATTGCACAAAATTTTGGCTATACAAATGTTCTGGGTACCATGGGGGAAAATTTACAGGAAAGACACAATTCTGCACGCACACTTGCGGCTTATAACGGATTGGCGCCCAATGGAGCCATTTCTTTGGATATGCTGGATAAAATGTCAGAAACAGAATTTAGCGCTTGGGTTGCTGAGCCTAAAAATAAAGCCGCTTTTAATCGTTTAATGGGGGGAAGAGAATTTTAACATCAAGAATGCGGCAGGTGTTTACGGGACCGTGAGAGGCTTTTTACGGAACCGTGAGCGGGGCTTTGGGCCTTGGGAATGCGCGGGGGGAGGCTTTTTGCGAGAACTGTGAGAGGGGCTTTTGGGCGCGTGGAACTGCGGGGGATACGCGTGGGCTGAGGCTTGCGTGAATGGTGGGGGAGGAGAGGGGATTGCTCAAAGCTAAAGAGGCGGTGAGGAGCGCTCTTAATAGAGGGGGAGACAGATGCTAACAAAAACAAAACACACGAAAACAACCTATTCACCATCTGAAATGAAATGTGGTGTTTTGAACGCTCGGTGCTTTACCGGGTTTTTTATGTCAATAAACTTTTAGAGGATAAAATGACTGTAACTTATATCGGACTTAATGACCCAATGGCCGTGCGCACATGGTCTAAACTCTTAAACCAAGAAGTTTCAAAAGCAATCCCGATTGCTCCACTGATTGGAAATGATTCAAACAGTATCGTACAATTAAAGGATGAAACCACAAAAGCAAGTGGCGATGCCATTAGTTTTAATTTGCGTGTGCAGCTGCTCGGTGATGGGGTCAGTGAAGGGCAAACTTTGGAAGGAAATGAAGAGGCTTTACAGTTTCTCAATGATCGCTTGGCAATTAATGAACTCGTTCATGCCGTGCGGGTCAAAAATGAGGGCACTATTGATCAGCAACGCATTCTCCACGATTTGCGCACAGAAGCAAAAAATGGTTTGGTGGATTGGTATGCGGATCGTTTGAGTATGATGTTCTTCATTCAAGTTTGCGGATATACCGCAAAATCTATTAACTTTGAAGGAAGATCGATTACACTTAAACCGGTTCATTATGGCTTTAATGCTCCAACGGCACCAACCGATAAACGTGTGGTGCGCCCTAACAATAAAACAAAAGATGAAGATTTAAAAGAAAACGATGTTTTTGATCTTAAACTGATCGATAAAGCGGTTGAACGCGCTAAATTAGCTAATCCTAAAATTAGACCCGTACGGATTGATGGGGAAAATGTCTATGTGCTTTATCTTCATCCAACCCAAGTGACGCAATTGCGAACCAATACTGATGCGGGGCAATGGCTCGACATCACTAAAGCAATCTATAGTGGAAGCCGTATCAAAAATCCGCTCTATGATGGATCTCTAGGCATGTATAATGGTGTCGTTTTACGCGAAGCTGAACATATTACCGAAGGGGTCGAGTCTGGAACCGCCAATAAAGCTATCCCCAATGTGCGTCGTGCGGTGCTGCTTGGGGCGCAAAGTGCTGTGATCGCTTTTGGGAAAGATCGCGGCGCAACACGCTATAAATTGGTCGAAGAACTCTTCGATTATGAAAGAGAATTCGGAGTTGCAGCAAAAACCATTATGGGCATGAAAAAAACCTGCTTTACTTTGCCAGGAAGTACGCAAGGGGCTCAAGATTTTGGAACAATCGTTATTCCAACTTATGGAGCACCTGCTTAAAGCAAATGATGCCTTACTTTCCCCAACAGATTCTTCTTGTTGGGGGAAAAATTTAAAATGCTTCCCAAAACAAGGATAGGCTTATGACCACTTTTTCCGTTGATGCTAACACGCGCGATTTGACACATTCAGATCATTCTAAAGCTTTTGACTCTATGATCGCACTTATTCAAGATGAAATTGACGATACAACCGCTGAATATTCTCTGCAAATTCAAGATTCAATTTTTACCGCTTTGCGTCTGTGTGAACGCGAACCCTTTTTCTTTAATGAAAAACAAGAAAGAACCTTCAAAACACAAAGTGGAAAAACATGGTATGGACCAGAAGAAGGTGTTTTTATTGAATCAGAAAAAACGCTGGAGGGCGTTTTTTTTGCAGTAAAGAATGCAACCCAAACAAAGTTGTTCTTTAAACCCTTGGAAGCGTTGCATCAGCAATATGGTCGGCATCCTGAGTTGGGAACGCCGTTCTTTTATACGTACAGTGAGCAAAAAATAGGACTCTTTCCAACACCAGAAAGTATCGAAACTATACAGCTTTCTTATGCGCCTATCCATTTGGCAGATGAACAGCTCAAAGAGGACAATAATCCTTGGTTCATTTATGCTTTTGATCTCATTAAAGCACGAGCAAAATATGAACTGTATAAAAATATTCTTAAAGACCCTGAATATGCGGCCGTTTCTTTTAGAGATTTTCAAGAACAGCTGCAAGCTTTGCGTATTGAAACATCACGCCGAAAAGATTTTTCAAAGATTCAGCCCATGCATTTTTAAAAAATGCCTTTTCATATTTATGCTTAAGAGGGGTATGGATACTTAAGTGAGCTGGAGCTAGAGGAATTTTAGGATTTGGAGGAGTGCTGGGATTTGGATCGGGTTTGAGAGGCTGGTGTTAAGGGTGCTGAGGCTGAGATTGCCATTGAGGGGCTGGTGTTAAGGGTGCTTGAAGGCTTTTTCTCAAGATTGGGGGGCTGGTATTGAGAATGTTGGCCATGGGAGAAGTATTGACCATGGTGGGAAGTGTGGGCATTAAAGTGTGTGAGTAATTTTGGTGAGATGCTGATGCGTGGCTGTAGACGTGGATATTGGAAAGTTAATCAACTTTTGGTTGTGTACTTGTTGAGTTTTGTGTTCTCGTTTTAAGGGCTGTTGTGGTTTTAATTCCGTAAGCGCTGGTGTCTCTATAAGCGCTGGTGTTGCTTGCAGTCTACAAAGCTTGGGTATCTTGTCGTGCATTGGGCTCTTCAAAGATTTTATGAAGGGCTTTATGGTTTTTTCTCAAGATTTGGGGCTGGTATTGGAATGTGGACCATGGGGAAAGTGTTGGTCATGGGGGAAGTGTGGGCATTAAAGTGTGTGAGTAATTTTGGTGAGATGCTGCTGGAGGGTAGTGGGCTTACCATTAGCTATGGTCTCACTTTTTTGAGGCATTTTTATCAACTTATAGCTGTTTATTATTTATTGAATTTTATGTTCTTAAAATTTCATTTTAAGGGCTTTTGTGGTTTCAATGAGCAAACCTTGGTGTTTTGGCACTAGGTTTTTCAAACATTTTATGGGGGGCTTGATGGCTTTTTTCCCAATCGCTGATTATCGACCCGATGTGGCGGATATCAATGGAATTTTTACCGATGAACTTGTCAATGTGCTTCCGGCGGATGGCTCTTATATCCCTATGCCAAGTTTTGAACCTTTGTCAGAGCCATGTCCGGAGCCCATTTTAGGCGCTCTGGCAGTTAAAACAAAAAATGGGGTTTCAATTATTGTTGGAACAAGAGAAAAAATCTTCTTGCTTGATAATACAACAATGCACTGGAAAGATATTAGCCAAAAAGGAAAACCTTATATGGCAAATGTCGATGCACCGTGGTCTTTTGCTTTGTTTGGTGATTTTATTATTGCGGTGAATGCCAATGATAAACCACAAGTGATCGATATTATTCATGATGAAGCATTTAGAAATTTAGGTGGAAATCCACCACAAGCAGGCATCGTTCGTGTCTGGGGTGATTTCGTGTGTTTGATGAAATTAACCGAGCATCCAAGGCGGGTTCATTGGTCGGGATTGAATGATGCAGAGTTTTGGACCGTGGGGAAAAAAAGCTGTGATTATCAAGACTTTCCTGATGGTGGTTTCGTGCAAGGGGCAACGGAGACAACAAATCCCATTATCTTTATGCGTTCTGCAATCTATGCCGGGTCTTTTATTCCTGGTTCTAAGATTATTTTTAGTTTCCAAAAAATCCACGATAAAAGAGGCGCAAAAAATGCTGAATCGATAGTTTGTCGCGGTGACATGGCATTCTTTGCTGATGAGGGTGGTTTTTATCAAATAACCAATGATGGACAGATTATCCCCATTGGCTTTGAAAAAGTTGATCGAACCATGACCGCTAAATCAAGACAGAGTAATCTTTATACCATGTCTGCGGCGATTGATGGCGTGTATAATCGTGTTTATTGGATGGTGGATACGGATGAGAGCCTTCATAAACGCATCTTGCTCATTTATGATTGGGGGTTGCAAAAATGGACAAAAGCTCTCGTGGATATCAAAATGATCCTCCCCATTTTCTTAACGGGAACAACGCTAGAAGCTCTTGATTTTGTTACGCAGAGTATTGATGATTTAGCCTTTTCTCTCGATAGTAAAGCTTGGAGAAATGAATCGCCTATTCTGGGCGCATTTGATCAACAGGGCAGGCTGGGGTCGTTTTCGGGTTCTCCTATGGCTTGTGTGGTTACTTCACAGGAAATGGGGCAGACAAATGGCATGATAACACGGGTGAAAAATATTATGCCCCAAGTCAATAGTGGAAAGTTTTATTTGTCTGTGGGAATGCGCTTTCGACAGTCTCTTGAAGAGGAAACCATTTGGTTGCCAGAAAAACAGCCTTCTCATAATACTGGACAAATTCATTGTCGCGCAAGGGCACGGTTTTATCGCTTTAAATTGCGCATTCCAGAGGGGATGAATTGGACTCATGTTACGGGATTTGATGTGGAATTGAAACCCGCCGGCATGCGATAGCCAAGCCAGTAATATAAAAGGACATATGCGGTAAGCTCAAGCCATGATCATCAAAATAATAAGGGGCTTTCTTATGATCAAGGAAATCGTTTGTACCATGGTTTTTAAAGAAGAAGTTTTCTTATCTTGGGGCATAAGGGATGGGGGGCATTTTCTTCTTTTTTGAAAATTATGCGCTATGCCATGGAATGCGTGAAGGGCGCAGGGGGGCGGTTTAAGGGGGTGGGTGAGAAAAGTTTGAGAGAGCTAAAATCATGATGAAAGATCGTCAAGGTTGTCAAGATGTGTATTCTGCTCATCTGACAGAGCACTGGTCCTGGAAAAAAATAGCGCCTTATCAAGAGGCTCTTAATGCGGCGTTTCAAAAATATGTTCAGCGCTTTCCAGATGATGTTTGTCTGGAAAAAATTGCTGAAGAAATCATCACAGGACAAGCACAATTGTGGCTGGTCTTAAAAAATAAAATCCAATTTAGTGCTTTTGCAATAACCAAAGTTGAAAGGGTTCATACGGGGAAAAAATGCGTTGTTCTCTCTGATCTGGCTGGAGAGGGAGGGCTGAAATTGGTCAAATTGATCGAAGAGGTCGAAAAATGGGCGCGAAAAATAAAGGCTGAAGAATTGCACATGTTTGGAAGAACGGGATGGGCAAAAAGGCTCGCTCATCACGGATATTCTCGGCATCTTATTCAATATAGAAAGGTTCTGGTTTTATGAGTAGAAAAAAAACACCACAAGTGCAGACAACAACACAAACCAATGCCCCCCCTGCTTGGGCGGCGGGTATTCTAAAACAAGCTACTGCGGATGCACAGGAGCTTTATAATAAGGGTATTGGTGGAAATGTTTATCAGGGAGACAGAGTTGCCGGTCTGAGCAATATGACAAAAAATGCGCTGTCGGGTTTACAACAAGCCGCAGGGCTTTATAACAATCCTATGGTCACGCAGTGGTTAAATGCACCAACCAATAGTGCGGCCAATCTTTCCGGTATGGCAAAGGGAAATTGGATTGGCAGCAATAGTAAGTTTAATGCTGCACTGCAAAATGCTCTGAATAAAACTTCCGATGCCATTAATCAATCGATGTCTGGGGCAGGCCGTTATGGTTCTGGAGCCCATACCGGTGTGCTTGCTGATGAGCTCGGCGCCTTGGCAACAAATGCGGCTGCACAGCAATATAATCAAGATATTAGCAATATGATGAACGCAAACCAAATGATTGATCGCGCGCAGCATGATCAAGCAAATGCGGCAAATGCTTATTATCAAGGTCAGAGTAACGCGCAAAGCAATGCCTTAAAAGGGGGAATGATTCAAGATATGAATCGTCAAAATATCTTAGATGCTGAGCGCCAAAAATGGTCAGAACAAGATAATCAAGACTGGAACCGTTTGGAACGCTTGTTACAGGTGGGAACACAAGCGGCTGGAAATTACGGAACAACTTCCGGAAAATCCACAACAATACCTTCTGTGACCAAAGATCCGTTGAGTGATGCCCAAAAAGTGCTGGGATTGGTCGGAGGAATTCTAGGGCTTTGTGATGTGAGAGCAAAAGAAAATATTATCCTTCTTGGACAGAAAAAAGGCTATCCTCTTTATAGCTTTAATTATAAGGGAAATCCACAACGTTATCAAGGCGTTATGGCGCAAGACGTGTTGCGTGTGAAGCCGGAAGCTGTTTTTGTCAATGCGAAAACAAAATTACTGCATGTTGATTATGGTAAAATAGGCTTGAAAATGAAGAAAATGAAAATGGAGGAAACGCTGGCATTTAAAAATAAAATTGCGGCTTTCTTTGCTTCATTTTTTTCTCGTTTTCCTTTTTTAAAAAAAGGGTATCTTTTATGAGTTCGATTTATGATTGGTCAATCATCGCATCAGAAAATGCTTATGTCGATGAAAATATAAACTGGGCCGAAGGGCAACCGCCAAGTTCAGTCAATGATAGTGCGCGCGCTATGATGCAACGCATTAAAGAATATTTGTTGGATAATGGGGGGGTGATTGAAACACAATTTACAGTTGATGAGGAAAACAAAAGAACAGCCCTTCGTTTGGCAACAAAGTCTTTTTTTGAGACGTATATGGAGGGCATTGTTGTGCGTTTTAAAGCACAAGAGGTCAATAGAGGCATAACAAATGTTTCTTTAAATCAATTGCCGCCAAGACCAACTTATATGGCAACACCTGAAGGTATTGTGCCTTTAAAGGGGGGAGAAATACAAAAGGGAGGGCTTTATGAACTCGTCTATACGCGTGATATTGCTGGAAAAAATGCTGATGGCTGGTTTTTAACCAATCCAACCATAAAACTTCCTGAAATTCCGCCCTTTCCTCCTTTGCCGGAATCTTTTTCAGCCGGATTTATTGGCACTTTTGCGAGTGAAAAAATACCCTCTGGGTGGTTGCTGTGTGATGGTAAAGAATATTCGCGAAAGAACTATGCCAATCTCTTTGCTGTTCTGGGGGAAACATGGGGAAAAGGAGATGGGCAAACAACATTCAATGTTCCTGATTTGCGGGGAATGTTTTTACGGGGGCTCGATAGCGGGAGAGAAATTGATAAAGGACGCCTCTTGGGAAGTCAACAAGAAGAATCTTTTAAAGCCCATATCCATGAAGGAAAAACAGATTCGACCGGTGAGCACCAACATAATTTTTCAGAAGTTAAAAACTATAATATAAGGCACGGTTGGGGAGACACTGAGGAATATAAAGCTGTTGTTACCAGTAAAAGTGGCTTGACAAAGACAGCAGGAGAGCATGAACACAAAATCTTGTTACAAAAAACAGGAGGAGATGAGACACGTCCCGTCAATATGGCAGTGGTTTATGCTGTCAAAGCTTGAGAATGAAAGTGTTAAGAGAGATAAAAATGGTTGCAAAATGTCTGGGATGCGATAAAAAGTTTATCAAATATAAATCTTGTTGAATAGAGCATGCAGAAAATTTTGAGGTGTTTTAGAAAAAAGTGCTCCGCTCTTCAATCTGCCTCTTTGTTATTGTGTTTTATTATATCACCTACTGTAAATAGGTATATTTTGAATAGGTATAAGAGAAGTTTCTTACTTTTCTTGGCAAGGAGCAGGAGAGTGATCATTGAAGGGGGGTAAAAGAGAGATGAAAATCTTCCTTTATTTAGAGCGTTTTTAGTTGAGAAATCGAAGCTTTTATTCGCTCTCTTTTTCTTGGTGTGTCGTGATCTATTGTTGAAAATTCTGTGTTTAGAAACGCTTGAGTTTAGAGCTTTGATGAATGATGAGAAAAAGCCCGTGGATAATTTTATCCTATGATGCTTTTAAAGTTTCCTTATTAAAACACCATCAAGGCGGTGATATTCGTAAAATAGCTTGATCTATGAAATATTCAAAGGTTTCGGACAGGGCTTGTTTATAACGCTTAGAGCCCATAAAGTTTTATGCAAGTCAAACATCAATGATCAATAGGTGAAATCTTTTGAAGGGGAAGTCCCAAGTGGGATTCTACGAGATCCGAGACGTTGGATTGTTGATAAACGGATAGGGGAAAAATGTTTATTCTTTGAGATGTGGAGAGGTGATCAACGAATATATTTAATATTTTTAGAGCGTTGAAATAGTGGAGGATGGGGCATTGAAAGGATGGAGGATAGGGCCGTCTTTCTCTTTTTTTCAAAATGGGTGATTGGTTTTCTAGAGTAGATTGGTCATGGGACGCGTGATGAGAAATTGAACTTATTTTTTGGCAAATGACGTTTGTATTTGTTAGACAATTTCTGGAAATAGGCTGAGAGTGTGACGAGAACGTCTATGAGATAATCTTTTATCTCGTTGTGTCGTAAAGTGTCCTTGTTTAGAGTTGTCAGATCCCCATTTTATGCCTGCGTTTTTTTATGTGTGCGTATTCTTAACAGCTGCGTTTTTCCTTAGAAGCTTCATGAAATATTCTCCTTTAAGGCAAGGCTGTGGCGATAGAGAGCATTTGAAGGGGAAATCCAAGTGGAATCCCACGAGATCCGAGACGTTAGATTGTTGATAGACTCTTGTTTGTCGATTGGCACTGTTTAAAGATCCGTGCGGTTGGCTTTGTCTTTTGGGGAACGTCAATAAAGGATACCATGTTGTTATGCATTTTTTGAATTTTAAGGGGAGAAAATACCATTTTAGGTGGAAAACAGATTATAATTTAAAAAATATCTTGTAAAAATTTTCGATAAGGAAATTTTTTTTCAAAAGTCTACATCTTGGCAGGTACGCTCTTCAATGAAAAAGAGCTGTGCAAAAAAAAAGATATTCAAATGCTCTATGGGGTTGTTTAAAAAAAAGGGGGGATAATGGCACTTTTTCCATTTTCTATTGCGGATATTGATGATCCAGAATGTATTCGTGTGGTTCTTTATGCCAGCGGAAGAATGGGACATGCTCCTTTGAATGCATTGTTGAAAAAAGCATATGAAGAGATGACAAAAATTTCAAAGCGTATGGGTGCTTTAGAAAAAAAGTTAAATATGAACGATCTTACTAATGTCAAACAGAAACAAAATGCGAAAAAAGATGATCAAAGTAGTATAAGTAGTCTTGTGAGCAGTGGAATAACCATATCAGATATTGAGATGAATGCACCAGAAATTAAATTAGAATCATCTGTCGATAAGAGCAGTTTTGTTTCTCAATGGACAGCACAGGTAACGCCCAAAATAAACGACGGATCTTTTATTTCAGAACCTTTATCATTAAAGGTACCAGAAATATCCATGAATACTGGTCACAACGTGGCTATTGAGGCTTCTGGAGCTATTTCTTTTGGGCTGAAAAAGGGAAATAAAAGAGAGTGATCAGAATAATCTGCCTGCGTTGAGGTGATAGATCATTAATATTTTCGGTGAGACTCGAAATTTCTATGTATTTGAGATGTTTTAAAAAATGTCAAAAACTGATCAAAAGAGCACTTTTAAAAAAACGTTGTTGTATGGAAAATTTATGATGATATCGTTTAAGAAAATAAGGGCATATGATAAGGATGCATAGGTAAAGTTTATAGTCAATTGGAAAGTCAAGGGTAAAAACCATTTCCCATCTTTACGATCATGTTTCGGTTTTACGGCTTTCAAAAGCATCTAGAGTAATATCTTTTAAATAATGGAGATGGTGCTGCACGCTTTTGTTTATTGCGTGTCATAATGGGGGCACACCTCTCACGTAAAATAGAGTACTGCCCAGTTGCACATTCACGCGCTTTTTTTAAAAAAACATCAGACACGTCACACCCATTTCGTGTCGGTACCCATGAAGGGTATAACGATAAAGCCCCTTAGAATAACATAAAATCCCCACCATAGAGTGATATAAAATCCATTAAGCACCGCCATCTTTATGCGTGATCAGAAGCAAGTCGGCACCATTAAATTACTAGCCTTTGACCATGTTGCGGACCATGAGTATTGTGGATCATCTCTTGGGCTTTTAAGACGGTTCATGAAAAGCCATTTTTATTGTATATTTTTTACCTAGACGCCAGCTTTGCTTGTGATGTGAAAACAAATGGTTTTGATTGAGTCAAGATAAACAAATTTGAAATGATTAGAATCTTACGATATTCGGAACGCTTAATTCAATATGCAAAACAGTGAATTATCATTATAAGTCAATGTTCTATTAAGAGTGGATAAGAAGCTTTACTCAAGCAGAAACGCATGGCGTTCGCAAAAGAGAAAAGATGTTGCAATAATTTGGATTGGCAACAATTTGAAAAAGCTTTTGTAGAGGTCTTCGATGGTTTTTAATTGATAAAAAAATTTGCTGCTTTTATGCTCTTTTCAAAGAGACAAATCGCCGTTTGTGGTCATTTTAATGGAATAAAAGTCCTATAAAAAGAAAGTTTTAATGGCCAAAAAGATCAAAGCAGAAAACAATATCGATGAGAAAAAAGGCATGTATTGTGCCTTTTCTTATAAAAAAGAGAAAAGGTGTGTGGTTGAGCAGGTTTGTGTACCCTTTGTTTTCTTATCAGATAAGGCTGTATAGTGGTAAGGTTACAATTGGTCAGGGTATATAAGCCAGTTGTTTATTGGCCTTATTCTGCTTATGTCATCAAATACCGTCCTTTGAGGGGGGGGATGATATAAGCTTTCCTTGTTTTGTAAGCACTTTTTTTATACAAATTTATATAATAAGTGTTTTTTTTAGGGCGTCTTGAGTATTTAAGGCAGGGCTGGTTAGCCTTAAGATTTCAGTGAAACACATATGGGAAAGCCAAAGGCTATTGGCTAGAATGATTGATCAATCAGATTGGCTTTTTAAAATCTGATTTTTAAAACCGTTGTCTTTTGCGGTGGTGGATGAAAGTCAAGAAAGATCTGCTTTCAGCGTTAAAAGAACCGGTTTTATGAAAGCTAAGCACTCAAGGTCCCTCTCTTTGCGTGATTTCTAAAATGGAGAGAAAATCTTATTTAGGAAGAATGTAAAGGGAAGAAAATTAGCTTCCATCTTTACGATCATGTTTTGGCTTTATGGCTTTCAAAAGTATCAATTCTTTTAAATAATGAAGATGATGCCGCACGCTTTTGTTTTTTGCGTTTTAATGGGAACTTATGTAAAATGAGAACACTCCAACTCTCATAGACTTGGGGGGTGAATTTACCCAAGGGGGTGAATTTATCAGCTTGTTTTAAAGCGATGTCTTGCGCTCAAGCGCGTTGGTGCTTCGTGAATAGGATAAAGCCGCTATGAAAATGTATAAAATTTATGGTTTCCTCTTCTTGAGGTTGCATAAAAGGGGGGGCTGGTACTCTCATACACTTTATTCAAAGAGAGCGCGTGTTTTAAGAAGAGTGTTTTTTCTCCTGCTTGTCGATCAATATCCAAATCTATGTTTTTTATCCCCCTTAATGTTGTGACGACTTTTGGCTTTTTTCATAAGAGCTATGGCTTTTCTTGTACAGTTTTTCTCTACCTTTTCAGTTTGTGATATGTAAGAGACATGATTTGGCTTGATGGAACTGTTTTAAAAATGAAAGAATCCTGCAATATTTGTTTTTTTATTCAATATAAAAAATAATGAATAATGGTTATTAATCCATGTATTGTGCTTAAATGGTGTGTTTAGGCATGAGGCATCTTGAGAATAATCGACGAAGTGTTTTAATCGATAAGATATATTTTGATGTTAAAGTATGCGTTATTGCAAATTACCTATCTTCAATAGAAGCGTTATTCTTTACCATGGTTAAAGCTATAAGAAAAACGATAGACTTTTTTTATTTAAATGAATGATATAAGAAATACTTTCATTGCGCATGTTTTATATTCGTTTTGGTTTTATACTCGTTTGGGGTAATTTTTATAGATATAATTAAAGCTATTGCAATTGCTATACATTTTGTGTATAAGTATTTATTATTAATTTCTTTTGTGTTTTATTATATCTCTATTCATAAGCCGCGTTATTTTAATGGCGCGGCTTTTTTTTATTGCTTCAGAGTCTAAGGGGATTGCAGCCAAGGGGATTGTAACTCAAGGGGATGCCATATTTGTCCATTGAGAGGCGGGATATTATTCTTATTATTGTCGTTTGTGGTATTCCTTTGCGGTGAAATCTCTAAATTCTTGTGTGTTTTTATTCCAATAGGGGAATGTAAAGTAAAAATGCGGGTGTGTTTTTTGTTTCTTGGCATTGGTGGTTATGAAGGGCATTGAAGTGTTAAGGAATCTTTGTTGCTTTTTAAGGGAGAATGAGGGTGTGACATGGGGGGAAAAGCATAAAGATAGGGACTGCGCTGGTGGGGGCATTCTCATAAATGCCAGCCTAACCAAAAAGGCTCATGCGTTTTTAATAGTGTTTATTGATCTTGATCAGAAAATCTATTCTTTTGTCTTATGTGGGAATTCTTTGCGTGGGAAATTTTGTAAGAAATGATTGTATCAATATGATTCTATTCTAGCCATGGTCCTTTGCCAGTAAGGCGTGTAAGATTTTATCTGTGTGTTTTCCTATGTGGTGAATATGAGTGGAAGTTTTTTCTGTTGAGTCTGATGTAAAAGTATCGAGGTATTTTTCATCCTGTAATGAATGTTTTGGAACGCTTTTTTTTTATTGATGGTGATAAAAAGCGCATGAAGGGAAGAGTTAAGGGGGAAAAGTCAAGTAGATTTTGCGCGCCAAACCCGTAAAGTGACAGGATTTCATGGAGAACGACTAAGACCAGTTTGGCTTTATAATGCCCTATTTGTTGCATGGCTTGTTGTTGCATGATTTGCGATAGGCAATTTTCATGCTAGGGGGCTTAATATTGGTTGCTAAAAGAAAGAAATTATTGCGAAATACTGGGGGACTTATTTTAGAATGTCTCATGCGTTAGATGATAAAGGCACGTGAAGTTCTGTTACGTCTTCCTTTCATATTTTTAAGCCAAGAATTGTTATTTCCTTGATCTTTATGCATAGAATATACACGATAAAACACAAGAGGATGAGGGGAAAGATGGGAGAGGAGATGGAAGGGGATGTTAAAGACAAGAGATTGGTATGAACATTGGGATAAGTAAAGCCAATGGTGTTGTTCATTATATTATCATTATTGTTTTAAAGAGAGATGAGTAAAAAGCTGGAATATCTTTCCAATTCATAGCAGATAAGTTTTTTTACTTTATGACGTTTTTTAAGAGAGCGCGTGTTTTGCGGATTTCTTTCCTATTTTGTATAATTTTTGAAATGGGCAGACAGCATCATGGGGAATATAAAGGCGTCATGGTCAAAACCCGTGGTCATCTTTATCCTCTCTTTTTAATTCTGCTTTACGACTTTTAAAATTATCCATGTCTTTTAAATCATGAAGATCATGTCTTGTCTTTTTGTTTTTTGCGCGTCTTTTTTTAAGATCATGCCCTTCTGCTAAAAGCGAACGCTCTTAAATAATTTGTTCATTCCACAATGTTGCGATAAGCCTTGAAATGGCCTTCCTCATTTCAGGCTTATTTTGCAAGGGGGGACGTGTTGTAAGGGGTTACATGAAGGTTCAAGCCTTCCATAAAGTATATAAAACTTATGGAGTATCTCTTCTTTTTCATGTTTTATAAATGCGTATGCTGGCGCTTTCATTCATTTTTCTAGCTTTCAATGTTGCGATAAGCTTTTAGAACTTGAGATGCTTAGAGGGATGTCTTTCTTGTACAGTTTTAATATACACAGCCCACCTGTTTGTAACATGCAGGCGAGTGGTTTTGATTGCTGCGACGGAGAACAGATTTTTAAAATGAGAGACTTACGATGTTCGGATTTTTCATTCAATAGGCAAAATAATGGACATTCTTTATCAATTAATCTTTATTAATTAAGGGGGTGTATCTTAACAAAGATGAATTGTTTACAGATTGAGATACATGAAGAATCTTTGTCTTTTAAGGTGGGAGGGGGAGAAAGTTATATGCGCTGTTTTTTTCATAAAGGGGGGAAGGTTTTTACAAGAATTTTATAGGATAAAAAAACAGTATCAATATTATAATCGTACAGCGAAAAAAGAGTTTTTAAGAGTCTTGATTGTTTGCTGTTATCCTCTGTATTGTATACACAGATATTTCTATCATTTTTGCTTTAAAAGGCTTTTCTGGGGATGTTTAAAGGGTATCGTTTTTATGGAAAAAAGAATCCGCGCAAGACAAAAGGCTTATTTAAAAAGATTATATCGCAAGATTGCTTTTGTTTGCATAATACTCTTTTGTATCGTGATTTTGTGTTTTGTTGTTGCAAAGGTGGTGAGTTATTTTTCTTCCCATAAAAAAATAATACCACAAGAATCGGTTGAATTGGCTATTCCTGTCTTTGATATGCGTGTGTATTGTAAGGAAATTTCTGCTTCTGTGATGCCTGATATGAAAAGAGAAGTCTATCAGCACTGCCTTAATTTGGAAAGTGAAGCCTATTTTGCTATTCGTGAAATGTGGGATAAGCTTTCGGAGACTGCAAAAAAACAATGTTTGACGATGGTCCGCCCTGGAGATGGAAATTATTTTCTCTTACGGGACTGTTTTCTCAATGAAAAAGACAATGAAAAAGGCAAAAGACGCAATTACTTTTAAGGATATTCGTGAAAAGTTAAAAGAATACGAGGTTTGGTGAAAAGATCAAAAGCGTCTCAATTGTTTTCTGTCTCGATACCAATAGACTATATTTAATTGGTACAAGATATTGACTTATGAATGATAATTCACTGTTTTGCCTATTGAATTGAAATGAGAAAACCTTACGTTATTCGGGGTTCTCATTCAACATGGAATAACGCTAAATTATCTATATAAATCAATGCGTTGTTGGTTTTCCTTTTCACAAGCGTAAAGATGGGGGCTCAATAGATTTTATATCACTCTATGGTGGGGATTTTATACTATTTCATGGGGTTTTATCGTTATAGCATTCACGAAACGCCGTTGTAACACGGGTGTGACATGTGCGTTGAGAGATATATCTTTAAAACAAGCTCGTGCGTATACAACATACCTCTGTTTTCATTTGGGGTATTCTGTTTTACATGAAGGTCGTGATCCTATTCAAAGACACGCAATAAATAAAAGGCAATCCGTAATTTTCATGATTTAAAAGATATTGCTCTAGACACTTTTGAAAGTCGTAAAGTGGAACCAAAGAAGAAGGGTAAAGATGGACATTGGTTTTTACCATGACGTCTTTATCTTCTCTCCCAATGCGGCTGTCTGCCTGTTTTAGAGATTGCACAAACTAATAGAGACGCAATATTCTTAATGCCATTTAGCATACAAAAGCTGGAATAGCTCGTAGAGTTCTTATCTGTTTTAATCTTTGTCTCAAACATGGGGCTGCTTTGTATAAGTCCGGTCATTTCAGGTGCGGTAATATAAATCATGGATGTTTTTTGAAATGTTTAAGGGGGCGTGATGAAGTTTCTGGAGAATTTGTTGCGCTTTTCATTTTAGGGAAAATACAGGCTTGGAAAAACTAGTGGTGCTTGATAAATGCGCAAAGCTTAAGGGTATAAAATTTATTAAAGAATCTTCCTCTTTCATGATTCATAAAAGGGTATGCTGGTGCTGTTATATATTTTGCTCTCTCATATGACGAAAGCTCTTGATCTTTAAAACGGCCCACAAGAGGCAATTTTTAGTTTTTTATGTGTTTTTTACTTCAGGTATAGGTTCTCCTTGCGTGTAACGTGCAAGTCAATATTTTTGATTGAACAGAGAATCAATTTAGGATGAAAAGTCCTACGGTATGAAAGTTTTTGGCTTAACATAAAAAAATAAATACTCTTTTATAAATCAATCTGGTGCACGATAATTTGCTGCATGATATAAGTATTTGTATTGTTGATAAAACAGCGTGGATTTAAAAATTATTGTTCTTTGAGAGCGGTAAGTCAATCGACATGAAAAAGATATGAAAAATAAGTCAATAGGCATGGTATAAATGTTTCTTTAAGTCAATTGCCGCTAAGACCAACTTATATGGCAACGCCAGAGGGTATCGCGCCTTTAAAGGGGGGAGAAATACAAAAGGGAGGGCTTTATGAACTCGTCTATACGCGTGATATTGCTGGAAAAAATGCTGATGGCTGGTTTTAACCAATCCAACCATAAAACTTCCTGAAATTCCGCCCTTTCCTCCTTTGCCGGAATCTTTTTCAGCTGGATTTATTGGCACTTTTGCGCGTGAAAAAATACCCTCTGGGTGGTTGCTGTGTGATAGTAAAGAATATTCACGAAAGAACTATGCTCATCTCTTTGCTGTTCTGGGCGAATAAATGGGCTTGTTTTATTTCTCCTCGTTTTCGTTATCTGAAAGAATAGAAAAACAAATGTATCATGTCATTCTTATTGATAGACTTTGAGAGAGGAGCATTTTTTCTTGAGAAGAAGCTGATTTTTTAAGCAAACCTGATATGTTGGTTGTTTTTTACATAGTTTTATATTTTTTTGTATTTAAATATTTTTACTTTAAGTTCAATTTGTTATAAATTAAAGGGTATGATTAACTCAAAAAGCCATAGAGGTAAAATAGAAATTGATTGTATTGTTGATCTCTTTGTGGTGATAGGGCTTGAATAATCGTTCATATTAATCTATTTATAAAAAGTAAGGGGCTTTGTGAAGTGATTACAGGTAATTGCTTGCAGTGGGGTTGCTTTAGCGATGAAGAGAAGCTATATTCATACAATAAGAGGTTCGCGCAGTGACTCGTTGGGATGGAAGTGCTTATGTTTTAAAGGCACTAGGGGTAGAGGATATCAGCGTTTTTAGGAGCGGTGGTTTTAGAGCAATAAAGAGAAGCTTTTAATATTCTCTGGCAGGAGTTTTTTTCTTGTGTCAGGTATGTTGGATGTGTGTTCTCCTTTTTGTTTTCCACAAGATAATTATTTTTTTAGTAAAATATGGTTTATTTTTAAAAAAACACTTGGCATTTTATATGAACATCACTAGGTTTCCGCTGGTTGACAGAGAGATAGGGAATTTTTGATTTATGATTTCCCTGCTGTTTTGTGATTTTCAAGAAAATATATGCTTTTATCAATATCAGTAGGGGGCGTTTAAGTGAAGTGAAACGCGGATAGTTTGATAACCGTATGTTAAACATGATCAGCATTATCAATAAAGTAATGCAACGAAGAAGAGTCAATTAAGACACACACTCCAAAAAGGGATAAAGATGAGGCCACAACAAAATAGACGGGTACGCGGTCGCAATAATAACAATAATGGTAATAACAATAATAATCGTCGCGGTCCTAGCCCGTTGTCTCGTAATTATGAAAGTAGCGGTCCGGATGTTAAAATTCGCGGGAATGCTCAACAAATTGCCGATAAATACATCAGTCTTGCGCGTGATGCACAAGGGGCTGGTGATCGCGTGATGTCAGAGAATTATTTACAACATGCCGAGCACTATTTGCGTATTATTTTAGCGGCAGCTGGGCAAATGTCCCAATCGTCTCGACGTGATGACAATCGCGGTGATGAAAACCGTGATGATGAAAGCCGTGATGATGAAAGCCGTGATGAAAACAATGAGCAGGAATGCGGTGAAATAAATCTTGAAGGTGACAAAAAGGATGCTGTTGAGGATGATACAGAGGCATTACAGATACCGTCACAAAAAAATGGTCATGACCAATCTGCCAAGACACAACAATCTGTCAAGACGCAAAATGGCGATACGCGTGAAAATTCTTTAGAAGCTCTATCGAATGAGAAAACCGATCAAGAGAACTGTAGCAGTGAGGAAACTGTTGAACCTGTCAAGAAAACGCGTCGTTCTCCCCGTCGACGGACTGTGCTGGCTCAAGATCAAGTCCCTCTTGAGTTTTCGCTTGCAGCAGCAGAAAGCTCTAAAAATGGGGATGCATCTGCATCAAAAGAAGAAGAGTCTTCTTTACCTAAATTAAGTGAGGGGATACAGAGGAAAACGCGTCGTCGTCGTGTGGTCAATCTTGAAGCAGAGGAAAATGCTTAAGCCGCAAGAATGCTGTTTAAACGCTTGTTGTGCTAAGGGGGAATGATGATTTATATGGATGCAAGAAAGTCTCTTGCGCTTTCTTTGAATTTTCATTCTTTGCGTTTTTATGGGGCCTTGTAAATAGGGGATAGCAAAGAAGATTGTTTCTTGGCTAGGAATAGATTTTAGGGAATATCGAAAAAAGCCCGTTCGTATATTTATACCTGTCTTTTAAGAGGCTATTCTTTTATAAAAAATTATTTTGCTTATTTGCGCTTGGATTTAATAGTTTTCGATATACTTCAGCTCATTTTGCTGAAGGGAATTTTATTCCTAGAGATACGGGTGTTGTAGAGATGCGGACTGTTCTCAATCATCAGGATGACGATAAGTACGTTCTATTTGTCTCTTGGCCATATGTCTTAGGATGGTTTCAGCGATTTCATAAGGGGTATTGTTTTTTTTGAGCGAGCCAATCCCATGTAAACGAGAGAAAAAATCGCGCGGACAGGCTTTAAGTCCAGCTTGTTGTATATATTTTTCCATACAATTTGCAGCCAGGGGGCGTGATCGGTTACAGAAAAAAGAAAGCATTACGAGAAAGCAAGTGCATGTTTTAAAATTTCTAATGTCTCTGATGATAAGGGCATGCGAAATTTTATTGTAGCATCACGCCTAGCTTTTATATTCTCGAGCCAAGAATAGCGATCATCTTCAATTTGATCTTTATGGATATGACGCAGAGGGCGTGTACGAATACCAGTAAAGATAAGGGTGCACGCAAAGCCAAATGTGTTATGGTTGTTGTTTGGCAAAGTGTTTTTTGAAGATAATGCATTGATTTATAATAATAATCTAGCATTATTCAACTTGAATTAGAACACCGAATATCGTAAGATTCTAATCGTTTCAAAACTTTCCCATCTTGAATCAATCAAAACCACTTGCTTGCACGTCATAAGCGGGGGGCTATGTGGGTAAAAACTGTATAATAAAAATGGCTTTTCATGAATCGTCTTATGGGCCAAGGTTTGGTTCACAACATTCTAAGGCTGGTAAAGCCCACACATCTTTCTAATTTCTTGCCGATTTATTAATGGCTTTATGGCGTTGTTTTCCTAAGAGAACGTTTATTTTTTCTATTTCTTATCAATCAACATTCAATTCCAGAGCAGCGGCATGTTGAGGACACATATTAAGACAGTTCAGTGTGGGCAAGCTGCTTCAGTTTGTGTATGCAAAATAGGAAAAGCATATTGCATCTTTTTAGTTTGTGTAATCGCTGAAACGGGGCAGACAGCCACATTGGGAGAGAAAATAAAGGCGTCATGGTAAAAAACAATGCTCATCTTTACCGTCACCTTTCAGCTTTACGGCTTTCAAAAGTATCTAGAGCAATATCTTTTAAATCATGAAGATTACGTATTGCCTTTTATTTATTGCGTGTCTTTTAATGGGTACACGACCTTCATGTAAAACAGAACATCCCAAATGGAGAAATATAGCTATGTTGCATACTCACGAGCTTATTTTAAAGACATATCTCTCAAAGCGCATGTCACACCCGTTTTACAACAGTGTTTCGTGAAGGGTATAACGATAAAACCCCATGAAATAATATAAAATCTCCCATAGAATGATATAAAATCCATTGAGCTCTGCCCCCTCTTTACGCGTTATAAAAGAACAAACAGGCATCTTCACATGACTTTGTGTTTGCCTTTGACCATGTTGCAGATTAATTCTTAGTACTTCTCGACGATTTATGAAAAGGCATTTTTATTTCTTTCTTGTACAGTTTCAATATACACGGCTCTCCCCCGTTTTTGACACGCAAGAGACATGATTTTGATTGATTCAACATGAGAGAGATTTTAAAATGAGAGAAGTTTACAATCTTCGGATTCTCTTATTTGGGTTCAATAACGCTAAATTATATTTATAAATCAGTTTGTTTTTGGAACGCAAGAATAAATGATCATGATCAATCAAGATGTTGAATTTTCGTACACAAGAAGGTGTATTTTTTGCGCTTTCATTTGAGTTTTTATTCTATCTACGCGTTTTCAGGAGTAAACTCCGTTTGTTAAGAATGAGAATGTATTGGCTGAAAGATTGCTCCTTTATCTCGGTGGGGTGAAGGGAGACGGAGAAAAAAGCCGTCGCTCAAGTCGTACGGTCTTTAAGCAGAGGTTTAAATCTCAAAAATGCTGTGTAAGGGCTTGTGGGGCTGTTGGTGTAATGATGCGTATACGCGCGGCTTCTTGGGTTTTCTTTGAGTTTTTATTGAGAAACATTGCAAATAGGGGGTGACAGAGAAGATTATCTCTTGGCTTGAAAGAAGACTCGAGGTGAGACAGAGAAAAGCGCGCCGTTGTTCAAGTGGTACGATCTTTAAGCAGAGGTTTAAATCTCAACAATGCTGTTTAAACGCTTGTAGTATTGTTGGCTTGCTTAGTGAGGTGGTGTCGCTGAAACTTTTTCTATTGTTTCAATAGAAAGAACAGCAATCAGTGCACCGGTACGATAATTATAAATCATCAATTTTGTTTGTCCGTTAGGGGTTAAAACTTGCAGGACAATGTTGTCTTCTGAGAGGCTTTGTGACAAAACCTGTGTTTGTTTTGGCAGGGAGAGTGTGTGGTGGATAACGTGTGGATCTTTGTTATGAGAGGAAGAAAGCTCTGTTTGTTTTGCTGTTGATCCCGTTGTAACTTTATAAACAATTAAAAACAGTACGACCAGAATAAGGAAGAGCGTTATTAAAACGGAGACCATCATTAAACCCATCAGTTTTTTTCTCACCCGTTCTACAGCAGGATCTAGGGGAAGATCTTGGGGCAGAAGGTTTTGCTCAGTGTGAGGGTCTTTTGAGGGGGGCATTGGCTTCCTATCCATCATATTTTCTATTGATTATTTTTTTCAGATTTGATGGGTTTATGCTTTTAAAGTTTTTTGTGCAAGAGGTTTGTGGAAGAAGAATGCAGAAGAGGAAGCGATGTTGGTACAATATCTTCTTTGTAGGCTGTAGACGTTTTTTTATGAACATTTTCGCTTTTAAGCAGAAAATTTCCGTGATTTGTTACAGACCAGATCAAATTTACTTTTTTTTGATATAAATTGGGATGTACGCTTATGCATTGGGCAAAAATTTGTTGTCCATAAAATTTAGCCTTTTTGGTGGATGGTACTATGGCTTGTTCACATGTTTGAGCTGTTGGATAGATTTTAGCCATTGTATTGTTGGAATAGCAACTGTTAAAATCATCCGTACATGAAACCAATAAGAGAATAACAATGAGGGGATTCATAAAATATTTTCCAAATGAATGGTTGACAGTAATGACTCCAATTTATCAGCCTTAAAGGCTTCTTCACTGTTAAACGTTTTTAAAGTTCTTTAGTTCCAAGGGTTCCAAGGGTTCCAAGGGTTCCAAGGGTTCCAAGGGTTCCAAGGGTTCCAAGGGTTCCAAGGGTTCCAAGGGTTCCAAGGGTTCCAAGGGTTCCAAACACAAGAAGGTTCTAGATTGAATCAATTAAAATCATTGGCTCGCATGTCATAAAAGCTAAGCTGGTGGGGAAAATAGGGGGGAATATTTGAAAAAAACACCAAATGTCTCTTGTGAATGCTCTCTAACGTCAAAGATTGATTGTAGGGGGGATGGGGTTTGTTGTACGGGGCGGATGGGGCAATATAAAGGGGTTTTGTTGTGTAGGGGGATATAATGATGCTTAATGTTTTTGTGAAGGTAAAGGGGGCTTTTGTGGAGTAAAAAGAGGGTACTTTTGTGGAGGTAAAGGGAGCTCACCCGTGAAGATAAGAGGGGGGGGTAATGGTTTACTTTATGGGGGAGGGTACCAGGCGCTGTTTTGAAGGGCGCTTGGAGAAATTTTGGAGCGGCTTGGAATGGCGAGAAATTATTAAAAAAAATGTGAGCAGAGGAAACTATCTGATATTCTTTTTTTGCGTGAAGAAGATGACTTAGACACGCGATCAATAAAATAAAATCATAAAATCGTGTAATTTCTATGTGTTCGTAATTTCTGGGCGTTCATTGTCGTGGATGTTTTAAGCACGTAAAGCTGAAGCGTAATGATTGATGTTGGCTTTGATGCTTTAAATTTCATCTTCTTGCAAAATGAAACGCTATGCGCATTGTGAAAATAACATAAAAAGAGAGGAGAAATGAGTTCGCTTTGATTGGGTAATAAAAGCTAAAACGGCTTGTTTTTTATCTTTGTAATTTCTCTCTTAAAGGAGACAGAAGGTATGTTACACTCATTTCACGAATGGTGGCCGTAAAATGGTATAACGATAAAGCCCCCATATAATAAAAGGTAAAATATTGATTTATAATGATAGTTTAGCATTATTCAACTTGAATGAGAATCCCGAATAACGTAAGATTTTCTCATTTCAAATCTGTTTATCGTCAATCAATTAAAACCATTTTTTTGCACATCACAAATTTGCACATAACAAGCGGGGTAAATGTGGAGATCAAATTTGTATAAGACAAGGTAAAAATGATTTTTTATGAATCGTCGAAAAATGCCAAGAACTGTAGCAACACTCAAAGCTGGCACAAGTGTGTGATAGTGTTGGCTTATTACTCTATAAAAGCCATTGAGTACGCTCATTTTTACGCGCTCACTTTTACGCTTGTGAAAGAGCGCTGGCATCATACTCTTGTTCCAGCTTTTGAGTGTTTATCGACCAAGCTTTGGCATTTCTCGACGATTCATGAAAAGATATTTTTTCTTTTCTTCATCGTTTTTTATTCACACAGGCTCGGCTCTCTCTGCTTGTGATGTGCAAATGAGTGGCTTTGATTGATTCAACATGAGAAAGATTTGAAATGAGAGAATCCTACGATATTGGGGATTCTTGTTTAAGTTGTAAATGATCATGATAAATGAATATGTTGCCTAAAATAGGTGGTTATAAGAGGGGGGGACGTTGATGAACAGCGGGAAGGGGTTTTGACTGTGGTAGAGTTTTCATTGTTAAGGTTTGTTGAGAAGTGTGGATTCTTGAGAGAGGTAAGTTTTTTTTGCGCAGTTGGAAAATATCTTTGTGCTTAATAGGAGCGTGCTGAATAAGTTAGAGATTTTGCTAAAGAGAGGAATTTATGGTTTGAAAGGCTTTTTTTGGGGAAGGTTCTTTTAAGAAAAAATATCAAAATAGGTATCTGGAACAGAAAGGCGATAAACAATCCCTTCTTTTGTCAATTTGAAAGAAGCTGAGCCATTGACAGAAATGGGAACAATTTTTTCAAGAACAGCACTGCCAAAACAGGCTTTTTTATGGTTTGTAGGAGGGGCGCCCGATTCAAAATGTTCATTCCAAGTGATGAGGAGGTGTGTTTTGCCATTTGGTTTTGTTTCGATTTCACAGCAGACACAGACGTTGCCCTTTTCTTGGGAAAGGGCGCCAAAAGAAAGAGAATTGATAATCAATTCATGAAAAGCCAAACCAATGTGCAGCGCGGCATTGGGAAAAAGATAAGGATCGACGCCTTCAAGCGAAAAACGTTCCGTTTCTTTCATTAAATAGCCTAAAGCTTGCGTTTGGACCAATTCACGAAATTGGGCACCACGCCAATCGGAATCGGTGATCAGATCTTGAGAATGAGAAAGAGAATGAAGGCGACCTTGAAATTTGCGCAAGAAAATCTGAAGGGATTCAGTATAGCGGGCTGTTTGGCTGGCAATACTTTGAATGATCGCTAGAAGATTTTTAGAACGGTGGCTGACTTCTCTAAGGAGGATTTTAAGCACTTGTTCACGCCGGCGTAAGCCGGAAATATTAACACCAGTGGTGATAATACCGATAATGTCTCCGTTGTCATTGCGGTGGCAATCAATAGAAAATTTGTACCAAATCTCTTGTCTGCACGTATCTTCAAAACGTGCTTCAACGGTTTGCATTTTACCACTGGCTAAAACTTGCAGTTTAATGGTTTCCATATTGTCGGCAAGGTCAAGCGAAAAAAAGTCGCTGTCACGACACCCAACCCGCCATTTATTGTGCAAATGGTGTGGCAAGTTTTCAGCCCATAAATAAACCAGATTTGTTGCCTGATAAAGAACACAAATATCAGCACCGCGAATTGCTTGCATGAGCGCGCTCATATGAGATCTGTCCATGGGAGGCTTTGAAAGAGGCGTGACGATCATAATGGAAGATGTTTACTTTGTTCTAAGCCGCTTTAGAAGCATTCTCTTGAAAAAATAAAGCCTGCGAAATAAGCGCTTTCACCATATCTGGATTAAAAGGTTTGGTGACTAAAAAAGTCGGTTCTGGACGCTCGCCGGTCAGCAGCCTTTCGGGAAAAGCCGTGATGAAAATCACCGGTATACGGTCATTTTGCAAAATGTCATTGACCGCATCAATGCCGGAACTGTTATCGGCTAATTGAATATCTGCTAAAATCAACCGTGGCTTTTGCTTATGATACATGATGATCGCTTCATCGCGTGTGCGCGCTATGCCGACAACATGATGACCTAAGCTTTCGACCATTTGCTCAATATCAAGCGCAATAAGAGGCTCATCTTCAATAATCATCACTTGTGTAGCAATTTGTTGAGAAATATCGATAGAAGCTTGGTTGAGAAGCTTGCGAAACGCCTTCGTATCCAGATTCATAATCTCACTGGCTTCTTGTTCATTAAAACCTTCAACGGCAATGAGCAAAAATGCTTGGCGTGCACGGGGGGTGAGATAGGATAATTTAGCACTGGTTTTTTGTTCAAGTCCAAATTGTGGCAAGGGTTCAGGAATATTCGGAGTGGTTTGGTCAAAAAGATGGCAAAAAAGCCAATAGGTCCCAATCCGGTCACTGGATGCTTTGGGAAAAATGGTAATATCGGCAATGAGGGCTTCCAACATCGCTGATACATAAGCATCGCCAGAGGATTGGCTTCCAGTAACAGAGCGGGCAAAACGCCGAAGATAGGGAAGATGCGGGGCAATGCGCGTTGATAATGACATAATTTATAACTCCTTTGACCTTTCAAGCATTTTGTTGGTTGAAATTCGCAACAGATAAAAAAGTTCCTTGATTTGTATGGAACTTTTTACCGATAGACTTATTTACAACCATAAGGCGAAAAAATTCTTCGCGGTGCTACTGATATTATATGGATTAGGGGGACGAAAAATGAACGACCGTGATGAAAAAAATCTCACCACACCCTTTAAAGTTGGAGATGATCTTCTCGGGGTCAACAGCGAGATAGCACGAAAATTACGCCAATTTTACATGGAAATTCAAGAAGAAGCGCTGCCACGGCGGTTGCTCGAGCTTTTAGAGAAGTTGGAGCGTGCAGAGCAATTGGGCTTAAACAATGTGAAAAAGGTTTGAACCCTTTATGTCAAAGTGTGCGAAAAATTTTAAACAAGAACTTCTTTTGGTATTGCCGGCTTTACGTGCTTTTGCTGTTTCTTTAAGCGGCAAACACGATAAAGCTGAAGATTTGGTCCAAGATACGGTGATGAAAGCATGGGCTAAACAAGACTCCTTTGAGATGGGAACCAATCTTAAAGCGTGGCTTTTTACGATTTTGCGCAATGAATTTTATAGTCAAATGCGCAAAAAGGGAAGAGAAGTTCAAGATACCGACGGCGTATTTACCCAAAATGTCGCTGTTCATCCTTCTCAATATGGATCGCTTGATTTGCAAGATTTTAAAAAAGCCTTAAATCTGCTTTCAGCTGATCAAAGAGAAGCCATTATTCTCATTGGGGCATCGGGATTTTCTTATGAAGATGCTGCGGCTATTTGTGGCTGTGCTGTTGGAACCATTAAAAGCCGTGTGAGTAGGGCGCGTCATCGATTACAGGAACTTCTTCATGTCGATGGTGAATCTGATTATGGTCCCGATTCTTATTCGGCTGGAAGTACATTGTGTTCATTTAACGGCTAAAAAAGCATAATAATTATGATGGATAGCCTTGTTTTTTTTATTCCCGTTATAGCTATTACAATAAAGTCAGTATCTGAGGAAATTCAGAAAATGTGGCGTTTGCTCTTTAGGAACACAAAAAAAGCTTTTATGAAACGTTCTCATAGGCTTTTGGCGTTATGTTCCATAAGGTTGCCTTCCTTTGTACTGAAAAATGACGACTTTCAAGTTCGCCAATGGAAATTCTATGACAACAAAGACAAATGTGCTGCCTCAAATGCCCTCTTCTGATGCAACGATATCACGCTGGCGGTGGGTTGCGATTATTGTGTCTCTTGTTATGGCTCTTTTAGCATCGATTTTTATTATGTTGCTTTCCAATGCCGTTGATCGAGAAGTTGCTCAGTTAAATACAAGTTCAGAATTACGCGAACAGGCTGATTTGGTGCTTATTAGCTTGATTGATATGGCGGTTGCTGATCGCAGCTATGCAAAAACACGCAAGGTGGAAGATAAAATCCGCTTTGAAAATGCTGAGCGGGAGTTGGGGGATATTCTCGATTATATCGCGCTGATTGTTTATGCGCATCCGCAATGGGATGAATGGTTTACAGCTTTTAAAGGCGAGGTTGAAGCACGAAAAGCATTTATGAATGCCCATATGCAGGCTCTTGATAAACTTCCTGATCAGTCTTTACAACCTTCCGCTTCTCCTGATGTCTCGAGAATTCCCGTGGCTCGTTTAGCGCAATTGATGACAAGCTTTATTAATGGCGATGATGTGGTGCGACAAAAACAGCGTGAGGGTATTGCATTGATGCGGGCTGCTTTAACATTGGCAGCGATTGTTTCTGTTGTGAGTACTTTTATTTCGGCCTATTTTGTGATTAATCGTTTTCATCGTGATGTGCGTTCTTTAAAATTGTATCAATTGTTGCTTCATAGCGAAAATATCGCTCTGGAAGCCCGTGTAAAAGAACGAACACAAGAATTAGAAAGAGCACGCAATCACGCCGAAAAAGAACGTCAACGGGTTGAAATGTTGTTGCAGGATGCAAGCCATCGTATTGGCAATTCTCTTGGGACGGTGTCCTCTTTGCTGGGACTCCAGTTAAATCGGAGTAAAAATGAAGAAGTCCGTTCTGTACTTGGGGCTGCACGAGATCGTATCCAGACAATTTCCACAGCCCATCGTCGTTTGCGTTTGAGTGATGATATGGAAACAACGCTCTTGGCTGAGTTTCTTAGTTCTGTGGTGCATGATGTCGAATTGGCAGTGCCTTTTGAATTGCGTGAAAACATTACCATTCACACGAACTTTAAAGAGTGTCGGCTGTCTTCAAGAGATGCAACAACCCTTGGAATTATTCTTGGTGAATTGCTGACTAATTCCTTAAAACATGCTTTTCCTGATCAACGACCGGGTCATATTTATATCTCTTTTGGTCCTGAGGTAAATGGACAATTGATACTCATTGTAGAAGATGATGGTGTAGGGATGAAGAACCAAACTTTAGAACAAAAGACAGGACTTGGTCGTGTGGTGGTGGAACAGCTTTGTATGCAATTTGGTGAAAAACCCCTTTTTGAAACGTCTGCTTTAGGAGGAACAAAAATTGTCATTCCTTTGCCAAAACTCAGTCACGAAGCGTTCAAAAAAATCTCTGACTGATTTTTAAAAGGCATCAATTTTTTCTGCTTGTTCGTTTTCAGTAAGAAGAAAATACGGCTTTTCAAACACATCATTATTCCTATGAGATTTGCTTGTCTTCGAGAGATGCCACAACCCTTGGCATGATCGAATTGTTTTAGGGGCTGCACGGGATCGTATTCAGACAATTTCTACAGCATATCGTCGTTTGTGCTTGAGTGATGATATGGAAACAACGCTCTTGGCAGAGTTTACTTAGTTGTGTGGTGCATGATGTTGAATTGGTCAATCCTTTTGAATGGCAAAAAAACATAACCATTCACACGGAATTTAAAGAGTCTCGACAGTTTTTACGAGATGTGACAACCCTTGGAATTATTCTTGGTGAATTGCTGACTAATTCCTTAAAATAGGCTTTTCCTGATCAACGGGCGGGTATATTTAGATCTTCTTTGGTCTTTAAGTCTTATGCATAATTGATGTTTATGATAGAAGATGATCGTGTGGGGATGAAGAGCCAAACCTCAAAACAAAAGACAGAATTTTGTTTGTGTTGTGGTGGAACAGTTCTATACACAATTTGGTGAAAAAACACTGTTTGGGACTTCTGCTTTAGGGGGAACAAAAATTATCATTCCTTTACCAAAACTTAAATATAGGGGGAAAAGGGAGCACCTTAGATAATTTGAAGGTTTTCCCTTTCGTGTGTGAAAGTTGAAAGTGAAAAAATGTCCCTATAAATTACTACAACTCGCCCGGAGAGCGGGGATGGCTCCATTGAGTTTTAAATTTTCGAGCAAAACTGGTTTTCCTGTTTTCCCATTATAGGCTTTAACGTAAATATCTTTTCCTCGTACATCGACAAGATAATAGTCTCCTCTAAAGAGTGCTCCAGATGTGTATATAGGGATATTGCCAAAGACTTTATCGTCCTTTGCACGACAATAGAATCGCCAATGTGTATGTCCTACAAAAATTGCTTTGACATTGTGCTTTGTAATAATTGATTTAAATACAGCGAGCTTTTGCGCATTTTGGGGTTGAAGAAAATGCGAATCTTTATCTCCGAAATGAGGACGGGCATCGTGAAAATTGAGAATTGTAACTTTCCCTCTTTTATCAGCGGCTTCTAAATCTTTTTTTAGCCACCTAAGAGCGCTGGTTATTCTTACTGTCGTCATACCGTCAGATAAATATGCAGTATAAGTTGGATAATTGTGTAGTTGTACGTAGTGAATATCTCCATAATCCCATGAATAGCTTAAGCTTCCCGTTATTATGTCATCGAATCTTTCAAAGCGAGCAAGTTTACGAGAAGTTACATGTTGATTAAATTCAGGTAAAGAACGGCTATATTTTTTTAGTTCTTGCAACATTCTTTTCACAGCACTTATCGCACATGCATCCTTTGAAAGATTTTCTATCGGTATCGTACAATCACGAATATTATTGTAATAATCATGATTTCCAAGTCCTTCATAGACTGGATAAGGCATGCTTTTATAGACATCTGCATAATCTTGGTAGGTTTGGGGGCGACCAAACTCCGTTAAATCGCCATTGACGATATAAAATGCAGCTGCGTGAGATTCTAGTGCCATTGCAACTTTCTTATTTGTTTCTAACCATGGCTGTCTATTGCTGTTCCCATTAGGATCGCCAATATTCAAACGCCATGGTTGCGGATCAGCTGCTATGACAATGCTATAATTTTTGATAGGAGCCTTTCTTTTTATATACCAAATTGTTCTCGCGTTATCACCTACTCCCTCCACGCGTTCAAAATAATAACCTTTTTTGCTTGCGGTAGCAGAATATTGATTGGCACCATGATAAGGATTATACCATCGAAATGTTAAAATAGTGCCATCATCTTGTACTTTATATTTAGCCCATCCTCCAGATCCAAAAAGCCACGCATTGGAGGTTGTCGCTGCTTTTCCCACACAACCAGATGCAATTGTATTCGAAGGTCCTTGATTCTTCCAATATTCACCTGTTTTCCATTCTCCACGCTCTATACCTTTATCGATTAATACCATAGAAGTAGGCGGATTGGTTAGCTCATTAACGATATAGACATCTGTGGAACGATCATCAAATGCAATTCGTTGCGGTTTAGGTAATTTATTGATAAAATCTCGCCTTGTTTCGTTTTTTATACAAACATTTTGCGCGTGAAGGCTATAAGGCTTCATACAAACAAAGGTGGTAAAAAAAATCACAGCAACTATTATGTTATATTTCATGAGGGTATCATCAAAAACTACCTTCCCCCCCCCAGAAAATACCTGATAGGTGTCATATTAATTAGGAACTTTAAATTTGATTTTTTTATGGTATTCTGGTTATTTTTTATCAGATGATACAGATCTATCTGAAAGACAGCTTATACTGAAAACAATAAGATCAACCTACAAATTTTGCTTGATTTATGTGTTTTCTTTTTGCAATTGCTTTCTCTTCTCTATTGAATTATGTGTGAGAAATTCCAAAAACAAAGCTTTATGTTTTTTTTAGGGTATAAATTAAGCAATAATCAATGGTAGCGTCATCGTTAATCATAAGGTTTGTATAAGGCTTTAAGAGAACACTATCAGCTTTAATATGGTGAGTTTTCTTCTGCGCTTTGATAAGTCTCTTTTGCAAAATACTTTTGCTTTCTATGTAAAAGTGTTTTCGAAGAATTTTTCATGCGGCTTTGAGCTTAATGGACAATTGATGCTTATGATAGAAGATGACCGTGTGGGGATGAAGAGCCAAACCTCAAAACAAAAGATAGAACTTTGTCCGTGTCGTGGTGGAACAGCTCTATACACAATTGGGTGAAAAAACACTGTTTGGGACTTTTGCTTTAGGGGGGAACAAAGATTGTCATTCCTTTGCCAAAACTTAAATGTAGGTGACACAAAGGAGGCAACTTAAATAATTATTAAGTGCCCCCTTTCGTTTGTTAAAGTTGAAAGCAAAAAGTGTCTTTATAAATTACTGCAATTATCCCAAGGGGAGCGGTAGGTTCCATTTCGTCCTAAATCTTGGTCCAAAATGGGGACCCCTGTTTCCCCATTATAACCTTTGACGGAAAAGTCTTTTCCATGTACATCGACAAGATAATAGTGTCCTTTAAAGAGTGCTCCAGATGTATATATAGGGATATTTCCGAAGACTGGATCATCTGATCCACGGCAATAAAATTCTCGATGTGCATGTCCTACAAAAATTGCTATGACATTGTGCTTTGTAATGATTGATTTAAATACAGCGAGCTTTTGCGCATTTTTGGGTAGAAGAAAATGTGAATTTCTATCTCTGTAATAGGGACGAGCATCGTGAAAGTTGAGAATTGTTACTTTCCCTCTTTTATCAGCCGCTTCTAAATCTTTTTTCAGCCAATCCAAAGAGTTCTTAATACGTACGGATGTTGTGAGGTCTTTTAAAGTCACTTCATAGAGTGGATAATTGTGCAGTTGTACGTAGTGAATATCTCCATAATCCCATGAATAACTCAAACTTCCTTGGATAAAATAAAAACCATAATAAAAAAAACCATTAGAAACCCTTTGTTCAGAGAGGTGCTTATTGAAATTAGAGAGAGTTTTTTCATATTTCTTTATTTCTGACACCATTCTTTCAACAGCACTTATCGCACAAGCATCTTGGAAAAAATTGAATGCTCGAGGTATCATGCAATCATGAGCATTATTAGCATAATCATGATTACCTAGTCCCTCATAAACAGGAATACCGAGTTTTTTATAGATATTAGCATAATCGCTGTATGTTGCTTTTCGACCATATTCTGTTAAATCTCCATTCACGATGATAAAATCTGCTTTATGTGATTTTATGGCCGCTGCAACGTTTTTATTTTTCCTGAGCCATGGAGCTCTATTTTGTATTGAATTCGGATCACCGGTTGTCAAACGCCATGCTTGGGGGTCGGCTGCGATAATAATGGTGTAATTGTTGGAAGATTGAGACTGTTTTTGAGGTTTCTGTATTGCTTTTGAATGCTTATTTTTTTGAGATTGCTGCTGTTGAAAAACGTCACCGCTGTCGGTGGGAAGAGGTTTTAATTGATGGGGCTGTTGAGCATTCTTAACTGGAATATCAGAATTTCTTAGATTTTTAATGTCATTGATGTTTTTCTTATTTGGTGTGTGATTCTGCAATTTTTCTGATTGTATTTTTGATTCTGCGATATCATTTAGCACATGACAAGACATCGCTCCAGTTTTTTCAGAGACAAGAAAAAAAGGATTCAACAGTGTAACAATAATCATACTTATTGTTGGAGATTTCATAAATTCAGCCCCTTTTAAATATTTTATTATCTTTATGTTACAAAACTTAAGATGATTTTATCAATTTGTATTTTAAGTATTTTGCATTTATAAAAATTTAAACTTAAAGTTAACAGTTTAAAAAATAAGTAAATTTAAACAGATACGTTTTATATATACTCTATTTAGTCAATTTAACCCTCATAAATATTTATTTATTTTATCAATTATTTTTCAATTTGTATATTTAGTTTATACAAATATTGTTTATTTTTTTGTAAAAAGTAACTTTTTCAAAATTTGAGGGGCTTCTTTTGTGCTTCATATTTTGCGCTTTTTTATTGTGCGTAAAATCTGAAAGGGGAGGGCGTTTAATTTTTGATTGTTGTTATGCTGCTTTGCATGGGTTTTCTCTTTTTAGCTTATTCTTTTACGGATATTTTAAAGTGCAGAATTTTTTGAGAAAAGTAAGTGCTACAGTCTGTTTTTTAGATATTTTGAGTCATAAAAAAAGCGGTTTTAGATCTTTCCATGCTTTATGTTTCTTCAGATGGTGTTATTGGGCTGTTGATTAAGGAATCAATATTATTTTTTTCTTGCAAGAATACTTGCAGGTCTTGATTGGTTAAGGCTTTGCTATCGGGTATACGAATGCGCATGGGATCAACTTTGACGCCATTGACAATGATTTCAAAGTGACAATGGGGGCCGGTTGCCATCCCTGTTGTTCCAACATAGCCAATGATTTGTCCTTGTTGTACCTTCACGCCTGGTTTGATATCTGGTGCATAACGACTTTGGTGGGAATAACTGCTCACATACCCATTAGCATGTTGAATTTCTGTATGATTCCCATAACCACCTGTTATACCGACTCTTGTGACAACACCATCTCCTACAGCAATAATCGGTGATCCTTTTGGTGCAACCCAATCAACGCCTGTGTGCATGCGGACATAGCCTAAAATAGGATGTTTGCGTGGTCCAAATGGGGAACCAAAAATGCCGTTTGGTGTGGGTTTGCGCAGCAAGAAAGGCTTTGAACTTTTTCCTTCAGAATCATAATAATCGACGCTGCCATCTTTTGATTGATAACGGTAATATTTATAGGTTGTATGGCCAAAAGTTGCACTAATATAACGAATTTCTGGATCAACATTCTTGGATGGCTCTTTTGCTTTTAAATTCTTTTTGCCATTTTGGGTTTCTTTATCGCTTTGTGGTATAGCATAAAATATTTCGATCTGATCATTGGGGGTTATTTGGCTTTTCATATCAATATTGGTCGCCAGCAGACGAATAAGGCGATAAGAGAGAGATTGTGATATATTATGGCTTAGCAAAGCACTATAAAGGGCATCATAGGCTGTTGGTAATTGCGCGCTATTGATATAAGAATGCGGGATACCATTTTGAAAAGCCGTTTTAAGGGCTTTAGACATTTTAGGCTCTGTGCTTTTAATAAATTGACCTTTATCATTGAGAGCAATGGTGAGCACATGATACATCCCTTGATAAATACTTGCACGCACGAGATGATCTTCTTCTCCAGCCTGCGTGACGATACCAATACGTAAAAGACTTCCCTCTTTCAAAGTATCGGAAAGGTTGAATTTTTCCAGAGTACTAACAATTTGCTCAATTTGATTCTTTGTGTAACTGGTTTTTTTAAAAGCATCAGCGATCGTTTGTTTTTTACGAATAGGAATAATGTCTTCAACATAGTTTTTTGTCAGATCAATACGGTGACTTTGCGGAGAGACGGTTACATTTTCTTGAACAATGCGGACTTCAGGGGACTCTGTTTTTTGAGAATCGGAAAAGGCATCTTCTAATTTTAAAGGATCGAAGAGTGTGAGAACTGAAAGAAGCTCGCTACTTTTTTCTAAAGTAAATCCAGCTTTTTGTACTTCTTGTTGTGCTTCTTCATCTGTTAGCGTATCGGTGTTTTCAAAATCAAACTGATTTACCTTAAAATCGTAACTGCGCAAGGTGATTTTTGTTTCAACCTTTGTACCATAAATTTGTCCAGAATCCTGTGGTCTGGCGCTTTGACTTTTCGAATCACTGGCAAGAATGCTTAAAGAGTCAAATTTTGGATAATTATATTTGTGGGGACGCTTTTCGGCTAAAGCCATGCGAATCCATTCAAAATGTTGTGTTTGAATGACTTTTTCATCCCCCTTTTTTTGTAGAATTGAGAGTTCGAACTGACGTTTACTGTCAAAGCTTTGCCGTGCATGAGTGGGTGCAATACGATCCCCTTTATAGCCATTGGCTTCAGGGTCTTGTGCTTGTGAGAGATTTTCTTTTGTAAACCATTGTGGTGGTGTGACCAATCGCTGTTGTTCATCAAGAGCCGTAAAAAGTGCAATCCCCATCAGAATACAGGAAGTGATTCCTGTCAGCACTGTTCCGGTCAGCCAACGAGCTGAGACTTGTCGGCGTTCCGGTCGCAAGCGTTTGATGACAAGAGCAGGGTCCTGTCCGGGATCGTTTTTTTGTTGTTCGTTATCCCACATAGATTTTAAGCATACTTTTCAATTCAATATTAAATGAAGAAAGCTAACATAGCTTAGTATGTTTCTACAAGAATTTGATTCTTTTTGCAGATGATAGATCATGCAAACTCTTTATTATATCGCAATGTTTTTATAAATCATACCGGTACAGAAAGATTTCAAAGAATGCTTCTTAAAATCAAGATGAATCAATATCCTTTAAAGGAATGTTGGAGTCTAAAACAGTAGGCTATAATGATTAATCTATTCAAAGGGATTTCCTATTTCTCAGCATTACCATAAGGTGCTATACTTTATTTTAAATACCATATTTTTCTTAACGTTTTTTGATTTTTTAATTTACGTTCTTATTTTTAGTGTAATACATTGGAATACAACTTTTAATTTTATATTTTTATTTTTAAAAAATTGAAAAAATGATATTGACTCTTTAGTTGAAAGGGTACTATATACGCTGA
>NZ_CABFVS010000011.1 GCF_902150025.1 Bartonella massiliensis
CTCTTTTGAAAAAATTATCAGCTTTTTTAGCATTTTTCTGCATTTTTTCTCATTTCATTCAAAACGTATTTAATAAGCTTCATTTCGATTCTTTTGAAAAGAATTAATTCGTAGAATATTTTGTCATGGAGTTTATTCTTTATGCTTCGCTCTCACAAATCTAATCATGAACACGTCTCTTTACGCTCTCTGTTGGACTATTATCGTCAACGAGCAAAATCACCCCGTGAATTGGGAACTCTGTTTGAAAATCTTGTGAAGGATTATCTGTCTGAAGACCCATTACAAAAGCAAGAATACGAAAAGGTTCAAACCTATTTGGAATGGGCTAACGAGCATGATGAAGATGGGCGTGATATTGGCATTGATCTGGTCGCTACAATCCGTGATGACGGCGGCTATGCGGCTATTCAATGTAAATGCTATGATGCTTCTCACATCATTAAAAAAGAAGATATTGATAGTTTTATCGCTGCCTCTGGCAAAAAGATCTTCACACGTCGCATACTGGTTGATAGCACTGAAAGCAATTGGAGTGATAATGCGAACAACACATGTGATGGTCAAGAGGTTCGTATTCAACAGATTAATCTGTTTGATTTAGAAAACAGTCAAATTGATTGGGGGGCTTATAAAGAAAAAGGACAAGCCGTCCTTAAAGAGCAACCGAAAAAAAAGCTTTTAGATCATCAGAAAGAAGCACTGAAAGCTATTTGTGAAGGTTTAAAAGAAGCAGACCGTGGCAAGCTTATTATGGCATGTGGTACGGGGAAAACGTTTACTAGCCTTAAAATAGCAGAAACTCTCGCCGGAAAAGGCAAGCGTGTGTTGTTTTTAGTCCCTTCTCTTGCTTTGATGTCACAAACAATCCGTGAATGGACCATTGATACAGAAATCCCTTTGCGTTCCTTTGCGGTGTGTTCGGATACACAAGTAGGCAAGCGTCGTAAAGGGAAACATGATGATGAATCTGGTCTTGATGCTTCTGATCTTGTTTTGCCCGCTACCACGGATTCACAAGAGCTTGCACGTAAAGCCAATAAAACCTCTCTTGATGTGATGACCGTCATCTTTTCGACTTACCATTCCATTCAAGTGATTTCCGATGCGCAAAGAGAGCATGGATTACCCGAGTTTGATCTGATCATTTGTGATGAAGCCCATAGGACGACGGGGGTTGTATTGGGAACAGACAAGCATGAATCTGAATTTATCAAGGTTCATGACAACAGCATCATTGGCGGCAAAAAACGTCTATATATGACAGCAACGCCTAAGATCTTTGCTGACAATGCTAAAAAACAAGCTCATGAAATGAATGGCATTCTGGCGTCTATGGATGATGAAGCGCTTTATGGAAAAGAGCTTTACACCTATACATTCTCAAAAGCCGTCCAGAATGAACTCTTAGTCCCTTATAAGATTATTATCTTGGGTGTTAATGAAGAGGAAGTGAGTGAATCCATTCAACATCTGATGACCGATGAGAATTATGAACTTATCCTTGATGATAAGACTAAGATTATAGGCTGTTATCAAGCTCTGAGTAAAATAGATCTGAAAGTTGATTTGAGTGATGACCCCAAGCCTATGCGGCGGGCTTTGGCTTTTTGTAAAGATATCCAGACCTCTGAACGTATCCGTGATACATTTAACTCTCAAGACATACAGAAAGAACTATTAAATCTTCATAAGCTCTATAAAGAAACGCCGCCTCTTCAATGTACCTTTGCGCATATTGATGGAACACAAAGTGCCAAGAAACGTAACGAAGCTCTTGATTGGTTAAAGGAAGATGCGGGGGAGCATACGTGTCGTGTGTTGACCAATGTGCGCTGCCTATCTGAAGGTGTCGATGTTCCTGCTCTTGATGCGATTATGTTTTTACACCCGCGCAAAAGCCAAGTGGATGTGATACAGGCGGTGGGGCGTATTATGCGTCGTTCCAAAGGCAAGAAGAGAGGTTATATCATTTTACCCGTTGGGGTACCTGCTGGGGTTTCTGCTGAAGAGGTTTTAAAATACAACAAGAGATACAGTGTTGTCTGGCAAGTGATCAATGCGTTGCTTTCCCATGATGAGAACTTTGAAGTAACCCTTAATCAGATGATTTTAGGTCAAGATGTTAGTCATACTTTAGAGATTGCTGCCTTAAAGAGTATGACGACGGTTGAAGATAAACTCTATGTTTATGAGAAACCAGAAAGCACGGGTCTTGATATTGGAAAAGCAGCTTATGAACCACAACGCTATATTCATAGCGTAACCGGAAGATTACCTTTTTATAAAGAGTTTCCCAATGCCCTTAAAACCCTTTTGGCTAAGAAATTTACTCTTGCGGATTATTGGGGCATATGGGCTAGCAATGTTGCTGAGATTGCACAAAACCATATCAATCATCTTAAAGATGTCCTATCCGATGAAACCAGTGAAGCCTATCATGCCTTTGATGCATTCCATAAGGAATTAAAAAACAACTTAAACAGTGAAATCAAACAAGAGGAAGCGCTTGAGATGTTAGGACAACATCTTGTGACGCGCCCCGTGTTTGAAGCTTTGTTTGACGGCAATGAATTTGTGCAAAACAATGCCATTTCACAAGCCATGGAAAAGATTTTAGCTGAGTTGGATAAAACCAATATCAAGCAAGTCTCTAAAGAATTACAAGAGTTTTATGACAGCGTAAAATTCCGTGCCTCTGGAATTACAACCTCCCAAGCAAGACAGAACCTTATTATCAAACTTTATGAAGATTTTTTTACCAAGGCATTTAAGAAAACCACGGATAGGCTTGGGATTGTTTATACCCCCGTTGAGATTGTTGATTTTATTATTCACTCTGTTGATGATGTCTTACGCAATGAATTTGGCAAAAGTCTAGGATCACGGGGTGTCTCTATTCTTGACCCTTTTACGGGTACAGGTACCTTTATCACACGGTTGTTACAATCCAATCTCATAAAACCAGAAGATATGGAATATAAGTTCCGTCATGATATTCATGCTAATGAGATTGTTCTCTTAGCTTATTACATAGCCGCCATTAACATTGAATCGACTTATCATAGTCTTATGAAAGGAGAGTATATTCCCTTTAAGCATATTGGTTTAACCGATACGTTTCGGATGTTGGAAGAGAGAAATCTGCTACAAAAATTATTTAAAGAGAACAGTGAATATTTAGAACACCAGAAAAAACTGAATATTGAAGTTATCTTTGGTAACCCCCCTTATTCGGTTGGACAAAAAAACGCTAATGATAATGCAAAGAATACTCCTTATCCTATTTTAGATAAACGTATCAATGAAACTTATGCTGCTCAATCAAAAGCAGTGAATATGCGAAATTTTTATGATAGTTATATCCGCGCTATTCGCTGGGCTAGTGATCGGATTGATAATGCTGGGGTAATTGGTTTTGTCACAAATGCCGGTTTTATCAATGGAAGTTCTATGGACGGTTTACGCAAATGCCTTGTTGAGGAATTTAGCAGCCTTTATATTTTCCATTTACGAGGTAATCAACGAACTTCTGGAGAACTTTCTCGAAAAGAAGGTGGTAAGATTTTTGGAGAAGGTTCTCGGGCGCCTATCGCTATTTCTATTCTCGTAAAAAATCCAGAATTTCAACAGCGTGGAAAAATATATTTCCGTGATATTGGAGATTACCTTAAAAGAGAAGAAAAGCTTACGATAATCGAGACCCTTGGTAGTATTGATGGTATTACACGTAAGCAAGGTTGGCAAATGATTACACCAGACAAGCATGGTGATTGGCTTGGTCAACGTGATGACAGTTTTAATGCTTTCTTAGCTATAGGTGATAAAAAGGCTGATAATAAAAAGCTATTCGACACTTTTTCTCTTAGTGTTATAACCAGTCGTGATGCTTGGGCTTATAACTCAAGCTGTGAATTTCTCGCAAAAAATATGAGGAATATGATTGCCTTTTATAACAGCGAAGTAGAACGCTTTAATAATGCTTATCTACATGCTGACCGTAAAACACGCGCAAATGCTGTAAATGATTTTGTCAATGCAGATAGAAAAAAAATCAGTTGGAGCAATAATGTTAAGCAAGAATTAGTCAGAGGAAAGTTTTTTGAGTTTGAAAATGCATGCCTTATTCAAAGTCTTTATCGTCCCTTTACAAAGCAATGGCTCTATTATGATAGAATCTTTAATGAAATGGTTGCCAAAATACCGCATATATTTCCTATGGAGCAAGCGGTTGAAAATAGAATAATACAAATTTCTTCTGTAGGAGCAAGAAGTGGTTTTTCTGTTCTTATGACGAAGAATTTGCCCGATTTTAATATGATGGATGGTGGTGGTCAATGTTTCCCAAGATATTTTTATGAAGATACTGAATCCTTAAAAAATAAAAAACAAACTCATTTATTTTTAATTTCTACAGAGGAAAGGAACAGTGCTGGTTTACAGAGACGTGATGCCATTACGGATGAAGGGCTAGATTATTTTAAAGCGGCTTATCCTAATGAAAAAATCACGAAAGATGATCTATTCTATTATGTTTACGGTTTACTTCATTCAGAAGATTATCGTGCCCGTTATGCTCATAATTTATGCAAAGAATTACCTCGTATCCCTTGTGTAAAAACTGCTGATGATTTTTGGAAATTTGTTACAGCAGGACGTGAATTAGGTCATTTACACGTGAATTATGAAGATGTGGAACCTTATCCAGTCACATTTAAAAAAGGCAATCCAAAATTAACTGATATCTCTAATCTTGAGAAATTTTACTATGTTACAGAAATGAAATTCGCAAAAATTAAGAATAGTAAGGAAAAGGATAAAACAACGGTTATTTACAACAGCAACATCACAATGACAGATATCCCTCTAGAGGCTTATGACTATATCGTCAATGGTAGGCCTGCTCTTGAATGGGTTATGGGGCGTCAATGTGTAAAAACAGATAAAAAGAGTGGTATTGTTAATGATGCCAATCGCTATGCTGTTGAGACCGTTGGAAACCCTGCATACCCTCTAGAATTGTTTCAAAGGGTTATTACCGTAAGTTTAGAGACAATGAAAATCGTTAAGAACTTACCAAAATTAGAACTTAAAGAAACTGAATAGACTTATAAGACCTTATAACTCATAAGGGGTATAGGATATAGCTATTATAATCTATACCTCTTTTGTAAGTTGATTAGATACAATCTTAAAAGAAGTGTTTATATGTGTTATTCTAAAAAAAGAAGCTTTGCACTTTTAGACACATTTATTTTGATTACCTTTAAGAGGTTATGTCCTAATCTCAAATGATAGCTTTATCCTTTTTAAAAGTTTTGTTTAAAGAGAGATTTGTATATTCATTTTTCTTATAGATTTTGAAGGTTTCTCAAACTCTCAAAATACCTTCAAAAATATACTATGGGTTGTTTTTTAGGTTGTGTTGTCGATATAAGTTGTATCATTAAAATACTAACATATTGAAATATAATAACTTTTATTTTTGATTAAAAAATATATAGAAAGGGGGGGCTAAAAAGAACTGACAAAACTGACAAGACTGACAAAAGTCTATTAAAAGGGATTTTGCTCATCTCTATAATTAGCAATCTCTCTTTAGATGCTTTCATAACAAGCTATAAATCACAATTATCCTATTTATAATCTCTCTTATGAAAATGAAAAATAATGCGGTGGCTATAAAAATTATAACAGCTATAAAGCACGCGTGAAAAACGCAGGCTTTCATAATCAAAATACAAATGAAAGCATTGGTTATAAAGACAGTTCCTATAAAAGGCTGTTAAGTTGCAAATGTGTTATTAAAAGAAATTAACAGAAATCTTTAAAACCATTTAGTAAAAAACATGATAGGTTATAAAGTTAAAAATACGCATGATGAGAGCGTTTCTAAATATTATAAATGTATAGATTCAAAAAATAACGCAATCGCTTAATAAAACCCATAATATAGCTTTAAAAGCATATAATAAAAAAGAAGCAATTAATAATCATATTATAAATATTTGCACACAATGCATTTAAAAAAATCATAAAAAATATCAAAAAAGATAAAATATTATTTGACAATAAATACGTATTTTGATTATATAAATAATCAAGTGATTAAAAACACTAAATCGTAAGCGGTTAAACCACGTAAGGTTTTTCCCATTCTTAGAAATACTGGCTGTCTTTTATGTTATAATTAGCATATAATGACTCTGTCGGGTGTGCTTATACCATACAATACCCTTCGCGAGGGAAAAGTATAAGCAACGGACTTACGACCGTGTTTTTAGCGCCCGATGCCCTTATAGGGTGTCAATTAAAAACTCTAATTTCGTAAGGTTTTAAATATGACAAATGTCTCAAAAAACACCTCCGTTATTTCTTCCATTTCAAATGAAACCGCTTCTGTTAATAAACAAGAGCCTGCAAAAAAATACGAATTTATTGATGATTGTGAATATATAGATGGTCATTTCTTAAAGCGAATTAGAGCTTTAAGAGATTTTGATGATGTCAAAAAAGGCGACCTCGGGGGGTATATTGAAAGTGAAGATAACCTTTCTCATGATGGCAATTGCTGGGTTTATGATAAAGCACGCGTCTTTCAAAATGCTAGGGTTTTTGAGAATGCTAAAATAAAAAGCTTTTTTGTCGATGTTTATGGCAATGCTAAAATTTATGGCAATGCTCATATTGAAAATGCCGTTATAATTGAAGGTAATGTTAAAATTTATGATAACGCCCGTGTAAGTGGGCATGCGCATATTTCTGATGAGACTGTCATTTGTGATAATGCTCATGTCGGTGGCAATGCAAAAATAAGTGATGGTGCTTATATATGTGATTATTCTCAAGTTTATGATGATGCGGTTGTATGTGGTGCTCTTGTCTCTGGCGATTCTTATATTCATAGCGCCGCCTCTTTAACTTCTGATGATCAAATTCATGATGAGGCAATTCCAAGATTTGGTAGTAAAGATGATTATTATCGTCATGAATATTATGATGATTATGGCTATGATGATGACAGCGCATATGAAAATGACGCTGCTTAAATAAAGCACGGGCGCGGCGGGGGCGCCCCTCTTTTAAATTTTCCATTCCAAATTTTATCCAATGTTTATCACATTAGGTTGTGAGGGTATTCTTATGTCTAAAAAATATGAATTAACCAGCGAAATTAAAAAAATCAAACACGCACGTACTCGAAATATTATAAATCTTTATCGCATTCGTGCTTTAAAAGATTTTGATGATGTTAAAGCCGGTTCTCTAGGCGGCTTTATTGAAAAGGAAGCTAATCTATCCCATGATGGCAATTGCTGGGTTTATGATAATGCTTGTGTCTATGGCTATGCCCATGTCTATAACAATGCAAAAATACGGCATTTTTCTCAAGTATGTGGTCAAGTCTATGGGAATTGTGAAATCTATGGCAAGGCTTTCATTTCTCAATATGCAAGGGTTTATGACCATGCTTGTGTCTATGGCAATGCCCGTGTTTATGGCAATGTTTATGGGTATGCCCATGTAAGTGGGGGTGCTTGCGTTTTTGCTGATGCTCATATTCATGATCATGCTCATGTTTCTTATGATGCTACGGTTTTTAATTATGCAAGGGTCTATGGTCGTGCCATTGTTGCTGGCTCGGCTCGTATTCATAGCTATGCCGAGGTTTATAATTATGCCCTTATTAATGGTCGTGCAAAAATACATGGCAAGGTCTATGGCGGTGCTTTGGTGGGTGGTTGTGCTGAGATTTATGGCTCTGTTTTTGGCAATGCCAAGGTTTTATTCTATACCAAGGTCTGGGGTCGCGCTTATGGCAATGCGAAATTAACCAAGAAAAGCAAAGTAAGGGAAGTTCCTATAAATTATGAAGTTTATGAAAGCGATAATCTTGTAAAGATTGTTGATGAAATAGAATAAAGAACGGCGCATGGGGGGCGCCTTTATGGCTATAAACGCATTATAAAATACATTGTTTAAAACGTATCATAAAAAAGAGAATTCAAAAAGAAAGCCGTGCCAATTGATATGACGCGGCTTTTTAACGGAGGTATATAAAAATGATTCATACAAACGAAATCAATAATGCATGCCTATATACAAAACGTATCATATTGCAAGCGCTTTATTGTCGTTATGAAAACTTATCAAAAGGAACGTAAATGATATGGGTATCATCTTGATAGCATTCATTTGAATGAGAGAAAATATAAACGCTTGTTATGGCTATCAAACGTATTAATAAAATGCTCTTTTCTTTAAAGAGATTCATTTGAAATAAAGCACATAATCACAATGCTTCTTTAAAACGTTTCAATTACTACTAAGCTCAAAATTAAGTTGAGTGAATTCAAATAACTGACATTCTAAAATCAAAACCTATCAAACAAATCAAAATGCTTTTATAAAATATAAGTTTTTAAGATTTGCTCTGCTGTGAAATCTAGATCTTCTTTTTTTCGTAAATGAAACCTTTTTAAAAGCAAATGATAACTAAATATAGCTGTTATAAAAAGAGATTTTAAACGTTTTTTATAAAGATCTCATTTTATGTTTCAAACGTTTAAACGTTCACTTAAAAAGGTTCTTATAAGCATCTTTTCATTTTGCACTCAATTAACCAATCCAATTTTGGAGGCGTTAATTTTAAAATAGAGCATTTTTGAACAGCATTGTTTTTTCTAAAAATTAAGTAAAATCCCATGCCTTTATGATGCTACAATGGTTTTGAATTTTGCTTGCTTATCTTTGTCTTAATAGGTGCCCCCATTTAACTTTGTATTTTTAAACGATAACTTTTAAAACATCTTTTGATAGCTTGCTTGCACCCGTTATAAAAAGGCTTTCTCTTATCATAAGATATAACGTTTTGAATTTCATATCTGCTATTTCGTACCTCGGTAAAAAAATACCGTGGTTATAAAACTGATCTTATCTTTAAATATTTTATGCCCCCTTAATAAATGAAAATCTATAAGCTTATAAAAGTTTCAAATGATTACCCTCTTATAGAATGATCTAATGTTAATATAATATTTTTAGATTTTACGCTTCTCAATTTTGGTAAATGTTAATTTGTTCTTTGTTATGCGATTAAGAATCCAAGCTTTAAAACAAGCTGTGATCTTTAAACGTATGGTATTGAAAATTTCAAATGATTAAATTTTTAACAATGCGATTTGTGAGTAATAAAAACGTATCATAAAATTTATGAACTGTTATGAATGATAGCTGCTTTTCATTTCAATCGTGATTTACTTTTTATGGTCTATTCATACGTGGCAATTGTTTATAAAAAATGATCAAATGAATCACGTATAAAAGTGTGGATTCTTAAGTGGATTCATATAAAATAATTGCACTCAACATATTGACTTTATTGTTTTTTTATGCAACATTTGGTTCCATGTCACGGACTTGTTTTAAAGAGACATCTCTCAAAGCGCACCCAAGCTCCTTTTATGGTACCGACCATGAATGATATCACGATAAAGCTCCCTTAGAAATAATATAAAACCTATTGCACCCCACACTTTTACGCTTATGAAAGAGCAAGCCAGAACCATCATATACTTGTGCCAGCCGTTGAGTGTTGTTGCAAGACATTGATTTATAATGATAATATAGCGTTATTCATATTGAATTAGACCCTCGAATAACGTAAGGTTCTAATCATTTCAAATCTGTTTACGTGGCATCAATCAAAATCATTCCCTTGCTCGTCAAAAGCGGGATGAATGTGTGGATCAAATTTGTATAAGAAAGGACTAAAATGGCTCTTATGAATCGTCTTAATGCAAGATCTGTCGCAACATTGGGGGTTGGCAAATATAATGATGGTGCCCGCTTGTTGACCACTCCTTGGGCTTGTAAGACGATTTACGAAAAATCATTTTTAGTCCTTTCTTGTATAGTTTTTTATCCACGCTTTTAATGGGCAAGCGAAGGATTTTGGCTGATGCCACGTAAACAGATTTGAAATGAGAGAATCTTACGATATTCGGGGCCCTCATTCAACATACAAAACAGTAAATTATTATTATAAATCAAATTGTTATATATATATCTATAGGTGTATAAAGCTCATGCGAAAAAGCAATTTTGTACGGTACGCATGAAAATGATCACTTTAGGTTGGGTGAAAGGAGGTTATGAGAAGACTCATTCAATGACGCTTTAAATTAATTAAAATGTTGTTTAAAAAGGATAAGGTGGAGAGTTTGGGGCTACTGTAGAAAAAAGTTTTATATTTTCATTTATAAATTACCTAAAAATAAGATAAGGAAACGAGACAAAAGAATTCTTCAGAAGTTTTTGGTAACAGGAAGGAAGATATTCTTTAATGCACTCATAATATGGTTAAGCTTTTACGAGTGGTTAAAATAATTTTAGAAATTAACAATTGGAGATGAGATATATGGGGAAATAGGATCATAAGAAACAAAGTTGCATGCCATTATTAAGACAGATCTAAAGTCTCTATATTTCGTTATTAATATATTGATAATACTTGACTATTTTTTGCAAGATCGTTTGAAAACTGTGAAAAAGTGATGTCGAGACGATATTGAATATGAGGTATGAATGCACTATAACCAATAAGAGGTGGATTATTTTACGAAAATACATGTATTGAATATATAACGTCGAGAAGCGATAGGGTATAGGGCTGTGAAATTTTTTGAGAGAGTACAAGGTGTATTTTCGATATTTTTCAGCAGATTGCTTGTGATATAAAGAGTATTGTTTATTTCTTAACAGAGTGGTGGTATATCTTTATCTTGTTTTGAGGTCCTATTGCTTAAAGAAATCGTTTTTTATACAAAAACGAAATGAGTGGTATGAAATCAAACTTGCTATTTTTTAATGTGATTATTGAATAAAAAGTTCATATTTTTGTAACGACTAAAAGGTTACAATGAAACGTAAAAACTATTCTGATTGGTGTGAAAATATTTCGCTTATTGAGGGAATTAGGATAATTATACATAGTATCAAAGAGTTTTTGTTGGACTTTTCCGATGAAGAGAATCTTGTTAGAAACTAAAGAAGTGAGCTAAATGAAGATGTTTGAGAAAACTGTTATTGCTGCGTCTGTAATGGTTCTGATTACAGCGGGGGCAGCATATGCACAAGCGCCAAGCCGTTTAAATCAATTTGAAGCGTGGGGAGCCTATTCTTATAAATCGCCAAAAAATACGATTTGTTATGTGTTATCGGTTCCTTTGAAATCTCTTCCAACAACAGTTAATCATGGTGATAACTTTTTCTTAGTTACTAAGCGTTCTCAATCGCCTATTTCGTTTGAACCTCAGTTTATGGCTGGTTATACGCTTCAAGAGGGGTCAAGAGTGACAGTAACCATTGGAGGTAAGGACTTTGATTTTTTCACGAAGGATTCTTCAGCTTGGTTAGCGTCATCAGAGCTAGAAAAGCAGCTGGTTTCTGCTATGCGTGCTGGAAACAATATGACAGTAAAAGCGATATCAAGACGGGGAACGCATACCACCTATACTTATTCCTTAAAAGGGGTTACTGCTGCCTTAAATGCAGCTCAAAAGTGCCATTAAGATTTTGATAAATTTTAAAATAGTGATGTGAATTGGAAAGCAATGGCCATTTCTTATGACCTTAGACCAGTTGGTTCATGTTTTGCGCGAAAAACAGATAATGTGGTGGTAAAGGAGAGTTCTAAGCTCTCTTTAATTGGCTTATCGCAAGATGAAATGGTACAAGCTTTAAAGACAGTTGGTGTACCAGAACGTCAAACGCGTATGCGTGTACGTCAGCTTTGGCATTGGCTTTATGTCCGTGGCGTTTCAAATTTTGATGAAATGCTGAATATTTCTAAAGTAATGCGGGAAACACTTGAACGTCATTTTTCCATTGCACGTCCAGAAATTGTTGGAGAACAGATATCAAAGGATGGCACACGTAAATGGCTTTTACGTTTTCCAGCGCGTGGGGCTGGCAGGCCTGTTGAAGTTGAAACGGTTTATATCCCTGAAGAAGGACGTGGTACTTTATGTCTTTCATCGCAAGTGGGGTGTACGTTAACCTGTTCTTTTTGCCATACAGGAACGCAGATGCTTGTTCGCAATCTGACGGCGGAAGAAATTTTGGCACAATTATTGGTTGCGCGTGATTGTTTGGGTGATTTTCCTGATAAAAATACTCCTGATGGAGCAATTGTTCCCGTTGAAGGACGCAAAATTACCAATATTGTTATGATGGGAATGGGAGAACCTCTTTATAATTTTGAAGCAGTCAAAAAAGCTTTGTTGATTGCTTCTGATGGCGATGGTCTTTCTTTATCAAAACGTCGAATTACGCTTTCAACCAGTGGAGTTGTTCCTGGAATTATCCGAACAGGGGAAGAAATTGGTGTGATGTTAGCAATTTCACTCCACGCCGTACACGATACACTGAGGGATATGCTTGTTCCTATCAATAAAAAATATCCGCTGGCTCTGCTCATGGATGCTTGCCGTAATTATCCTGGTCTGTCCAATGCAAAACGAATCACTTTTGAATATGTGATGCTGAAGGATATCAATGATAGTTTAGATGATGCTAAACGATTGATTCAATTATTGAAAGGGATTCCTGCTAAGATCAATTTAATTCCTTTTAATCCGTGGCCAGGGAGTAATTATCAATGTTCTGATTGGGAGCAAATCGAGCATTTTGCTGATATTGTTAATCAAGCAGGTTATGCTTCTCCTATTCGTATGCCGCGTGGGCGCGATATTTTAGCTGCATGTGGACAGCTTAAATCAGCTTCAGAGCGTTTACGGAAATCTGAACGCTTGAAACTTGAAAATGCCATTGGTCATTCGTGAACGTAATTTTTAGCGCTATAGCTGATATAAAGCCTGTGCTTTTGTCTATAAATCAATTCAAAATCTCATGTGATAGTATGTGTGAAATAAAAATGAATCAGAGTAAGATGAATAGTTCTAGCTTTTATAGGTTCAATAGGGGAAAAAATATTACATAAAGTCTGTTTTCGCAATTGCTGAAATAAAAAAAAGAGCCTAATTTAGAGGAAAGTCTCAAGGGCGACACATTTCTACTTCGCTGCTACACTCTTTACTTCGTTTTTATAACTTTTAAAAACATCTGTGGTCATATATTTTAAAGAGTGGAAATGTACATTGTGCCTCATGCTTTCGTTTATTGCATTCTTTAATAAGACAACGACTCCCCCATAAAACAGGGTGTCTAAAATATAAATGCCATTGTGCTGTCCATTGACATATTTTTTAAAAGTATTTCTTAATATATTTATTTCGTGACAATGCCTATAAGGTGTAAAAAGCCTCTGTGAAGTGTAGGGTACTTCTGCATCTTTACATTTAAAAGAGATTTAAGTTGTTAGAGCCGTTCTATTTTTTATACACGAATGTTGTAGCAGCTTTTGGTGTTTAAAACGGTTCATAAGAGCTATTCTTTTTTAGTCGTTTTTATCCATATGATAATTCCATTTCTTCTTATGATGTACGCGTTTTTTGTGATGTACAAGGGGAAACACTTGTTTTAATTCAACTAAACAGATTTGAAATGAGAAAGTTTCGCTATGTTTAGAGTTTTCATTTAAATTAAAGATTATGAATTACACCTTATAAATCAATTTCTTGTAACGATAAGAAGATGAAGGGCAAAGCTGGTAAAAATACCTGCAATAAGCCAATCGAGAAAGCGAAGATAAAGAGGATTTTGTTTAAGGGTTTTGGTAAGTTTATGCGCTGTAAAAACAACTAAAATTGTAATGGGGAAAGAAATAGGAATATAAGAGAGTCCTAAAAAGAGTAACTTTTGTGTTGCCATAGGATCATTCGCATCGATAAATTGTGGTAAGAATGTTGCGTTAAAGAGTATAACTTTAGGATTGAGAAGATTAATTCCAATACCAGCAAGATAGTTACGTTTAAAACTGTGAGATTTAGAAGCTGTTTGTTCATAGAAAAACGTCGATTTTCTCCGTAATGCTTGGAAGGAAAACCATAAGAGATAAAAGGCGCCAACAATTTTCAGAAGAACAAAAGTGTGTGGAGCTGCAAAAATAAGCGCTGATAAGCCAAGAGCTACAGCGGTAACTTGAATGGCAAAACCTGTTGCACTTCCCAAGGTGCACATAATTCCAGCTTTTTTGCCTTGTGTAATGGTTCGTCCGACAGAAAGCATCATGTCAGGTCCTGGAATAAGTGCTAAAATCAGCGATGCTAAAGCAAATTGTGCAATAATAGACCACTCCGGTAGAAATGACACGTAAATCTCCTCTTATTTTTAAGTAGTGTTCACACTATTTACAGTCCGAAGCGCCTTTATTGACACTTTTTGAGTCTTTTTAATGTTGCTTAAAGAAAATTTATTCTTATACTTTTTACGTTGTTTTGATTTTTTGGAAGAAATAAAAAAGAACAGCTCATATAGAACTTTAAAATGAAAAAATGGCAAAATATTAGAAAAGTTGTTTTGGCGTATTCAGGGGGATTAGATACGTCAATTATTCTCAAATGGTTGCAAAGTACACTAGGTGTTGAAGTTGTGACCTTTACGGCAGATTTGGGACAGGGGGAAGAACTAGAACGTGCGCGTCGTAAAGCTGAAATGCTAGGTGTTAAGGAAATCTATATTGAAGATTTGCGTGAAGAGTTTGTGCGTGATTTTGTCTTTCCGATGTTTCGAGGCAATACCGTTTATGAGGGGGCTTATCTTTTAGGAACATCAATTGCACGTCCACTTATTTCAAAACGTTTGATTGAAATAGCTAAAGAAACAGGGGCAGATGCAATTGCTCATGGAGCAACGGGTAAAGGTAATGATCAAGTACGCTTTGAGCTTTCTGCTTATGCTCTTAATCCTGATATAACGATTATTGCTCCATGGCGTGATTGGGATTTTAAGAGTCGGACAGATCTGTTTGAATTTGCTCGTACACATCAAATTCCTATAGAAAAGGATAAGCAAGACGAACCACCTTTTTCAGTGGATGCAAATTTATTGCATTCTTCATCAGAAGGAAAGATTTTAGAAAATCCGGCACTTCCTGCTCCGGAATATATCCATATGCGCACTCTTTCACCGGAAGATGCTCCTGATCAAGCAACGAGAATCACTCTTGGCTTTAAAAAAGGCGATGCGGTTTCAATCAATGGGAAAAATTTATCTCCTGCAACTTTACTTGCAGAGTTAAATAGTTATGGACGCAATAATGGTATTGGTCGATTAGATTTAGTAGAAAATCGCTTTGTAGGTATGAAATCGCGGGGTATTTATGAAACACCAGGAGGAACCATCCTTTTAACGGCTCACAGAGCGATAGAATCTTTAACGCTAGATCGTGGTGCAACGCATTTGAAAGATGAATTGATGCCACGTTATGCAGAACTCATTTATTATGGTTTTTGGTTTTCACCTGAACGCAAGATGTTGCAGGCAGCGATTGATTTATCTCAAGAACATGTTGAAGGTGAAGTCACATTAAAGCTCTATAAAGGGAATGTGATTGTGGAAGGGCGCCAAAGTCAAAAGTCACTTTATTCGAGTGAGTTGGTGACTTTCGAGAATGATCAAGGTGCTTATGATCAAAGAGATGCAACGGGTTTTATTAAATTAAATGCTCTGCGTCTGCGTACATTAGCCATGCGTCATAAAGGTGATAAAGAAAAGAAATAGGAAGTTACTTTGACAAGTATAGTATAGATCAGTGTTTTTGTATAAAATGCTTCCTTTAAGTATTTTTATCTGTTTTTTTGCAGTTTTTTCATTCAGTCTTAGAGGTTTCGTTTTTATGCTTTATCACATTGATTTATAACGATTATTTAGCGTTAATTCTATTGAATTAGAACTTTGAATACCGTAAGATTTTTTCATTTCAAATGTCTCTCATGTTGAATCAAATAAAATCATTTGCTTATACATCACAAGCGGGGTTGAAGGGAGGGGGAAACTGTCCAATAAAAGTGCTACATTTCAAGTGCCAAGGGGGCAACATTTTAGAGCTGGCAAAGTGCGTGATGATGCCGGCTTGCTGATCAACATAACATAATCAGTGATTTTCGTCATAAGAGCAATAAAGGCTTTTATAATCAAAAATGAGATAATTTTTGCTTTATAATATCGAATATTTTTTTATTTTTATCAGAATGAAATATGTTTACAGCAAGGAAAGTTTTTATATTGTGACTTAAGAATATAAAGAAATTTTCATCTTTTTGCTTGCTATTCTTGACGAATAAATTCAAGAACCATACACCCTATTTTTAAAGAGTATAATTTTTAGGATAAATAATCATGCATGATCCGTTTGATACCCTTAGCCTTACGTCTGAATTAAAAGACACGGCTGCTCAATCGAGAGCTTGGCCATTTGAAGAAGCTCGTAAGATTATCAAACGGTATGAAAAGGTGGGTTATCCAGAAAATGTAATATTTGAAACCGGTTATGGACCTTCTGGTTTACCGCATATTGGCACCTTTGGGGAGGTTGCACGCACAACCATGGTGCGTCATGCATTTCATGTTCTCACGGAAAATAAAGTCAAAACAAAATTGCTTTGTTTTTCTGACGATATGGATGGTTTGCGCAAGGTTCCTGAGAATGTGCCTGATCGTGAGAAGATGGAGCGTTATCTTGGTCAACCGTTGAGCCGTGTACCTGATCCTTTTGGAGATGATTATCCTTCTTTTGGAGCGGCGAATAATGTGCGTTTACGGACTTTTCTTGATCGTTTTGGTTTTGATTATGAATTTGCAAGTGCTACGGATTATTACAATTCCGGTCGTTTTGATGAAACACTTTTAAAAATCCTTGCCTGTTATGACAAGGTTATGGCGATTGTTTTACCAACATTGGGTGAAGAACGACAAGCAACCTATTCACTCTTTTTACCGATTTCTCCTTTTTCTGGAAAAGTATTACAGGTACCAATGATTGCGCGGAATGTTGAAAAAGGAACGGTTACTTATATCGAGCCTGAAACAGGCGAAATCATAGAGACAGAGGTTACAGGGGGCAAGGTCAAATGTCAGTGGAAGGTCGATTGGGCTATGCGTTGGACAGCGCTTGGCATTGATTATGAAATGGCAGGAAAAGACCTTATTGATTCCACAAATCTTTCTTCTAAAATTTGTAAAGTGTTAGGTGGGAAACCTCCAGAAGGATTTAACTATGAGCTCTTTTTAGATGAAAAGGGGCAGAAAATTTCCAAATCCAAGGGAAATGGTTTAACGATTGATGAATGGCTTACTTATGCCCCGACAGAGAGTTTAGGGCTTTATATGTTTTCAAAGCCTAAAACAGCCAAACGGCTTTATTTTGATGTTATTCCCAAAGCCGTGGATGAGTATTATGCACATCTTTCAGCCTATGGTCGTCAAAGTTGGCAAGAGCGGCTTAATAATCCTGTATGGCATATTCATAATGGTTCTCCACCGAAGGTTGATTTACCTGTATCTTTTGCCATGCTTTTAAATTTGGTAAGTGCTTCAAATGCAGAGAATGCAGAGGTTTTATGGGGGTTTATTTCTCGTTATGCTCAAGGAGCCAATGCACGAACTTATCCAGAACTGGATCAATTGGTGCAGTTTGCCATTAAATATTTTGATGCCTTTGTTAAACCCAACAAGAAATTTCGTCTACCGGATGACAGCGAACGTGCAACATTAGCACAAATTGATGAAAAGTTAGCTAATTTGCCTGAAACTTTTGATGGCAACATATTGCAAAATACGCTTCTTGATGTTGCACGGTTAACGGAACGCTATCAAGATCATAGCAAAAAAAGTCCTGAAGGGGGACCTGGTGTTTCCAATGTCTTTTTCCAAATGTTGTATGAAGTTCTTTTAGGACAAGAGCGAGGTCCTCGATGGGGATCATTTATAGCGCTTTATGGAATTGATGAAATGCGTGCATTGATTGCTGAAGCGCTTGCACGGCAGCATATGGAGGAATAATGGAACGAAGAGTGCAAGAAGTAAAGCGACGCCGTACATTTGCAATTATTGCTCACCCAGATGCTGGAAAAACAACATTGACAGAAAAGCTGTTATTGTTTGGTGGTGCTATTCAACTTGCAGGAGAGGTAAAAGCTAAAAAAGATCGTATTCAAACTCGTTCTGATTGGATGAATATTGAGCGTGATCGTGGTATTTCTGTTGTGACTTCGGTGATGACGTTTGAATATGAAAATCATATTTTTAATCTCCTAGATACTCCAGGCCATGAAGATTTTGCAGACGATACCTATCGCACGCTTACAGCTGTTGATAGTGCTGTTATGGTCTTGGATGGGGCCCGCGGGATTGAGCCTAGAACACTAAAATTGTTTGAAGTATGTCGGATGCGGGATATTCCTATTGTTACTTTTATCAATAAAATGGATCGTGAGGCGCGTGATCCACTAGAGCTTTTAGACGAAATTGAAGAAAAGCTAGCGCTTGATGCCGCGCCCATAACATGGCCCATTGGGATGGGTAAAGATTTTGTTGGCACCTATGATCTTCATCATAATCGCTTTCGCCAAAAAGATGATGAAATCACACAGCAGGTTGTTTCAGACCCCAGTGAAATTGTCCATTTACTTCCAGAGTATCAACATTCAACTTTTATTGAAGGGGTAGAAATCGCTCGAAATGCTTGCAAAAACTTTGATCTTCAAGCTTTCCATGAAGGTCATATGACTCCAGTTTATTTTGGTTCGGCTTTACGAAATTTTGGTGTTCGTGATTTGATCAATGCACTCATTGATTTTGGTCAAAGTCCTCGAGATCAAAGTGCAGATCAGCGCGATATCATAGCAACTGAACCTAAAATGACGGGATTTGTTTTTAAAATTCAAGCCAATATGGATCCTAATCATCGTGACCGTATTGCATTTTTTCGGGTATGTTCGGGAACACTTGAACGTGGTATGAAAACAAAGTTGGTTCGAACAGGAAAACCGATGACACTTTCGGCGCCGCAATTTTTCTTTGCGCGTTCACGCCAAATTGCTGATCAAGCTTATGCGGGTGATATCGTGGGAATCCCTAATCATGGAACGTTACGTATTGGTGATACTTTGACAGAAGGAGAAGACATCTTCTTCAAGGGCGTACCCAATTTTGCACCAGAGATTTTGCGTCGTGTTTGTTTGGGCGATCCAATGAAAGCAAAAAAGCTCAAAGAAGCTTTGCAACAAATGGCTGAAGAAGGGGTTGTACAATTATTTGTTCCTGATGATGGATCACCTTCTCTCATTGGGGTTATTGGTGCTTTGCAAATTGATGTTTTAAAAGAACGATTAAAAATAGAGTATTCTTTACCGGTGAATTTTGAATCGGCGCGCTTTAATTTATGCCGTTGGATTTCAGCGCAGAGCAAAGATGAATTGCAAAAGTTTCTAAGCAATCATCGTTCTGCTACTGCGTATGATTTAGAAGGTGATCCAGTTTTTTTAGCGGAGAACCATTTTTCATTGAATTATGAGGCAGAAAGAGCCCCTAAAATAAAATTTTCTGCTGTTAAAGATTATCAAGTACGCTCTTAAAATAGAAAAATATTTTATACAATAATTTTTATTTATAATGATAATTTATCACCTTTACATGGGATGTAAGAATCTAAATATTGTGAAATTTTTTCATTTCAAAGTTTTTATATTAAAACAATAAAAGTCATTTGTTGGCAATACTGATGAATAGGATTGGTGTGTGTAAAAAAACACTTGAAAAAAGAAATAAAATGCCTCTTATAACCCTTCTCTATGCCTAAGAGCTTTTTAAATAAACAATAGTGCCGGCTTGCAGCTTTCTAATAAAAAATGGTGGGGTGCGATGAATCTTGTCTCATACATGAAAGATTTTACGGTTTGCTATGCATTATATTATTTACGAGGTAGTATTTACGCAATGGGCTCGCGTACATAAGAGATGCCTCTTTAAAAAGCGTTTAATTTCGCAACAGAGTAATATGTTGTTTTAAGCATTCTATTTAAATAGAAGATCGCTTATTGTCTCACGTTTTTGTTTCTCACGTTCTTTAATAGGATTATGCCTCTCACATAAAACAGAGCACTATCGGATTGCACATTCACGTGCTTTTTTAAAAAGAAATATTTCTCAAGGTACCCAAGTTCATTTTGCGACGGCGCTCGTGAAGGGTATAGCGATAAATCTATTGAGCACGCCCGTCTTTACACGTCATAAAAAAAGCAAGCCAGCATCATCATACACTTACACCAGTTCTAAAATGTTACGGACCAACTCTTGGTACTTCTCAAAGATTCATGAAAAGCCACGCCTTTCTTGTACAGCTTCACTCTACACACTGATCTTGCTTGTAATGTGCAAGGGGATGGTTTTGATTATTTCAATATACATAGATTTTAAATAAAAGAATCTTATGGTATTCAAGGTTATAATTCAAGTTGAATAGCGATAGGTTATTATTATAAATCAATAGCTTTTCTAAACTACAGCTCATTCTTCGTTGAAAGGTATCAGGAAAATTTTATATGTCTTTCACGATGATTTAAGACATGGAATGTCTTTCAGTGTTTTTTTTAAATCTCAACTAAAAATATCCTGTATAAGTATAGCTTTTCAGTTTTTCCTTGTAGTAAAAATTGTATACAATCAAAATAATGTAAATAATCAATAAGATGAAATTTGTTATCGCAAATATGAGATCATATGACCTATAAACCGCGTGTCTTTTCTATTTCTTCTGGAACGGCTTTTTTACCTCACTTTGTTGATGCACTGCTCTCTGGTACTCTTATTGATAATTTTGCGCCCAATGGAGATATTCAAACTGCTCTTGCTGATAGCCTTATTTATGTTCCGACACGTCGTGCGGCTCGCGCTTTGCGTTTAGCTTTTGTTGAAAGAAGCGATACACAGGCAACCTTTTTGCCAACCATTCGTGCTCTAGGAGATGTTGACGAAGACAGTTTTCTTTTTGTTGAAAATCATACCAGCGTTCTCAATCCGCCTATTGGAGAAAGTGAACGTCTGCTGCTTTTAGCGCGCCTTATTCGTCCATGGCGTGAAAAATTGCCTGTGCATCTGCGTGCCATGTTTGGGACAGAAGATGTGCTTATTCCGGCTCATAGTGCCGATGCCATTTGGCTTGCTCAAGATTTAGCACATTTGATGGATGAAATTGAAACAGAAGCAGCAGACTGGTCAAAACTTAAAGATATTGCGCCTGATATGGTTGCTGAATGGTGGCAAATAACGCTCGATTTTCTAACGATTGTTACACAAAATTGGCCACAAATCTTAACAGAAAGACAACGAAGTAATCCCGCTGAATGGCGTAATAAAGCACTCACAATGCACGCAGAGACATTACAACGCGCACAATCTGATAAACCGATCATTGCGGCTGGTGTATCGGGTTCTATTCCTGCCGTTTCTCATCTTTTAAAGGTTATAGCTTCTCTGCCAAAAGGAGCTGTTGTTCTTCCTGGTCTTGATCTTCATATGGATGAAGAACAATGGAATGCACTCAGCACAATTAATAAAGAAAAAACAGCTTGTGATTTTTTTGATCATGCAAAAAATGTTTTTAGCCACCCTCAATATCATTTAAAAAAACTTCTCACTCTCATGGAGTGTCAACGTAACCATGTTTGCGAAATTGGCCAACAAAGTACAATAAAGAAAAAGCGAATGGCTCTTTTATCGGAAGCACTCCGCCCCGCTTCTACAACCGATAAATGGGTACAAATTATTCGTGATGATTATGAGGAGATTTGCGCAGATTGGTCGTTTATTGAAGCTATCAATGAACGTGAAGAAGCTCTCGCTATAGCGGTTACCTTACGCAAAGCTATTGAAGACCCCCCAAAAACTGCTGCTCTTATTACAAATGATCGTAATTTGGCACGCCGTGTTGCTGCGGAATTACAGCGATTTGGTATTGAAGCAAATGATTCAGGGGGGATACCCCTTGCACAAACATTGCCTGTAACGCTCTTACGGCTTATTTTAGAAAATATATTGCAACCTGATGATCCCATTGCTTTTCTTTCCCTTCTTAAACATCCACTAACAACACTCCAACAGAACCGTCATCGCTTACGCGAAATGGCAGAAAATTTTGAACTTTTTGTACTTCGAGGGAATACAGGACGCATTAATCTTTGTGAATGTGATCAATTTCTTGAAAAATGGATTGAAACATATTGCTGTAATTGTTCAGAAATTAATGTCCTTGATCAGCAGAAGTTTGAAGAAGCACGTTTCCTTTGTCATCTTTTAAAGAAAGCTGTTGAACCTTTAGCCTCTCTTTTGAAACAAGAGAAAGAATGCACCATCAATGAAGCTGCGATAGCAATGGTTGAGGTTTTTGAAAATTTTGGTCGCAATGAGGATAATTCTCTTGCTCATCTTTATCAACATGAGGCAGGACAAGCCCTATCAAATTTTTTGCGTGAATTGGTTAGCGATCAATCAGGATTAACATTTCATCTTAGCGAATGGCCCGCTATGTTTTCTGCATTGATTGCAACGCGTTCCGTTACACCTTCACCTGGAGGACATCCACGTTTATTCATTTGGGGTACTTTGGAATCACGTTTGCAAACGGTTGATACAGTGGTTATTGGTGGTCTTAATGAAGGATCATGGCCGATATCAACCAAAAATGATGCTTTTTTATCACGACCGATGAAAATGATGTTAACGCTGGAACCACCAGAGCAACGTATTGGTCTTTCTGCGCATGATTTTCAATGGGCTATGGGAATGGATAAAGTGGTGATGACTCGCGCATTACGGGTTAATCATACCCCTTCTATTCCTTCACGTTGGTTACAACGCATAGAAACCGTTGTAGGAAAACAGGCTTGGAAACAAATCCGTGCAAGAGGTGAAATACTGCGTCACTGGACCAAGATGCTGGATCATACCAGCGTGACTTCTAATGTTGAGCGTCCTTGCCCTATCCCCCCCCTTGAGATGCGACCGCGTCATTTTTCAGTCACTGAAATAGAAACATTGCGGTATGATCCTTATGCTATTTATGCCAAAAAAATCTTACGGCTCACTCCTCTTAAAGCATTGGTTCATGACCCTGGCGCTAGTGAGCGTGGAATACTTTATCACGCTATTCTTGCTGCTTTTTGTACACAAATAGAAAATCCAAAGGCTGCGAATGCATTAGATGTCCTGCTTGCTATTGGACGTAAAGAATTTAATAAATTCAATTTTCCACCTGATATTGAAACAGTTTGGTGGAACAGTTTTGAAAATCTTGCTCCACGTCTTATTCAATGGGAACAAAGTTTAGGACCGCGAAAGCGATATGCTGAAGTAGTTTCACAAAAAATCCCTATAGGCACAACAGGGGTAACCCTTTCAGGACGGGCTGATCGTCTTGATGTTTTGCCAGACAAAACGGTTGAAATTCTAGATTTTAAAACCGGAACTCCCCCTTCATCAAAACAGGTTCGTGAATTATTATTTCCGCAATTGGCTTTAGAAACAGCTTTGCTGATAGAAGGGGCATTTCCAGATTTTCAAGATTTTGTTCCCTCAAATTTATTTTACATTCCCTTAAGCGGAAAAGGTGAAATTAAATCCCAATCTATTCTTTTAACGAAAAAAGAAGGAAAAACGTACTTCAGTGCTGTTAATCTTGGTGAAATTGCCTGGAAAAATCTTATTGCACTGATAACGTATTATCAAAATCCACAACAAGGCTATCTCTCACATGCTGTTCCCATGGAAAAACGATATGAAGGTGACTACGACCATTTAGCACGGTTGTGGGAATGGTCAATTGGTTTTCATAAAGAAGAGTAATCATGACTTTTTTTTCTATTCCTCAAGCCGCTCTTGATGCACAGGCAACGGCAACACATCCCCAAAAAAACGTGTGGGTTTCTGCAAATGCAGGATCTGGAAAAACGCATGTTTTAAGTGAACGTGTTATTCGTTTGCTTTTAAACGGTACGCCTCCAGCACGTATTTTATGCCTTACTTATACAAGAGCTGCTGCTGCTGTTATGCAATCACGAATTTTTCGTACGCTTTCCAGTTGGAATGAACTGGATGATGCACAGCTGCAAGAAACCTTGACACGGTTTGAAAATAAGCCCGTCAATGCGCAAAAATTAATTTATGCACGACAGCTCTTCGCGCGTGCTCTTGAAACACCTGGTGGCTTAAAAATTCAAACGATTCATGCTTTTTGTGAATCTCTTTTGCATCAATTTATGTTAGAAGCCAATATTGCAGGGCATTTCGAACTTCCCGATGATATCAGTCGCAAGAAGCTACAACAAGAATCCCGTCGCCAACTTTTAGCACGTCGTGATGCACAACCTGCTTTGCAACAGTTACTTCAAGTTATTAGCGAACATACTTTTAACCAACTGCTCTATGAAGCCGTTGAAAAGCAACATAAAATTTCTAACTTCTTATCTTCTCTTTTGTCTGAAAATGGAGAAGAAAAATTGCGTGCGCTTTTTAACTTAGCACCCGATGAAACAAACCAATTCTTGCTGGAACAAATTCAACAAACTGCTCCTCTTCCTCTTTATGCGCTTAAGCATTGTGAAACCAACGGCAGTCAAAGTCTGAAAGAGATGGTGGCAAAATTTTCCCAATTAGAAAAAGCGCGTGATGAGACCAATATTCTCGAGATTATTTCTGATATTTATTTTAACACAAAAGGTGAACCGCGTAATTTTTCACATTTATTTCGTAAAAAGTCAGATGAAATTTGGCCTTTTATTCAACAAATGCTTGAAGATAAACAAAGCAAGCTTTCTGTTCTTTTAGAAAAATACCAATGCGCAAAAATTGCCACACTCAATATGGCTGCTTTTCAGCTGTGTGCTGTTTATCTCGAAATCTATACCAATCTAAAAAAAGCCAATGGTTTTTTAGATTTTGATGATCTTATTGAGCGCACAGTTCATTTGTTACAGCGCAAAGGTGCAAGCCAATGGGTGCATTATAAACTTGATCAAGGCCTTGATCATATTCTACTTGATGAAGCACAAGATACCAACCCTGAGCAATGGCAAATTATTCAATTGTTGGCACAAGAATTTTTCTCAGGATATAGCCAACGAACAAATATACGAACTCTTTTTGCTGTTGGAGATGAAAAGCAATCTATTTATTCTTTTCAAGGTGCTGCTCCAGAAAATTTTGCTGCAAATGGAAGAATTATTCAAAAAAAAGTGCAGCAAACAAAACAGCAATTTGAAAAAATACAACTACATTACTCTTTTCGCTCTACAGCAGATGTTCTTAAAAGTGTTGATTTGGTTTTTGAAACACCAGAAAACTATAAAGGACTTTCGGCAGAAAATACAAAGACGGTGCATGAAGCTATCCGTGTGCATAGTCCGGGCGAAGTTGTTATATGGGATGCCATTTCCAAAGAAACGAGCGAATTTCCGCATGATTGGCATTTAAGTGTTGATCATTTAGATACCCCTGAAGTTCGTTTAGCAGAAAAAATTGCTGAAACGATTGCTGGTTGGTTACAAAAAGGCGAAATGCTTCCAGCAAAGGGACGCTTAATACGGGCAAGTGATATTATGATCTTAGTCCGTAAGCGTGATAAATTTGTTTCAGCTCTTTTCCGTGCTCTTAAACACCGTAATATTCCCGTAGCAGGGGCTGATCGTTTACAACTCACCAAACATATTAGTATCCGTGATTTAATGGCGCTTGCGCGTTTTATTTTGCAGCCACAAGATGACCTTTCTCTTGCTTGCATATTAAAAAGCCCTCTTTTTGCTTTGAGTGAAGAGGAACTCTATCAACTTGCCGCACACCGAACCGGCTCTCTTTGGCAAAGTTTATGTGAGCATGCATCATCGAAAGCGTCTTTTAAAGATGCTTTTGAAAAGCTGAGCCATTATCATGCTTTAGTGGATCAAATACCGGTTTTCGAGTTTTATAGCCATATTCTAAATAATGATAAGGGAAGACAAAAAATTCTGTCTCGTTTAGGATCTGAAGCCAATGATGTGCTCGATGCTTTTATGGACTATACGCTCACCATTCAAAAAACAGGCTTACCAGGACTACAAGCTTTTTTAGAAACATTAAGTGCAAGCGAACCAGAAATTAAACGTGAATTTGAGCAAAACCATGAAGAAATTCGCATCATGACTGTTCATGCCGCAAAAGGACTAGAGGCTGCTGTTGTGTTTTTAGTTGATCCTGGTAGTGCGATTTGGCATCCTCAGCATGCACCTCATTTGCTTAAAGTTCCTTTAAACAATGCACAAGGGAACGAACAACACGCTTTTATTTGGTGTCCCAATAAAAAGTTTGATACAAAACTCTCTAAACAAGCAATTTCACATTTAAAAGAGCGTGCAGAAGAAGAATATAGACGCCTTCTTTATGTAGGAATGACACGCGCTGAAGATCGTTTATTTGTTTGTGGATATAAAAGCCAGAAAAGTTCCTCTGATACATGGCTACAATTGGTAAAAAAAGCCCTTGAACCCCATGCAGTTGCTATAAAAGGTTCTGCGGAAGATATCGTAGCTTGGCGTTATTGCATTACCCCTTCTTCTACTGCTTCTATAAACCAAGAAATCCCTTTTTCTGAAAGTCAAGACTTAGCACCTTTGCCTGCTTTTTTCTTTCATAAAGTACCAGCCGAACCAGCTCTCCCAAAACCGTTAAAACCTTCAGTCGCAAGCCTTTCCATTGAAGCTGATACAGAAATTTCCTCCAGCTCAAAACAGCTTTTTACGTCACCTGTTTTAGGAGAAACAAACACTAACAGAGCTTTTTTTATCGAATATGGTCATCTCATTCACCGATTGTTGCAATATTTACCCGACTGCCCTCCACAAAAACGTCAAGAGTATGCTCGAAACTATCTCAATATAAAGGCTTCTCATTGGGAGGAGAGCCAAAGAGAAGATGCTCTTCGTCATATTTGGAAAATATTAGATCATGTTTATCTCAAGCCTCTTTTCTCTGAGCATTCACGTTCTGAGGTTCCCTTAATGGGTATTGTAAAAATTCGTGGAAAAGAACAAGCAATTTCTGGTCAAATTGACCGTCTTTACATCACACAAAACAGCATTATCTTTGCTGATTTTAAAACGGGAATTCCACCAGAAAATGAAGCTGCTATTGCGCCTCATCATTGGTTGCAAATGGCTCTTTATAGAAAATTGTTGCAAGCTATTCATCCTAATAAAGATGTTCAAGCTCTGCTTATCTACAGTAAAGAAGCTAAAATTTTTAAACTTCCTCCGGAAAAACTCGAGGCATTTCTTGATGAAATTGCCTTATAAGTTATTTCTTTTCGTCAAAGTATCTTTATGCTTTTTTATTTTCATAAAATTGCTCAAATAAACACGTTCCCCAATTTGTGGTGCAAAAAAGCTCTTTAATAGTTTATCTTTGCAATAACTTGATATGAATTGTTATCATACCAATCTATAAAAAATAACGATAAAGGATAAATTAATGACGTGTATAAAAGTTGATAAGGATAGTTTCGAAAGTGAAGTTTTAACCTCTTCCATTCCTGTTGTGGTTGATTTTTGGGCAGAATGGTGTGGTCCTTGCAAAATGATTGCTCCAATTTTGGATGAAATTTCAACGGAAATGCAAAACCAAGTTAAAATTGCCAAAGTAAATATTGACGAAAATCCGGAACTGGCTACCCAATATGGCGTGCGTTCTATCCCTACATTATTAATGTTTAAAAATGGAAATGTTTCATCAAATATGGTTGGTGCTACCTCTAAAGGACGTCTTTCTGAGTGGATAAAAGATGGGCTTAGTTAATGCCACATACAGTAACAATAAAGGAGGGAAGTTTTATCTCTCCTTTTGACTTTTTAAACATTTTTTTCTGCAGTATATTGCAATAGCACTTCAATTAAATCAAAAAGTTAAAGCATTTATTTTAATGCTTTTAAGAATCCGCATTGTTATGCATGATTCAATATTCAATGGATCATTTAAAAAAACTATCCTATATAAATAATGTAGACAATCCCTTCTTTATATGCGTTCCAAAATGTTAGGTGAATGATACTTTCTTCTTGGATAAGGCTATCAAGATAGGGAGCCAACCCATAAAAACAAAGATCAATCTAGAAATAAGGAGGTTTAGGGAGAGTTCTTGGTAAGCCCAGAAGGAAATTTTAAGCAAAGGTTTTATAAATTTCTTTTCTAAAATTTGCATTTTTTAAGTAGAAAAAAGCAAAAAATTCATTATAGGTGAGTTAATACTCTTCTGAGAAGGTTAACACTTTGATCTAAAATTCTCTTCTATGTTTCTCTCATATCAAAAGAGTTTTTTCAAAATCTTCAAAAAAAATATGGAAAACCCATTCTCTAAGAAAAACGTATTCATTCCTACCAATTAACGAATATCCTTTGCAAGTTATGCCCCTTTTATAAAAGAGTCAGCATTTTGTTTCATCTTTATGGTGTGCATCATTTCAAATTTCATCGGTTTGTTAAGGCATTACCAACTAAAAAATGATAATGCACATGATCATGTCGATATTTTTTATGGATGAATTGCAAAAGAGCGTTGCAAACGTTCAATAGAATGTGGTGCTGATCTCAGCGTCACATGACGTCCCTGTGCTTTATATTGTAAGGTGAGTGCAAAAGTAGCAAGCTCCAAAAGATCTGAACTTCTTTCTGGCCATTCAACAAGTAAAATGCTTTCTTCACGTGCTTCATGAAGCCCTAATTCATCAATTTCTTCTGCCATAGACAGGCGATAAAGATCAGCATGAATAATTTCAAACTGTTGAAGTTGATAGCTTTGCACAAGAGTGAAGGTCGGGCTTGGAACATCCATAGTGTTATCGTTTGCAAGTGTTTGGATGATTGTCCGTGCAATGGTTGATTTTCCAGTTCCAAGATCTCCTTGCAGCGTTACAAGATCTCCCCCCTTTAAAGAAAAGGCTAAATTTTGTGCAAAAAGCCTTGTTGCCTCTTCATTTTCAAGAAAAAAATTAAAATCCATTAAGCGTTCCATGAAATGGGTGAAAAATTTTTGTTATAATGAAGGTCAAAATTAAAAAATCCTCTCTTCCTTTAGGAGTGGAAAAAAACACTTAACGGTTGTTCCTTTTCCAGAACCAGTAAGAATTTCAACATGTCCACCGTGTAGTTCAACAAAACTTTTCACTAACGAAAGACCAAGCCCAGCCCCTGCACGCCCACCATGGTGTGAATGGGAAGAAAAACGTTTAAAAATACGATCAAGGATATCTTCAGGGATGTCAGAGCCCTCATTGTGCACACTAAAGACAATGTTATCGTCTTGTTCATCAACACAAAATTCAATAGTGCTTGCCTCTGTTGCAAAATTAAGTGCATTACTTAAGACATTCACAAAAATTTGATGTAAGCGTTTTTCATCAGCAGAAATAGAATTTAAGGAAGGAGAAATTTGTTGTAAAAGCGTAATATGGCGTCCATTAAGGCGATCTTCTACACGGGTTACTGCTTGGATCATCGCATCGGCAATATTCACCGATTTTATGTCTAACTCCATAATACCTGCATCAAGGGTAGCAAGATCAAGAATATCATTAACAATATTTAAAAGAGTCCCTGATTCTGAATGAATATGCCCAAGGTATTCTTGTTGACGTTCATTGATAGAGCCAAAAATTTGATCCCGTAAAATATCGGAAAATCCAATAATATTGGTGAGAGGTGTACGCAATTCATAGGAAACATGTTGGACAAATTCATTCCGCAAACGATCAGCACTTTCTAGGGCTTCATTTTTCTCTTGAAGAGCACGTGCAACATGGACAGTATCTGTAACATTCACAAAGGTGAGCATCGTTTGTCCATCAGGCAGAGGAACCAAGGTATAGTCAAAAATCATATCATTTTTAAGATCGATACGACCCGAATATGCTTCACGTTTTTCAGCAAAACCAGTAATGAATTTAGTAAATTGATCCCATTCTTGTCCCAGGGTTAAGGCTGAACAATGGTTTTGTAACTGTGTAATATGAGTCCCTTCTACCAGTAAATTATAAGGCAGAGACCACAATTTCGACAGGGAAGGATTCGATAAACGAAGACGTCCATCAGTACCAAAAACAACGACACCTTCAGAAAGCTTATCAAGTGTTTCACCTTGTATTTTAATGAGTGTATTATAACGACGTTCAAGATCAATTTTTTCTGTAAGATTTTCGTAAAGCCACGTGACCCCTCCTTGTGGATGAGGGGTTGAGATAACACGCACCGTACGGCCATCTGGAAGATTCCAAATCTGTTGGTTTGATTCTGTTTGTCGATAGGCTTTAAAAAGCTCTTCTTTCCACGCGCGCCAATCAGGGTGTTCAGCAATGAGCCCTTTTTCACGTAAACGCTCAAGAAACAGCGTATGACTTGGTTCACTTTCTAAAAAGGAACTCTCCAAGGGCCATAAAATTTTAAAAGCATGATTGCAGAATTTTAATTTTTGATTTTTATCAAAAATGGCTACAGCTGTTGAAATTTGGTCAAGGGTTTCACAATGGCTTTGAAGAACATATTTTAATTCATGAGCAAGATTTTCATAGGCGCTGTCATCACGTGCAAAAGCAGCCATCCCTTCAGCTGTTGTGAGACGTGTGAGATGAAAACGACGCCGTTCTCCATCAATGACGGTATGAACATGTTCTTGAAAGATTGTTTCTGTTTCATCTGTTTTGCGTTGTGTGTTTTCATTGAAAAGATCTTCCACTTCATCACTGCCTTCACGAAAGTTTGTCATTTCTCTAAAGGCGCGATTGATAAAACAAATTTTTCCTTCACAATCTTTTATCCATACGGGCTCTTGAATAAGATCAAGAAGATTACGCTGCATTCTCAGTTCAGTGAGAAGACGGGCAATATCTTTCTGTAAACGAGCATTTTCGCTCTGCTGTTTTGAAATATCTTGAAAACGAGCAACGGCGACTGTTCCGGCAACAACCCCTGTAACGTGTAGCAGCACATTATTTGTGGTGGTAATAGAAAGTTCAAAAGGGTGACATTGAGAACGCAGTTGAGTCAATGCATAATCAAGTTCTCGCAGAGAATTTTCTTCAACCCAGAGTTCAAAGCGCTGAAAATTTTGCTGATCAATGCCTATTTTTTGCAATGTCGAAAGGCCACCAACGACACGAGGTAAGGTTGTTGGATTTTCCCAAATAAGAAGGAGTTGATTGGTTTCCTCCAAAAGCCATTCATAATATTTAAGTTTTTCAGAAAAATCTGCTTGAATTATCTTCAAAGGTTTCTGTGCTGCTCTTTTTGCATGCATAATAACAGCCATGCACGCGAGAAATGAAGCACAAGAAATTCCTCCACACAGCGCTAAAAGCAGCCATGGACCATTTGGCAAAGTGAAGGAAAATGGTAAATAATCTTGCAACGGCTGAGCAATAGCGCGTGTGGGGAAGAAAAAGAAAAAAAGGCAAAATATATATGTATAGATTCGAATCATTTTTTGAGCTTTTTCTTTGGGGGTATGGTCACCAAAGCTGAGCACGACATCTTTCCCTTTTTAAAACCCAAGGAAGCATTTTAGTAACGGTAATGGTTTGGTTTATAAGGTCCTTGCGGTGTAACTCCAATATAAGCGGCTTGTTCTTCTGATAAAACAGTTAATTTTATTCCTAACCGATCAAGATGAAGACGTGCAACTTTTTCATCAAGATGTTTAGGCAAAACAGTGACTTCATTTGTATAGTGTTCTGCACGGGTAAAAAGTTCAACTTGCGCTAAAACTTGATTGGTAAACGAAGCCGACATGACAAAAGAAGGATGTCCCGTCGCATTACCGAGGTTTAACAAACGCCCTTCAGAGAGCAAAATGATGCGTTTTCCATCGGGAAAGGTGATCATGTCAACTTGAGGTTTAATATTGATCCATGGCAAATTTCTAAGAGCTGCAACTTGGATTTCATTATCAAAATGACCAATATTTCCAAGAATACACATATCCTTGACTTGTCGCATATGGTCTAAACGGACAACATCTTTATTACCTGTTGTTGTGATGATAATATCAGCATTGGAGGCAGCATCATCCAAATTAACAACTTCATAGCCATCCATAGCTGCTTGGAGAGCACAAATAGGATCAATTTCTGTTATTTTAACACGCGCCCCAGCACCCGAAAGAGATGCTGCTGAACCTTTTCCTACGTCGCCATAACCACAGACAATGGCTGTTTTTCCAGCAATCATCACGTCTGTTCCACGTCGAATGCCATCGACCAATGACTCTTTACATCCATATTTATTATCAAACTTTGATTTCGTGACACTATCATTAACATTAATAGCAGGAAAAGGTAGAAGCCCTTGTTTTTGTAATTGATAAAGACGGTTTACACCTGTTGTAGTTTCTTCGCTGACACCTTTAATTGCTGCGCACTGTCGTGTAAAAAAACCTGGCGTTGCATCCATACGCTTTTGGATTTGTTTGAAAAAAAATTCTTCTTCTTCTGTTTTGGGATGCGAGAGGATATCTTTATTTTGTTCGGCACGACTTCCCATTAAAATATAGTTTGTGGCATCAGCGCCATCATCTAAGATCATATTGGAAGGATTACCATCAGGCCATTGGAAAATTGCATCTATATAAGTCCAATATTCTTCCAATGTTTCACCTTTAACAGCGAATACAGGAATACCAGCTGCGGCAATAGCTGCTGCTGCGTGATCTTGCGTAGAAAAAATATTGCTAGAGCTCCACCGTATATCGGCGCCAATCGCTTTTAATGTTTCAATTAAAACAGCTGTTTGAATTGTCATATGCAATGAACCAGAAATACGCGCACCGCGCAAAGGTTGACTGGAGAAAAATTCCTTGCGACAAGCCATCAAGCCAGGCATTTCAGTTTCAGCAATATCAAGTTCTTTACGACCATAAGCGGCAAGGGCAATATCTTTGACAACAAAATCTTGAGCTGTCATTCTTCATTCCTTTTAAATCAGTTTTTGAAGACGGTAGGAGAAATTAAAAAAAAATGCAAGGCAAGAAGAAGACTTCTTTGATGTGAAAAGGCTCTTTTAGAATTTCTATAAATTTGTGCAACAAATATGCACTGATATTTCAGAATATGAAAAATGCTGACCATAGTATCAACGAGATGAAAAACCTATGTAAATAGGCTTTAAATTCTGTTTTTCTTATATAAAGGATCATACTTTTTTCATGAAGAGGACTATGATAGGTAAGAAAAAAGATAATCACTTTGCAGAGAGATAATGAATTGTCTCAATAACTTTGCATGCTTTTAATAGCCAAGGTACACAAAAAAACAACGATAACGCTATCATGTCCTTAGAGATATCCTCTAGACAAGGCGTTTTGATATATTATCCTCAGTTTGATTTTTATGAATACGACATAGGGGACACCTACAAATACGCATAAAATGTATTAATGGGAAGTGAGAGGTGTTTCTAATGTCCTTTTCAAAGTATTTATAAAAAAACATGCCAGAGCTATAGCAGAGATATTTTCATTTTTATGGGGTTATTTATTTAATAAAATCTATGATGTTATGATGAAATCATTTTCAACTTGGTTTTTACGAGTATAACGCAGAAAAAGTCATGCGATTACCTGTAAAGATGAAAAAATATAAATTCAAATGTGTGATTGCCATATTTTGCAAAGGGAAAAAATCTGGCACTTTTCCTCATAAAACTTTTGCAGTCACTTGTAAATTGACATCTCACTCTCATGCCATCGCATGGTTAAAACAAATGTTGAGAGGGCTAAAAGCATCCTATACGCAATCCCAACTTTTCATATGTCAGAGTGGGGCAAGATGAGTATTATTTTTAATAATTTCTAAAATGAAACATAATTTAATTTGAAAAAAAAGAGGCATAAAAAGAAAACAAAATTTTATCCTTTTTACGTAACTTTAAAGTTTTTTAAAAGTCTTCAAAGCAATATTTTTTATAATAAAAATGATGCATTGCGTCACAATTTTTATATTGATTTTTTTATGGAATAATCAATGATAGCATACTCTTATTCTGCTCACTCATACGGTTGTTTAGAAAAGGTATCATTACCTTATTTCATTTCATTATTAAGCTTTTTAGCAAAATAATATTAATGCAAAGCCATAAGCTATCATCTTCATGAATAGACAAGTCCAGATCCAGTTCTTCTGGATTCCCATGTTACATCTGTTCTTGCCTGAAGATAATTTATAAGAGATGTTTTTTTCCTATTTTCAATGATTTTTATCAAAAGGACGTCATATACGCGGAAATACGTGTTTCAATGCTGAATGGAGTATTAAAAACGCAAAAACATCAATCTATTGAACACTCTAATTTTAAAGTAGCCAACAACAAGCCCTGAATTACAAATCAAATAATTAACTCAGTTTGAGAGAATTTATTTTAAACGAGTAAGTTTTTGGAAAATTGACCATGTGGACGAAATCTCCAGAGATAATTTGGCAAGAAGGCAGCTATTGCTTTAGGCGTAATTCCCACACCTTCTAAAGTATATCCATTTTCAATAGCTTCTTGAGAAACAATGTTATCCATTTGCAAAAAGCGTATCTGATTGGCTGTTACAAGTGTTGGTATAAAAGGTAATTTACCGATGGTTCCCAAAATTCCTCCAATCAATAGACCAGCAGAAAGAGGCATGGATAGGATTGTTTTTTTACGGTGAATAATTTTGAGTATCGTTTCAAGAGCATTTTGGAAGGTGATAATTTGCGGACCACCAAGATCATAATTTTTTCCCCAAGCAACCTGTCCATCTAAAGCGTGCGCAATAAACTCGGCAACATCACCAACATAGACGGGTTGCAACTTACTTTGTCCTCCTCCAAAAAGAGGCATAATGGGTAAAAAACGTGAAAAATCTGCTAAGGTGTTAAAAAAACAATCTTCTGGTCCAAAGATAACGGATGGACGGATAACAATTGCTTGAGGATGCTTGTTATGAATAATTTGCTCACCCATAAACTTAACACGTGCATAAAGGCATGAAGCGTTCTCATTGGCTACAAGTGTTGACATATAAATGAGTGGGATACCAGCTTCTGCTGTTAATTCAGCAACATTGTGAGTACCATCAATTTGTGTTTTTTTAAAATTCGATTGATTTGCTTGTTTTAAACTACCAGGCAAAAACACTGCAGCATCAGCTCCAAGTAATGCGCGTGCAACAGAGGCACGATGCTTGATATCTGTTTTCAGCATTTGCGTTTGTCCTACTTCTCCTATTTGGAGCATGTAATAAGCCTTTTGTGGACAACGAACAGCGATACGAACGCGATATCCCCGCTTAGTCAAAGTTTCAACGACATGGCGCCCTACAAAACCAGATCCGCCGAAAACAGTAATAAGTTTAGGATGTTGATAAAGTGCACAATCAAATTGCATGATTAAAAAGTCTATCTTTCAAAGCTTTAAAAATAGCTAATTTCTAGCACGGTGGTGTTTTATTGTCACGCAAAATATCGCCTGCAAGATAAAGAGATCCTCCGATCAGGACAATAGCCTCTTTATATTCCACTTTAATTTTATGCAAAGCACCTTGTAAGTGCGTTTGAGAGGATGCACAGATTCCTGCTTTCTGCGCCGATTCAGCTAAGTTTATGGGACAGATACTGGCGTTATTGTTAATAAGTGGTATCGTATACACTTTATCGACAAGGTTTGCTAAAGGACGAAAATAACCGACAGCATCTTTAGTATTAAGCATGCCAGCAATCATAATAATGGGACGATTTGTTTTTTTTCTCCATTGCCTAAGTTCAGTCGCAATAACTTTTCCAGCAGCAGGATTGTGACCACCATCGAGCCATAAATCGATATTAGGGGATAATTGATCAACCAAATATCCATGGGTTAAATGTTGCATCCGTGCGGGCCAATAAATATTTTTTAAAGCTTCATTGATGACTTGTTCTGAAAGTTGAAAACCTGCTTGATAGACTGCTTCAAGAGAAGCACCAGCATTGGCAACTTGGTGATCTCCAATGAGGTTAGGAAGGGAAAGATCTAGGAGGCCTTGATTGTTTTGAAAAACCATACGTCCATGTTCTTTATAGCTTTGATAATCTTGATCAAAGAGAGAATAAGGTGCCTTATTTTTATCGGCAAGGGATATTAAAGTAGAAAGCGTTTCCTCATAATTTTGCTTACCGATAACCACGGGAACATTTGGTTTTATAATTCCCCCTTTTTGAAAAGCAATTTGAGAAATTGTATCACCAAGAAAGTTTTCATGATCATAATCAATGGGCATAATAAGCGATACAGCTGGTTTGTTAATGACATTGGTTGCATCAAAACGTCCTCCCAACCCAACTTCTAAAATGACAACATCAGCTGGATGTAACCTAAACAGCATAAAGGCAGCGGCTGTAAAAATTTCAAAAATAGTAATTGGCTCTTGATGATTTATTTTTATAATTTCACGGATTGTTTCAGCCAATAGGCTTTCTGTAACAAGTTGACCCCCTCCTTTTTGACCTAACCGACAGCGTTCGTTCCAGTTGACAAGATGAGGTGAGCTGTACATATGAACACAGTAGCCAGCACTTTCTAAAAGAGCACGGCAAATTGCTGAGGCAGATCCTTTGCCATTTGTTCCAGCAATGTGAATAATGGGGCCAAGTTTTAAATGTGGATTACCAAGACGTTCTAAAAGCCGAACAACACGGCCTAAAGAAAAATCAAACTTTTTTGGATAATTCTTTAGTAAATCATCCACCACCCTTTGCACTTGACTTTTTTGCATAAATTTAAGCTGCTTTTGTTGTCGAAAGCGATGTTTGAGAGTCTGTGGGGGATGGAGTAGAAGGGTTAACAACAGTAGGATGTTTCATCATTAAACGTAAAAGACGTGCAATGGTTGTTTTCATTTCTAGGCGCGATACAACTATGTCAATCATACCATGTTCGAGCAGATATTCACTACTTTGAAACCCTTCTGGTAGAGTTTCGCGTATAGTTTGTTGAATCACACGTGGACCAGCAAAACCAATCATAGCGCCAGGTTCAGCAATGTGAATATCGCCGAGCATGGCGTAAGAAGCAGTAACACCACCGGTGGTTGGATTGGTCAGAACAACAATATAGGGAAGTTTTGCTTCTTTTAGCATTTCAATCGCTACGGTTGTACGGGGCATTTGCATCAATGAGAGTGTTCCTTCTTGCATGCGTGCACCACCAGAAGCAGCAAAAAGAACCAAAGGACGTTTTTCCGCAATGGCAGTATCAAAAGCTTTGATAATCGCTTCTCCTGAAGCCATACCGAGAGACCCCCCCATAAAGGCGAAATCTTGAACAGTTGCAATAATGGGTAAGCCTTCAATCGTACCGCGTGCACTTAAAATATTGTCATCAACACCAAGTTTAGAACGATAATCTTTTAAGCGGTCAATATAGCGTTTTTCATCGCGAAACTTTAAAGGATCTGTGACAACTTTTGGATTTTCAAGAGCTGTATAGACACCATCATCAAAAAAATGCATGAGACGATTTTTGGCACTGATGCGCATATGATGTCCAGAATTGGGAGCCACAAATTGATTGGCTTCCAGATCTTTATGAAAGATCATTTCACCACTCGTAGGATCTTTAATCCATAGATTTTCTGGAATTTCGCGGCGTCCCAATATAGAGTTAATTTTAGGACGAACATAATTTGTAATCCAGTTCATCTTTATAGCCTTCCTTTAAATATTATACATCTTTTGCATGATTTGAAAAAATATAAAACTTAAGCAGTTACATTTGCTTTTCCGGCTGAACAAACGAGTCTATTTAATATTTTTATCCGTGCACGTATAGCTCTAACTGCATTGTTTGTTTATTTTTAATATTTCCAATACCATAAAAATTACATACACGAAGAGTATTCCCTATAAAAAATTTCTCATAATTTTTAATAACTTACATGTTTTTATTTTTTGACTTTGGTATTAAAACTCACCTCTTGCGTTGGTTAACAAACGGCTTATTTCCTTTTAATAAAAATGCCTCTCCAATTAATCACTAATATCAACAGTCCTCAAGCAAAGAAACCTTATAATATAAAACCTTAACAAGGCTATACACATCCATTAAAGATAAGGGATATAATAACATTATGTTAGCGAAACGCGAACACCAGAGCAAGATTTTTTTCAAACGGTTTTCTTAAAGCGCGTACGTTTCGCATAAAATAAAGCACCCCAAAAAAAATATCATTTTTATTGTGTATGCACGCGTTATTAGATTTAACATCACGTATTCTCAAAACTTTCTCATGATAGTGCCTATAAAGAGTCTACACTCCTTTTATGAAAGGCATAAAATTTATAGGCTCTCCTACTTTTACTGAAATAGAAAGTACAAACCGATATCCTCGTATTCTTTGTCAGTTTCCAATGTGATAATAATTCTTGCATTTGAGAACATTCATAAGTGATATTTTATACTTTTTTAAAAGTGCTTTTATCCACATACTGTTCCGCTGATGACCTTTCAACAAATGATTTTAATTGATTCAATATGAATAGGGGTGAAATGAGAAAGCCTTATTGATATTTAGTTTTTTACTCATGTTATGAACTGATAAATGATCATTATCAGTCAATATATTGATTGATATAAAACATAGGATTTATAGTATGCCTTTTTGACGGGAAAGTTCTGTTAAGTTCAAAGAACATTATTTTTGTGTGATACGTGCTATGGTTTTTTGGGAAAGCATTTTATGTAAATGTGTCATAAAGGCGGCTGCAAAAAGCGGTGTAGCCAAATTAAGAATGGGAATCGAAACAAAAACCGCGATCAACAATCCAGCACCAAAAACTGCTGCGTAATGGGTATGTAAAAAAGCACGCGCATCTTGTTCTGTCCGAAAACGATAAGCCGCAAACAAGAAATATTCATGCCCAAGCAAATAGCCATTAATAACATAAAAAGCAATCAAATTAACACCTGGTATGAAGAATAAAATAAAAGCAATTCCATTACCAAGAAGGCTTAAAATAACAAATTTAAAGGAGAGAACAAGAGAACGTGCAAATGGCATAGCTTGTCCAAGTGGCTCATTTGGATAATCTTGCCTTTCGATGATTTCAGCAGCAGAGTCAATGAAAAAACTACCAATCATAGCTGTGATGGGAGCAATCAAAAAAGCCAACAAAAGAGCCAAACCAAGATTGAAGATGATAAGCATGCTAAATCCCAGCCACCCAGCCCAGCTCGGGAGCCCAGGAAGAAACTGAGCAATCCAAGGCCAAAAGTAAGACACAAAAAGTTGGTGCACACATAACCATAAAATGGCGAGCACGAAAAACGTAACCCCCAATGCTTTTAGTATCATAATGCTATATTGCGAGGTCACAAGGCGTTGTAAAGCACGATAGGCAGCTGTAAAAATCATAGGTTAATAAACTAAGGAAAGAAGTAAAAAAAACAAGAAAGATATTTAAAGAATGTAATGTTTAATTTTTATCGTTTGAATTACAAGCTCTATTTTTAATAACATTAAAGAAATACATTGATATTGCTTTGTAAAAATAGAGGATTTTTACCTTTATATATTATTAAAATAAGGCTAAATTTTTCTTATATAATGGATAAAATAGATAAAAATTTTGTTTTAAAAAAACGAGCAGAATTTAAGAAGCAGCTATTGTAGAAGAATTTTTTTAAATATTTTTGTACAGATTTTAGCTTATTGCGTTTACATGATATACATAAATTAAGGTCGTAAGAGATATTGACTAGGCGTTTTTACGGCCATTTTTTATCCAGTGTAGCTGCTTAATTTTATTTATGGATATCCTTATTTGTTTTGCACGATCCCTAATATTTTGAATTTTAAGAGTTATAAGTGCAATAAAGTAAGAGTTCATTACAGCATTTTTCATACAAATGATGTATTGGAGCGGATAATTTTTTAGATCATTACACCATTGATTTATAAAGAGAATTGATCTTCATTCAACAGGAATAAGAATCCCAAATATAAAAATATTCTCTCAAATTTTCATCGTTACAATCAAAAAATCATTTATTTGTACATTATCGAAGTGACTCGTGTGCAGATACAAAGCTTTTCTTATAAAAAACTAAAAGTGCGTCTCATGAATTGTTATAGCATCAGGACATCATGAGTTTTGGAGGCTCTGATACATCGGAGGGGTTATACAGTTAATCTTAAAGGCTTATTACTGAGAGAATGGTACTGTTTGTTTCATAAGTTTTATAGATAGTAATGCAATGAATTGTGTGTACGCTTTTTATGAGCGTTATTATGAGATATGATGAAGATTACATTGATATGTTATAATATATTATTTTATATTTCACAAAGTATAATAAGAGTGCCAAAAAAGGCTGTTATATTTTCTCCAGTTGCTTTTATCATGAAATAATTAAAACCACACAAATAGAACTTATGTGAGGATAAAAACACTTAAGAAAGGAAATGTTTTTATAAATTTTCTTCAGTACAAGAGCTTTCGTAAAATTGAAGGGTGGCAAATGAACGTTCCAGCTTGTATTTTTATAAGCTTGAGAGCCAGTGGTGCAAAAGCTTCTCTTCTTTATGAAGGCTAGAATTAAGATGAGATTTTAAAAAGAAACATCTCTCAATGCGCGCCATACCCATTTCGCAACAGCGCCCGTGAACGGGATAAAGGTAAAGTTTCCATGAATACTATAAACTTATAGGGCACTATTATCTTTACACTTAACAAAAGAGCACGCTTGCTGTCCTCATATATTTATTCTCAATGTTGTGATAGTTCTTGAGACGTTTCATTATAGGCTTTTTAGTTTTTTCTTAAATGGTTTGTATTCATACGGTTGTTCTTGCTAACATGAAAACAAATGATTTTGATTGATTCAATATACACGGATTTGAAATGAGAGAATCTTACGATATTTAGGATTCTCATTAAAGCTGAAGAACGCTAGATTATCCTTATAAATTAATGTGTTAGCTAATCTAATCGAGATTAATAGGCATTTTCGTATATTCAAAAGTTCAGTTATTATTTTATGAGACGTTTTAATAAGATGTTTGAAGGGTTATTATTTGAAATGGGGACTCTTTTCTTCATGAAGATTAGGCGTCTGGGAGGCAAAAAATGATACGATCATGTGTGCTAATTTTTGCGCTACGTGTTGTTTACGCATAGGGGGCCATTGTTCGACTTTTTCTTTACTTACGAGATAAATTTGATTTGTATCAGAACCCATGACACTTGTGCCATCTGGTTGAAGAGAAATATCATTAGCAAGAATAAAATCAGCTCCTTTTTCGCTACATTTTTTTTGCGCATTGGCAATGATGTCACATGTTTCAGCAGCAAAACCAATGACCAGAAGGGGGCGGTTTGGAGCGTGTCCAATCGTTGCTAAAATATCAGGATTTTCAACCATAGGCAGAGATGGCGGTGTTTTATGAGCATTCTTTTTAATTTTGTGTAAAGATTGTGTTTGAGTGCGCCAGTCACAAACAGCAGCAACGAAGATAGCGCCATCAGCAGGCAATGCTTCTTGAACCGCCTGTAGCATCTGTTGTGCTGTTTCAACATGAATGGTTTTTACTTCTTGTGGGTCTGCAAGATTAACAGGTCCACAAATAAGGGTTACTTTTGCCCCCAAATGCGCAAGAGTGGTTGCAATGGCATGACCTTGTTTACCGGAAGACCGATTAGCAATATAGCGCACGGGATCAATTGGTTCATGGGTAGGCCCAGAGGTAATGATGAAATGACGGCCAGAGAGAGGTTTTTCATGCCCATTCAAAAGAGCCTCTATGGCAGCGATAATGTTTAAGGGTTCACTCATACGCCCATAGCCTGTCTCGTCATGTTCAGCCATATTTCCGCTTTCTGGTCCAATAATATGAACGCCATCTGCGCGTAATTGTGCAACATTGCGAACAGTGGCTGGATGTGCCCACATGGCTGGATTCATAGCGGGGGCAATTAAGAGTGGACAGCGTGCTGCTAAAAGGACGCAATCGGCGAGATCATCTCCTATACCATGGGCTATTTTTGCGATGCGATTGGCTGTAGCAGGGGCTAAAATAATAAGGTCAGCATCACGGGCTAGTCGGATATGTCCAATATCATGTTCTTCTTCGCGTGAAAATAAATCCGTATATACCCTACCACCGTTGAGAGCTTCAGCGGCTAAAGGTGTAATAAATTTTTGCGCTGCTTTTGTCATGATGACGTTTAAGTGTGCTCCACGTTCTTTTAAACGACGAATGAGATCAAGTGCTTTATAGGCAGCAATACTACCCCCAATAATAAGAAGGAGTGATTTTGACTGCAATGATTGCAATTCAACGGCACTTGCTTGAGAAGAGGGTATCGTTGGGATGATAGGATTGCTTAGAAGGCGGCGCGCTTCTTCTTCCATAGAAACGCCATTTTGCGCGGCACGTATACGCAAAGCTTCTTTGGTTTCAGAAGAGAGGTTCCGAATGGTAAGACTAGCCATAAGATATCTCCAAGAAATAAAATGATTGCAATGATTTCATTGTTGATATTTTTAGCATATTAGGAAGATTAGAAAAGATGAAAAAAGTAAAAAGTGAAAAAAACGCAACAAAGTGCAATGATGAAAAGGCTATAACGACCATAACGGTTTTGACGACTTTGTTCGCTCGCCAGTTGTTTGAGGGTCGCAGGAGAAAGATTAAAACCTGTTTTTCTCATTTGATTAAAATCTTCTTCTATACGTTGGAAATTTTGTACCAATTGTGGTGTTTTGCGTGCCAGCGAAAGGAGAGCTTGCGCGCCTTCACTAAAGTCTTTTGCAATGCCTACGGGTCCTAAATTTTTATTAATCCATTCTCTGACAACGGGTTCAGAAGCTTTCCACATATTAAAATTGGGGTCTAATGTGCGGGCAACACCTTCCACGACAACCATTGTTTTTTGCAGTAATAGAAGTTCGGGTCGTGTTTGCATATCAAACAATTCAGTGACTTCAAACAACAAGGTGAGCAACTTAGCCATGGAAATGCTTTGTGCTGATTGTCCGTGAATTGGCTCACCAATCGCGCGATTGGCTTGTGCAAAGCTTTCAATATTATGGTGTGAAGGGACATAGCCTGCTTCAAAGTGGGCGCGTGCTACTCGATGGTAATCGCGGGTAATAAAGCCGTAAAGAATTTCAGCAAGGAAATGCTTTTCTTTTTTGCCAAGCCTTCCGGTAATGCCTAGATCAACAGCAACAATACATCCTTGCGAGTCTACAAATAAATTACCAGGATGCATATCGGCATGAAAAAAACCGTCACGTAATGTGTGGCGTAGAAAAGATTGAATAAGCGTAATGGCAAGTGCCTGTAGATCAAATCCTGCTTCTTTGAGTTTGGAAGTTTCAGATATTCTTATACCATCAATCCATTCCATGGTGAGAACATTACGTCCTGTTCGTTCCCAATCAATTTTTGGCACCCGAAAGCCTATATCCTGTTGAATATTTTCAGTCATTTCAGATATAGCAGCTGCTTCTAAGCGTAGATCCATTTCAAGACGTGTTGTCTGTGCTAAAGTATCGACCACACGAACAGGGCGTAACCTTCGAGAAGCAGGGATATAGCGTTCTTGTAAATGCGCAATGAGATAGAATCCTCTAAGATCTTTAGAAAAACGCGCTCTGATATTGGGACGAATGACTTTTACGGCACATTTTTTCTTATGACCGCTTGCATCATTATATTCAGCCGGATGAACTTGAGCGATAGAAGCAGCGGCAATGGGGGGATAAAAATTGACGAATAAATCATCAATAGAGCGACCAAGAGAACTTTCAATTTGAGCAATAGCGGCGGGACAAGAAAATGTTTGGACGCGATCTTGTAGTTGGGACAAATCCTCTGCAACATCTCGTCCGACAATATCAGGTCTTGTGGCAAGAAATTGACCAAGTTTTATGTAAGAGGGGCCAAGTTTATTGATGGCATGCGAAATATTTTCAGATCGTTGTTTCTTTTTCGTTTTACGTCGCGCTAATGCACCCGCTATGCGATGACATAATGCAGGAAATCCTCGAAGATCATCATGGGGGAGAGCACTTAGAACACCTTCACGCGCTAAAACCCATCCTGCACGCATCAATTGAAAGTAGGGAGAAATTTGCACCATTTTTAAATTTTCCAACCTGAATGCAGTGCTGCAATTGCACCGGTGAGATTACGGTACGATACGCGTGAAAATTCCGCCTGCTTGATCATATGGGCAAAATCATCTTGCTTAGGAAATTTACGAATAGATTCAACCAAATAACGATAGGCATCGCCATCATTTGCAATAAACTGACCCAGCTTAGGGATAGCATGGAAAGACCAAAGATCATAAACTTTATCAAGCAAGGGCATTTCGACATTTGAAAATTCTAAACATAAGAAACGTCCACCGGGCTTTAAAACACGAAAAGCTTCTCTAAGGGCTTGATCAATATGAGGAACATTGCGAATTCCAAAAGCAATCGTGTAAGCATCAAAGCTTTGATCTTCAAAGGGAAGATGTTCTGCATTGGCTTCAACAAAATCAATCAGAGGGGCAAGACCATTTTTTTGTGCACGCTTTTTTCCAACGCTGAGCATTGAGCCATTAATATCAAGCACTGTCGCATGGGCTTTTTGGCATGAAGCATTAAGGATACGAAAAGCAATATCACCTGTACCGCCAGCAACATCAAGAACTTTCCAATGAGAAAGCGCTGGTGGAGAAAGCCACGCAATCATGGAATTTTTCCACACACGGTGCAGCCCTAAGGATAAGATATCATTCATCTTGTCATAATTTTCAGCAACAGAATGAAACACACCATCCACCATGGATTGTTTTTGTGTTTCATCAACTCTTGTGAAACCAAAAGAGTGCTCCATGCCACCTTCGATTCCTACACGTTTTGTTTCAGTTGCCATGTATATGACCTTCCTTATTTTTTCTTTTATCGTAAATGAAAGAGAGAGGGAATGTTCAAATACGAAAAAACAACGTATAAAACTGCAACGGTTATAGAGCCAAAAACAGAAGATCACCTTTAGATATCAAGATTGGCAACGCTTAAGGCATTGTCTTGAATAAAAATACGTCTGGGTTCAACTTCATCCCCCATGAGACGAGAAAAGAGTGAATCCGCATCGGTTGCATCATTAATTTTTACTTGTAAAAGAGAACGTGCATTGGGATCAAGCGTTGTTTCCCAAAGCTGTTCAGCATTCATTTCTCCAAGACCTTTATAACGTTGAAGAGTAATACCCTTTTTACCGTTTGTAAAAATACTCTCTAAAAGGCTCATAGGGCCAAAAATTTGCTCTGTTTTTTCTTTGCGGCGTAACAGAACAGGGGGATGATATATGTCGATAAAATTTTTGGAAATACGATCAATTTGACGGGCATCCGTTGAGTTTATAAGTCCTGCATCAAGTGTGATAACATCTTTAACGCCACGCAAAACACGCTCAAAACACAAACTTCCATCTTCTGTATATTGTCCACTCCACCCTTGTTCCATATCATCGGCAATCAGATTAAGACGATGCGCGACCGCATCTGCTATTTTTTGCGCTTCTTCTTGTGTTGCAAAGGCCTCAGGGTTAAAAGCGCCAACAATAGCAGCTTGCTCAACAATATTACGATCATAACGGGTATGAAGACCGTTTAAAAGCTGACGTAAAATACGGGCATCTTTAGCGAGTTGATACAAATCAGCTTCTGCACGAACTTCTCCCGTTGCAAGTTCAAGCGTTGTTTCTTCTAGTCCCGTATCGAGTAAGAATTCTTCAAAAGCTGCCTCATTTTTAATATATTGAGAAGATTTTCCACGCGATACTTTATAAAGAGGTGGTTGAGCAATATAAAGATGTCCACGTTCAATCAACTCAGGCATTTGTCTAAAAAAGAAAGTAAGCAGCAGAGTGCGGATATGGGCTCCATCAACGTCCGCATCTGTCATGATAATAATTTTATGATACCGTAATTTATCGGGTGAAAATTCATCCTTACCAATAGACGTTCCAAGAGCTGTAATAAGTGTTCCGATCATATCAGATGAGAGCATGCGGTCGAAGCGTGCTCGTTCAACATTGAGAATTTTACCACGGAGAGGTAAAATTGCCTGATTTTGACGTGAGCGTCCACTTTTTGCTGAACCACCCGCCGAATCTCCCTCAACAATAAAGATTTCTGATTTTACAGGATCACGTTCTTGGCAATCGGCAAGTTTTCCAGGCAAAGAGGTGATATCAAGTGCTCCTTTTCGCCTTGTAAGCTCACGTGCTTTGCGTGCGGCTTCACGTGCTGTTGCAGCTTCTACCACTTTACTGATGAGCAGCTTGGCTTCATTCGGATGTTCTTCCAGCCATATTGAAAGACCTTCATTAACCAAATTTTCAACGATAGGGCGCACTTCAGAAGAAACCAATTTGTCTTTTGTTTGTGAAGAAAATTTGGGATCCGGAACTTTGACAGAAAGAATAGCCGTTAATCCTTCACGGCAATCATCACCGGTTAAATTCACTTTTTCTTTTTTGGCAATCCCTAAAGATTCAGCATAACCATTAATTTGACGCGTAAGAGCACTTCGAAAACCAATCAAATGTGTTCCACCATCCCGCTGAGGAATATTATTTGTAAAACATAAAACTTTTTCATGGTAGGAATCATTCCACCATAGAGCAACATCAACGCCCATACCATCTTTTTCACTTGCAATGTAGATAGGAGCATCAAGCAGCGGTTTTTTTGATTGATCAATATATTTGACAAATTCTATTAACCCACCTTCATAATGTAATTCAACGGATTGAATATCAGCATGACGCTCGTCAACAAGAAGAATATGAACCCCAGAATTGAGAAAGGCCAATTCTCGCAAACGGCGCTCTAAAGTTTCAAAATCAAACTCAACCATCGTAAAGGTTTCAGAACTTGGTAAAAATCTGATTTCTGTTCCACTCTCTTGATCACAATTGCCAACAATTTTTAAGGGAGCATCAGCCACTCCATGGGTAAATGATATCTCATGCATTTTACCATTTCGCTTTATTTTCAATTTAAGCCAAACGGAGAGTGCATTCACAACAGAGACACCAACACCGTGCAATCCACCTGAAACTTTATAAGAGTTTTGATCAAACTTTCCACCGGCATGAAGCTGTGTCATAATAACTTCAGCAGCAGAAATACCTTCTGTTGGATGAATATCTGTCGGAATTCCACGTCCATTATCACGAACAGAACAAGAACCATCAGCATGGAGTGTAACATTTACAAGAGTAGCATGACCCGCTAAAGCTTCATCGATAGCATTGTCGACAACCTCATAGACCATATGGTGTAAACCTGATCCATCATCAGTATCACCGATGTACATACCAGGACGTTTGCGTACAGCATCAAGACCTTTGAGAACTTTAATAGAGGCGGCACCATAGTCATTATTTTGTTCCGGTGAGGTTATTTCATCACTCATAAAGTTAGTCCATTTCTGTGTTCAATTTACAATATTCTATCTGCTTTTTTAAAGTTCAATTTTCTGATCAGTTATTTATGGAATAACCACATTAAACATTTACCGTATATCAACTCTAGATTCAATATCTGTCGATATATAATGGAGCAAATGATGCAATGATATTGCACTATTCTACAGTAAAACATCGTCATTGAGGGTGGTGATATAAGATAAGTAAGCACTTCTTTGATATATTTAAGTATTTTTACAGTGCGTGGTGAATATTCAGGGTAGGGCTTGAAAGCCTTGTGTTAAGTAAATCGCATGAATGGAAAGACTAAAGAAATTAAAAGCGTAATTTATCGAGATAACCGAACTGTTTATAAGCCAACGTTGGTACAAATTCTTTTCCTTTAAGATTTTGGGACGAGGTCAATTAAGTTTTAAATATAAATTCTAAAATTGTGCCAAGAGTGATATTATCGCTCATTTTTGCACATACGTAATATTTCAAAACGAGTTGTGTATCTTTGTATTACACGAACAAAGCTTTTACTTTGTTTACCTATCAATCAATCTTCAATTCTAATGAAGTTATATATTTAAAACAAAGATGACGCGTTTTCTAAGCCGCTCAAGTTTGTTGTATGTTAGATTGAGACGAGAATATTGTGTATATTGGTTTATATCCTCTTTAATTTAAAATGGGGAAAACAGCTTCATTTAAGGAAAAAGGTAGGCAAAAAGGTAAATTTTAAAAGCCGTTTTTATTGTCATCCTTTTATTCAACTTTACAGCTTTTAAAAGCATTGATGGTCATGTTTTTTAAGAATGGGGCTGATGATGCATTTCTTACATTTTTGTTTTTCTCATTCCTGTAATGGAGGCTACAGTCATTCATTCACAAAGACGCCATTGTGTTGCTTATTTACGCATTTTTTTAAAAGAAGCCTCTCTCAATGTTCAAAGACTCGTTTTACGATGATGTTTGAATGCTATAAAATTCATTGTTTCTATCTTGGCTTAAGGTGCAAGTCAGCATTATCATTTTATTTTCCAGCTTTTAAATGCTGAGAAGATTCTTGGCATTTGAGAGATATTTTTACTCTTTACTTCAATAATATTTATCTCTCTCCGGTTGTGATAGGCAGGGAAATGTTTTTGATGCTATTCAATAATAGATTTGAAATGGGGGAATCTTACAGTATTTTGTTCTTTTATTTAACACACAAATAATAAAAGATCATTAAAATCAGTATATTAATACTTTAAAGTGTACGAGATATTTTGATAAAATGGGGTGTGCTCTTAAAGGTATGTAAAGCTTATTTCTTATATTAAATATTAAAAAAATCAAAATTGCTTATTCACGCACTTTTTAAAGAAGTATCTCGCAATGTTTGCAGATTTATTTTGCGACAACATTTGAAGAGTATAATGTCAAATACCTTGTGAATGCTATAAGGTTCATTTCTTTTTATAGACTTATTTGAGAAAATTTGAGACTAAAAATTAAAACATCTTAAAACGTATTTCGAAAAAATATATGAAAATTGTTAAAATTTTTAACAGCTTTAGAAAATAATAAAAATTTTATTGATTAATCGGCAGATATTCTGGTGAAGTGCGCTAGATAATAACTAAGCGGAGTTGTATTTGAGTTTTGAAACAAGGGGGGAGAGATTTTGAAAATAAGAAAGCTTATACATGTAAAACAGCTTCAATGGCGTTTTTGGGGCTTTTTATTCAATAAGTTATACACTATTTTTATTCGCATTTTATTTATCACAGGGGGATTTCTATTTTCCTCTGACTTAGGAGCTGAAATAGCTGGAAGGTTGCCTTCTTTTTTTGATTCCCATGAACATTTGCTACAACCTGATACAACGGATATCACTCGCTTGCGTTTTGTCACAACTTTTGATTTTCCACCTTTTAATTTTCTTGATAAAACGGGGCATCTTGCAGGCTATAATGTTGATTTATTGCGGGCTATTTGCACAAAATTAAAATTAGAGAAAGTTTGTGAAGTAGAAGTGGTTCCTTGGAAAGAACTCGTAGAGCATGTTAAAAATGGTGGTGCAGAAGTCATTATTGCGGGTTTAAAAGAAACAAGTAAAACCCAGCAAGATCTTATTTTTACAAAGTCATATTTACGTTTTCCGGCGCGATTTGTTGCTTCGCGACTTTTAAATTTCGATGAGCCAATAAGTGATCAATTGGTCCATTTAACCAGTGGTATTTTATCAAAAAGTGTTCATGAAAAGCTCTTTCATGATTATTTTCCTAAAGCAAAATGGCAAGGATTTAAAGAGAGGGAAGAGCTCTATAAAGCCTTACAGGAACATAAAATTGACCTTATTTTTGATGATGGATTTGCTTTATCGTTATGGTTCAAAAATCAAAAATTTGTTGATTGCTGCCATTTTGTTGGGGGAGTATATATGGCACCACAGTTATTGGGGCAGGGAATGCAGCTTGCTGTTGCAAAAAAGAACGACAAATTGATTGATATCCTTAATTATGCACTAAAATCTTTAGAAGAAGATGGTAAACTGACAGAACTTTATTTACGTTATTTTCCAATAAGTTTTTACTAATGAACAGTTTTTTAATTAAGAGCCGTTAATCTTTCCGTACCAAGTCGATAGGAGATGGCTTCTGCGAGATGATGGCGTAAAAGGTTATCGGATCCATCAAGATCAGCAATTGTACGCGCAACTTTGAGAATGCGATGATAAGCGCGTGCAGAAAGGTGCATTTTTTCACTCACATCTCGTAAAAGTATGGCGGCATTTTTATCAGGAATAGCAATTTGTTCTATAATTTTGGCAGGGCAATCGCCATTAGTTCGAATCTGATCAAGCCCTAATGTTGCAAAACGTTTGGCTTGAATGGTACGGCACTGTGCGACGCGTTTTGCAACATCACAGCTTTTTTCTGATTGCTCTGGTTGCATAAGGTCCATTGCTGTCAAAGCAGGAACATCAATCCGTAAATCAATTCGATCGAGCAGCGGACCAGAAATACGGGATTGATAGTCGATTTGACAGCGTATTCCTTTAGCACACACATGGCCTTTTTCACCTGCCATACCACATCGGCAAGGATTCATTGCGGCAATGAGTTGGAAGCGAGCAGGATAGCTTATATGATGATTAGCTCTAGCGATAACCGATTCTCCACTCTCTAAAGGTTGACGAAGAGAATCAAGAACTTGTGGAGAAAATTCAGGCAATTCATCAAGAAATAAGACGCCATTATGGGCAAGAGAAACTTCTCCCGGTCGTCCTTTAAGCCCTCCACCAATCATTGCAGCCATGGAAGCAGAATGATGGGGGGAACGAAAGGGGCAATGAAGTGAAATGGTATGATGAACTGTTTCTCCTGTAATAGAAGCAATCAGAGAGACATCTAAAAGCTCACGACTATCAAGAGGGGGTAAAATAGAAGGTAAGCGTTGCGCCAACATAGATTTTCCAGCACCAGGAGGCCCCACAAACAAAAGGTTATGGCGTCCAGCAGCACAAACTTCTAAGGCGCGCTTGGCAGTTTTCTGTCCTTTGATTTCGCAAAGATCTGGAAGTTCAGTTTCGATAGCATATTGACGTGGTTGTGGACGTTTTTGAATTTGGGTTCCTTTAAAATGATTGACTATCGTGAGAAGAGTTTCTGGGGCAAGAATATTTATTTCTGCATTTGCCCATGCTGCTTCAGGTCCACATTGAAAGGGACAAATCAGTCCTTTATCGAGTGATACAGCTGTCATAGCCGCTGGTAAAACGCCATTGACGCTAGTCAGTGAACCATCCAGTGACAATTCGCCTAAAATGACATAGTCTTGCGCTACTTCGGGAGGGAGGATACCCATAGCAACCATTAAGCCTACAGCAATTGGCAAATCATAATGTGATCCCTCTTTAGGCAAATCAGCTGGTGCAAGATTAATCGTAATTCGTTTGGTCGGCATAGAAAGCCCACACGCATGAAGAGCTGCTTGTACACGTTCACGGCTTTCTGCAACTGCTTTATCGGCTAATCCAACAATAGCCATTCCCATTTTACCGGACGCAATCATAACCTGTACATCGACAGGGACTGCCTCTAGACCACGAAAAGCAACAGTTGTAATACGTGCGATCATTTATCCCCCTTTAGACTTGAGAGAGACAATCATATCTATGCATAAAAATCAAGAAGCATCTCTATGGTTTTTTTAGTAGAGAGATCTATATACATACGCAGTTTTTTGTAGCGTTCTCATGGCAAGTTATTTGTACAAATTTAACCATGATAATATGGAGCACAATAAAACATTTATAATAAGCTAAGTGAATATGTTAAGAAAAACAAATAAGGTTGTTTATATGACACAACAGAGAGGAATTTTGTGAAAATATGAAGGGGAGGGTGACGTTATGTATTGCAGATTTATTTGATGTGATAAAACGTATAAGATATGCGAAGTAGTTATATTTACCTTTCTTATTTTATATTATTTAAAGTGTAGTAGATGCAGAGTGTATTAAAGGTATCTGATTTATGGTATACCAGACGAGAATTTTGTTAAAATCAGGAACCATGCGCTGTGTATTTATAGGCTTGTGTTTTTCTTTTGCTTTTCCGCAGCCACTTGCCGCATTTGATTTTTTCGGCATCCCTTTTTTTGGTCAAAAGAAAACAAATTCTTCTTCACATTCTGTTAAAAGTACAGAGAGATTTTATAAAGTTGATGTTGTTACACCGCCAGGGGCGCCATTAGAAGGTATAAAAATAGTTAAATCTGTCTCTTCTCTTGTTGCAGATAAAGGGAAAGCATCTGCTAGTTCTTCTGGTTTATTAGCCAAAGCACGTTCAGATTATCGGGCTATTCTTTCTGCTCTTTATGCTGATGGACGCTATGGTGGTGTTATTAGTATCAAAATTAATGGTTTAGAAGCTGCTGATTTGAGTCCGATAACGCAACTTCCAGCACATTCCAATATCGTTATTACGGTTAATGCCGGTCCACAATATGTTTTTAGTATTGCAAATATTGATAAAGTAGCACCTCTTGAAAAACGTAAAGTGCATAAAATGCCCACAATTGAAGAATTGGGCTATAAAGTTGGGGCTATTGCCAAATCTGAAGCCATTTTGAAAACAGAAAAATGGGCTGTAGAAAGATGGCGTCAACAAGGTTATGCTAAAGCGAAAATTGTGAAGAGTGAGGTCGTGGCTGACCATGCTGCGTTACATGTTGAAGGACGAATTGTTGTTGACCCTGGACAAAAGGCTTATTATGGTCCTTTAACTATCCGTAATATCAGTAAGAAACCACGTGTCGATTCAGCTTATATCGCATGGATGACCGGATTAAAACCAGGCCAGAAATACGATTCCGATGCGTTAGCTAAGGCAAATGAACGTCTTGCACGCCTTGGTGTTTTTCGTGCTATCAATATACGTGAGGCTGATACCATTAATCCAGATGGCAGTTTACCGCTTATGCTTATTGTACAAGAACGTAAACCGCGTCGTTTTGGTGTAGGGGGTGGTTACTCAACATTAGATGGTGCTGGTTTTGAAGCTTATTGGATGCATAATAATCTTTTTGGTCATGCAGAGGTTCTTAAAATTGAGACAAAAATAAACGGTGTTGGTAACAACAAAAAACAATCATACAATTTTAAAAATTTTGATTACCTTTTCGGAGGCACGTTTATAAAGTCCGGTGTACTCACGCCTGATACAGATCTCAGATCAGAATTAAAAATACAGCAAGATGTTCTGGAAAATTATACAACAAAGGCCATTAAAGGAAAGGTAGGTATTACGCATATTTTCAATAGTAATCTATCGGGACATACTGCTGTAGAAGTTTCAAATGGCTACTCACGTGATATCTATTTTGGAAGTCGTAATTTTACAACAATTGGTTTTCCTAGCGGTTTGATTTACGATAGTCGTAATAATAAGTTTAATGCGACAAAAGGTTTGTATGGTGAGGTAATTGTTGAACCTTTTTATGAAATGCGTTTTAGCAACTTTGTTGCAAAAGTAACGGCAGAAGGTCGTTCTTATTGGTCATTGGATGAAGGGGAACATTTTGTTTTGGCAGCGCGGGCAAAGCTTGGTACAATTCTTGGGAATGATACAGCACATGTCCCTTCGGATACGCTTTTTTTTGCTGGTGGTGGGGGCTCTGTTCGTGGTTATGCTTATCGTAATATTGGTATCAAAACAGAAAATGATGCAGTTGTTGGCGGACGGGCACTTATTGAGGGATCTGCAGAATTGCGTTTTTCTTTCAATGATAAAATAGGATTTGTCAGTTTTCTTGATGGAGGTCTCGTAGGGAAAAAAGCGGATTTTGATTTTTCTCAAAAAATTAAATGGGGAGCCGGTATAGGAGGTCGCTATATGACAGGTCTTGGTCCTTTACGCGTTGATTTAGCCTTTCCCTTAAAGAGAGAGCAGGGTGATCCTCGTATTGGTTTTTATGTGGGTATAGGACAAGCATTTTAATGAAAAAAAGTGTACGTTTATTAGCGTTCTTCTTTGGACTTGTATTTTTTTTGGTCGGTGGTTTTGTGTTTGCACAAGGAGAAGACCTTCTTTCTTCTAGTGAAGAGACAGCAGATGATCGTTCATGGTTTGTTTCTTTAATTGAACGCAAGCTTTCAGCACCTAATCGTCAAGTTCGCTTACACAATATGCAAGGAGCACTATCTTCTCAAGCATCAATTGATACGATTACGATCAGTGATAAAAAAGGGGTTTGGCTTAAAATTACCAATGCAAAAATGGATTGGAATCGTCTAGCGTTGCTGAGAGGGCGCATGGATATTAACCAGCTTTCGGCAGAACAGGTTACGTTTTTACGCAAACCGCAAGGCAATTCTTCTTTTGTTTCTTCTCTTGAGACGAGTAAGTTTTCGCTACCAAAATTGCCGCTTGCTCTTTCGATCAATACGTTTACAGCTCAACATGTGATATTTGAACAGAATCTTTTGGGTTTTTCTACTGATATGTCCTTAGAAGGTAATTTCACTTTGGCGAGTGGTGATTTTGATGTGAATATCACAGCACATCGTTTAGATGCGCAGGGTTCTTTTTCTGTTCTTACCAAGATATCTGAAAACAATCGCACAGCTCAAATTGATATTTCTTCTGATGAACCAGAAAATGGTATTTTGGCGAATATTTTTAACATTGAAAGGCGTCCAGCATTAAATCTCGCCATTAAAGGCGATGGTACTTTTGATGATTTGGTTGTCAGACTTTCTTTAGAAGCCGATCATCGCTCTATTTTAGATGGTCATGTTGTTCTTGCAAGTACTTCAGAAGGACACAGTTTTTCTACGAAACTAGAGGGAACATTAAGTCCTTTAATATCTTCTCAATATCGTCGTTTCTTCGCATCTGATATAACATTAAAAGCAGAGGCAAGAAGGACAAGAGAGGGGGTGACTCACCTTGATCAGATGGTACTTCAGAGTCAAGCAATGAATATTATCGCCAATGCTGAAATAACCGCCGATGGATTTTTACGTCGGCTTTTTGTCGATGGTAAAATGGCTTTTGATAACGAAAAGGAGTCTGTTCATTTACCCCTATCAGAAGTGCCAAAACCTGCCAATAATATTGCTTTGAACATTGACTATGGTCGTGAAGGGCAACAATCTTGGAATGGGCGGCTTGTTGTCCATCATTTTAGCAATAAAAATATTTATATTAACGATGCTGTTTTTGATATGGGGGGGGTAAGTGAAAATCTTGATAATGCGGCTTCTCGGCACGTTGGTGTTCAGGTTAATGGAACGCTTCAAGGGGTTAAAAAGATTAAGGAAGCATTGGTAGAAGATTTAAGCCAAGCGGTTCATATGCATTTAGATACGGATATTGTTTCAAATAAACCAATTTTGATTCATGATCTTAGTGTTACGTCTCAGGGTTTTTCTTCTTGGTTAAAAGGAACAATGGAGCATTTTGTTTTTAAAGGCGATCTCGGTTTAAAAGCGCAAACATTAGCTCCTTTGGAAGTATTTAGTAAACAACCCCTCTCTGGTAGCGCAGATATTAAAGCAAAAGGAACGATCGGTTTATTGAGTGGTATTTTTGATCTGAGATTATCAGGAATGGCTGACAATATGAAAATAGGTGTGCAGCCTTTTGATCGTTTACTCAAAGGAAATATCACTCTTTCAGGGGGAGTTTCTCGAAATAGAACGGGTTTTGTTTTGAATCATTTTAATTTGAAAAACCAATATACAGACATAAAGGCTAATGGTTATTTTTCGGGTGAAAGCGCTAAAATGGACTTATCTGCTAAAATATCTGATCTAACCAAATTAGATCCGAAGATAAATGGTGCGCTTACAGTTCAAGGCACAGCAAGAGGGCGCAATAGTCATATAAAGCTCAATACACGTGCTTATATTGCTGAAGCGTTAGTTGTGGGGAAAAAACTTCAAAACACAACACTTAACATAAAGGCATTTGTAGATAATACAGCACCCGTTACTTCTTTAACGGGGGTTGTAAAAGGTGAAGGGATTTTTGCTAAAAAACCTTTGCATATATCTGCTTCTTTTAAAGATTCTCATAAAATTCGAAAACTTGAAAATATCGATATTAAGGGAGGGAGTGCAAAAATAACGGGTGATCTTTCTCAACAACTTGGTGGTTTTTTTAAAGGAGCACTGCATATTGATGCCGATGATATTTCAGTACTTTCAGCGTTGTTTTTGCAGGATGGTAGTGGAAAAGTAAAAGGAGATTTTATTTTTGATGAACAAGATGGCAGACAAAAAGCCCATGTGAAGGCACATGTTAACCATTTGGATTTTGCTAAGAATAAAATAAAAAAACTGGCAATAGATGCCGACATATTCGATCCTTTTGGTACGACACAGTTTGAAGGTGTTATGAATGCAGAGCATATCCAAACGCCTTTGATAATGGTTAATCGTTTAAATGCGCATGCCAATAGAGATAATGGCCAAACGGTTTTTTCTGTTAAAGCGATGTTGCATGATGCTCTTAATGCTCAACTTTCTGGTCGTGTAATGGGTGTAGAACTTCCAAAAGGCATAAAACGAGAAGTGCAAATTGAAGCCATAGATTTAAAACAACACCATTTTCATGCAACATTGCCAAAACCGTCAAGCATTGTTTTTGATGAAGATGGAATGACAATCAATGAATTAGGAATTGCAATAAATGGCGGTAAAGTTACTCTTGCAGGGAATATTCACGATAGCCTTAATTTGCACCTTAGCGTAGATGCTCTTCCTGCGACTTTAGCCAATCTGTGGAAATCTGATCTTGGAGCAGCAGGGAGTGTAACAGGACAGGTTATGATTCGTGGTCATTTTAAAAAACCAGATATAACCTACGATATAAAAGGTGAAGGACTGACAACTGTTTCTCTTCAAGATAAACAAATTATGCCTTTTTCGCTTTCTGCTACGGGGAAAACTTTAGATAAAAACCTTACTGTGAATGCAAATTTCACAGGAGAAGGCATACAAGCCCAAGCTCAGGGGCTTGTATCTCTAGAGAAAGACAAACTTGATCTTCATATTAATTTACAAAGTTTATCGGCACGTTTGGCGAATAGCTTTATTGCAGGACAAGCACTTGATGGAACGGTGATAGGTAAAGTTGATATTAGTGGAACAATGAAGGATCCTTCTGCTCATTTTGAGCTTTCTAGCCAAAGTTTAACCGCTATGACGCATAAAGGACCGATGTCAATTAATATAAATACGCGTGGTTCTTATAAAAAGTCGACATTTCATATTGAAAATATGATAGCGACAGGAGATAAAGGATTAGATCTTTCCATCTATGGGCCTGTTTCTCTTAACGGTTCAGAGGCAAATTTAAACGCTAAAGGGATAATACCTCTTGATTTTGTTAATCTCTTATTAGCGAAGCGGGGTGCCCATATAACGGGTACAGCAAGAGTTGATACAGTTCTTAATGGTACGTTATCAAAGCCACAATTTATTGGAAATATTTCTATCGGTGATGGGAGCTTTTTTGATTCAAAAACCAATGTAGGATTGAATAATATAACGCTTGAAGGCAAATTAAATGGCGATCAGATCTTTATAGAGAAAGCTTTAGCTTCTTCGTCTGAAGGAGGGAGAATTTCTGCTTCAGGTCGTATCTCTAATGATTTAGAGGCTGATTTAATCTTTGATCTTGATAATGCCAATTATAATGATGGTTCTATGATTCTTGCGACATTGTCAGGTAAGATGACCATGACAGGTCATTTTTTGCATGATCTTGCTATTGGTGGTGACATCATCGTCGAAAAAGCTGAAATTTTGGTTCCGGATCATTTTCAAGGTACCAAGTTTCTTGATGTCAAAAATAAGAATTTAACCAAACCAATTCAGACAACCCTTGAACGTGCTGATATTAAAAGCACGAACAAAAGCCATAATATTACAGAAGAATCTTCATCTGTTGTCCTATCAAATATGCGTGTGACAGCACGTAATCAATTTTTTGTACGGGGAAAAGGGCTAGATGCTGAACTAGGAGGACGCATTAATCTAACAGGTCCATTGAATGATGTACATCCAGTAGGTGAATTTAGAATGATTCGTGGACGTTTTGATATTCTTTCACAACGTCTTAATTTTGATCAAGGACAAGCAAGCTTTAGCGGTAATCTTAATCCTACGGTTTATTTTGTAACCAATAATAATAGTGGTGACATTCACGTCACTGTAACTGTAAGTGGAACGATTGATAATCTTGATATTAATTTTTCTTCACAACCGAACTTGCCACAGGATGAGGTTTTAGCGCGTTTGATTTTTAATCGTTCTCTAAGTGAACTATCACCATTTCAGATTGCTCAACTTGCGGCAGCAGCAGCTGATCTTGCGGGTGCTTCTAATACATCTTTGTTGAACACTTTACGAACTAAAATTGGGCTTGATGATCTTGATGTTATCGTTAATGAAAAGGGCAATACAGGTTTACGTATTGGACGTTACATACACAATAACATTTATTTAGGCTTTGAAGCAGGATCTGATGGAACGACAAAAGGGACAATTAATTTAGATATTTCGCGTCATCTCAAAGCTAAAGGTGCTATAGGAAATGAACAAAATTCGAGTATTGGTCTCTTTTATGAAAGAGATTATTAAAATTAAAAAAACAATTTCTTTATTTTTTATCTCTCATTTCTAAGGCTGAGAAAGAAAGCCACAACGAGGAATACACTCAAAGGGGGAGTGTGTTATGGTGGTGTGGAAAAGAACGATCTAAAATATTTTATTTTTTATTGATGCTATTTTCTAAAGAGACCGAATCTTTACGAAAAAAAGTATGTTATTTTGCTTATCTGCATTTATTTGAGAGAAACTCTTATCTTTTTCTCAAGCCTATTTTATACTGTTGTCTAAAGAGTTATAATATATACAACCTATTGAGTTATAAATATAATTTATCGTTATTCAACTGGAACCAGAACGTTGAATGCCGTAATTTTTTCTCATTCATTGCAAACCTCTCTCCTTATAGTTTGATAGTAGGTTTTGTAGTAAGTAGGATTAGATGAGAATACGTGATAATTTATTGTTTTTATAAGTGTTTTTACCATTAAATGCGCGTTTTTTAAAAATGGATTGTGACACCTAAAATTGCAAAAATTGGAATTTAATGGTAAAAATGAGAAAAGGCTTTGAAAGGTCTTTTAAGCTTCTTTGAGAGCCTCTTAAAAATCACTTGAACATCAAATGAATTGGTACAAAACTTTAAGTCAAAATATCCAAAATCTGCTGACAAACGACACTCATGTTGAATCAATCAAAATTATTCGCTTACTTGTTACAAGTGGGAAATCCTGCATGGATAAAAAACGATTAAGAAATGACTAAAAATGCCTCTTATGAACCATCTCGATAGCTAAGGGGTGTCCGCAACACTGGGTGGCAAAAAATATGTGATGGTTCCAGTGTGTTACGCCATAAGCCTAAAAATAGAGGATGTTCAAGGGATTCATCATTGTACAATTCACGAACGTTGTCGCGAAATGAGTGTGACGAGCATTGAAAGATGTCTCTTTAAAACAAGTCCGTAATTTTCAACACAATGGTGTTCTATCTCACGGGAAGAAAGTGATTTCATTAAAGAATGTGATAAATCAAAGGGTGCGGTAAGCATAAAGTTTATAGGGTACAGATTTTATTTTTAAAACCATTTAAAGCAATATTTTTTATAATAAAAATGACTTATTATTTTAAATTCTCGTTTATTATGTTTTTTAACGAGATCACTTTTTTGACAACGCCACCAAACATCTCCCCAAAACAAGAACGCTCTAAAATAGAATACACTCGTGCTGCATATTGACGAGCGTGTTAAAAAAATCTCAGTGCGCGCTTGTGCCTATTTCATAATACTGTTTGTGGAAGGGTATAAAGTATTCCGTATGAATGGTAATAAATCCGTATGATTGTTATGAATAAAGGTATAACTATTTAATAAAGATGTCAGTTGGCATCATCATGTTATTTTCAGCTTCTCATGTTGCGGCAACCTTTGCACTTGAAAGCGTTGAGGTATTTTATTGCTTATCTTAAGCGTTTTTATGGACATGTAAATGTTTTTTATCATCTAAGACAAGTGCTTTTGCTTATTTTATCCTAAATATAAAGAAGGAATAAGCAAACGACATTGTATCTTTTATTTGAGATGAATAAAAAACTATGATTATAAATCAATATGTTAATATATATTAAAAAATATTTTTGTAAAAATATTGATCAGAGTTATATCGTATTTTTCTATTGAAGCAGCTTTGCTTCATTAGGATGTTGTTTTTGCTTTTCATCTGTTTTTTTAGCATATCATAGTTTTATATTAGCGATAACGTTGTATAGGTATAAATGCTTCAAGAAGTTAAGATATTTTAGGAATATCATTTTAGGTTCTAGAGGTGAGGATAAAACAGCAAACCTTGTTTTCAAGCAATCTACAACAGTAAAAAATTTAGAATAAATCCTTTCTTATTTTTTCAATCTTTTTTTACACTGAGTATTTCTATAATTTGCAGCACATTTTTTTGTAATCGAGTTTATCCTATGTGCCATGCAAGACTGTCATTTGAGATTTATAGTAAGGCGTGTAGCTTCTTTGACCGAGTGTTTTGAAGGCCTGTAATGAATATTTAGAGGCGGTCTTGTCGTTGAGCTTTGTATAAGTGGATTACATAAGTCAGTGTCGGGTGGAATGTATTCAATAAGAATCTGGATTATTTATAAATTAGATTGAGTAGGAATCTTTATCCTTTTAAAGTATGAAGAAGAAAACATTATCAAGGTAGAGATAATATGGATAAAGGTAGTATCAATCTAGATTCCTCCTTTTTCATGAATTTTTTCAAGACTTGATGGTATTCCCACTTTTAGGGTTCATAAAATTTACGAATGTTTCATTACTCTCTTAAAAAGAGAAAACGTTTTTTTTGTTTTCAAGTTGCATGATTAAAAATCAGTGGCATTTAACAAAAGAAAAGGCTTTTATTTAAATCCAAGAAGTTTATTCTCAATAAACTATAAATTCTTTGTCAATTCTTAATTAAAATAATACTTTTCTTTGGTCATTCTATTTTTACAAATGGGGTGTTAGCTTCTATCCATTTTCAATCGTATTTAAAGACCTATAAATTAAGACGTATTTTTTTTGAACTGAATATTATGAAGTTTTTTATAAAACCCATGTTCTTTTGCGAGTAATTCTTTCTGAGTCCCTTGTTCAATCAGTTGTCCATTTTGTATGACCACAATTTTATGAGCACAAGCAATTGTTGAAAGGCGATGAGCAATAATGATCGTTGTGCGCCCTTTGGTAAGCTGATGAATGGCTTCATTAATTTGTGCCTCGGTGTGTGAATCGAGCGCGCTTGTTGCTTCATCAAGAATCAGAATTTCACTATCGTGAATCATTGCTCTAGCAATAGCGAGTCTTTGTTTTTGTCCCCCTGAAAGATTACAGCCATTATCACCTATCTGTGTATCATAACCATTTGGCAAATCCACAATAAAGTCATGAGCATTGGCAGCTTTTGCTGCTTCAATAATTTCGTCATCACGCGCTCCTTCTTTTCCAAGCCCAATATTATATTTAACAGTTCCTTGAAAGAGAAAAGTATCCTGTCCTACATAGGCCATCAGGTTTCTTAAGGAGCGAAATGTTGTGTAGCGGATGTCTTGATCATTAATCAATATACGTCCTTTTGTGGGGTCATAGAGGCGCATAATAAGATTAATAAGGGTTGACTTTCCTGAACCGGATGGCCCCACCAATGCTGTCATTTTTCCGGCTTCTATTTCTAAATTTATGTCTTTCAATACCATTTTGTTATCGGTATAGGCAAAAGAAACATGCTCGAAGCGAATAGCTCCTGGCATTTTATTCAGATCTTTAGCTTTTTTATGTTCTATAACTGTAAGGGGACGATCGAGTATTTCAAACATCGTACGAATATTGACCAAGCCAGATTCAATTTTGACACGAACATTTGCTAATCTTTTTGCGGGTTCATAAGCTAAGAGTAAAGCAACAATAAAGGACATAAATTCACCCTGAACACCTGCGCGTTGGGTTGCAAGGTAACCGGAAAAACAGATAATACCTGCAATGGCGACACCCGTGAGTGTTTCCATAATCGGATTGGTAATCGCTTCAAGTGTTGCAATATTATTTGTTTGTTTTTCAACATTACAAATGGCTTTGTCCATTCGTTTTTTCATGACTTCTTCTAACGAAAAAGCCTTGATGACTCGAATGCCAACAGCTGTTTCTTGTACGATTTTGATAATTTCACCAAGTGAAAGGAGCTCTTTTTCCATCAGGCGGCGAACGCGTTTTAAAGCCATTCGAACGCCTAAAAAAGCCAAGGGTCCTACGATTAAAGTAATGGAGATTAACACAAAGTTTTGAATAAACATAACAAGCAACAGACCACAAACGGAAAGCAAGTCCCGTACAAAAGTTGTAATAATCGTATCAATGATATTACGTACGGCTGTCGCATTATGGGTTACGCGAACAAGAAGATCAGATGATGTGTTATTATGATAAAAAGAGACACCTTGTTCCATCAGGCGCGCATAAATTTTGCGTTGTTGTTCAGCAATGATACTGTTGCCTGCTTTGCTTAAAAAGTAAGTTTGGGCAAAAGTTGCAATTCCTTTAAGAATAAAGATAAAAGCAATGAAGCTAGAAATCAAAACGATCATAGAAAAATTTTGCGCATCAATAATCTGATTAACAACATCACGCATAATCCATGCACTGATTGCAGTTGTGCAGGAAATAATGATCATTGCAAAAATAGCTGCACTGTACCAACGCGCATGTTTATGAAAATTTTCTCGCAAAAGACGGATAATAAGATGTTTATCAAAAGAAGAAATTTGTTTTTTTGCCATGAAGTGCTTCTATATTCTCTCGTTGCTTTATGCAAGATTGAAGCGCTCTTAATGAAAACCTCTTAACTTTTTACAAAAAGAGCCTTCTTTATTTCAATGTGCATTACACGCCTTCATGCCACGGAACCTCGTATAACGCAAAATCTTTCATAAGTGGTCTGTGCACCACCATTTCATTTATATACAAATAGATACCATTTATAAGATATAAACTGATATCATCACTCTATTGGTATTCCCCTATTGCACCCTGTCTTCTGGTTGCTTGAAAAGTTTTATAAGAGGATTATGATTTCTTTTTATGCACATGATACCATCACGGGTGGGGCGCAAACAAATATTTTTGTTTAATTCCATATCGAAAATGATTTGAAATGAGAGAGACCCGCGATATTTACTTCTCTTATTCAAGGAGCATAAATTATCCTTATTCATTAATATGTCACCGTATTCTACTCCATGTAAAACATTGCGCAAGGAATTTTTCATGCTGTGAGCATTTATAAATACATCATTTTCATCTTATAACGTTGTGTCTTGGTTTTATTTTGTTACTTTCAGAAGGTTAAATTGAATTCAATGGAATAAAAAATTTTTAAAGGCTTTGGTAGTGAACCAATAAAATGATCCATCTTTAAAAGAGATCGTAGCTAAAATTGCTGAGAATACTGACAATGGAGTTGATAATAAGGGGAAGTTTTTAATGAGGAAATGATATCTTATTTGGAAAAATAAACACGAGTTGTCCACTGGCTTATTGCATGTTGTTTGGTCAAGTGTTGTTATTAAACATCCCCATCTTTACGCTTGTGAAGAAATAAGCCGGTACCATCACACACACTTTGTCAGCCTTTGAGTGTTGCGGACCAAACTTTGGCACTTAAGATGGTTCATGAAAAGCCATTTTTTTATACAAATTTTATCCACACACTCAGCCCGCTTTTAATGTGCAAGCGTATGGTTTTTATTGATTTTAAGATAAACAAGTTTGAAATAAAAGAATCTTGCAGTATTCGAGGTTCTAATTCAAGTTGAATAATGCTAGATTATCATTGTAAATCAATATATTGATATTGTAAGTAACAGATGAGAATGGTCGTGTTAATGGGCATCATTATTTTGACACTTATGCTATTGCCTTTACGTTTATGAAAGTGCAAGTCAACACTATCATCTTTTACCAGTTGCCATATTTTTACAGCCTTTGGCATTTGAAGTGGTTTATGCTCATGTGTGCTCCTTCATAAGCGTAAAGATTAGGGGTTCAATGAAATTTATCATTATAGATTCACGTGAAACATTGCGAAATAGATGTGATGAGCGTTGAGAAATTTTTCTTTAAAACAAGTCCGTAAATATGCCATGCCATGGCATTTTATTTTACCTGAGGGTTGTGATTTCATTAAAGAACGTGAGAGAAAAAAACACGAAGCGATGTGTAATCTCTATAGGTTAAAGGGTATTACTTTAAATACTGTTGAAAGCCGTAAATCTGAAGTAAAAAATGATGGTAAAGAGGGGAACAGTTTTCTACCCTTAAAACTTCATATTTGACCAGAACTAGGTTTTCTACCTGTTTCAGAAGTTACACAAACAGAGATGCGACCCTCTTTTGCTTACATCTGGCATACAAAAGCTTGGACGGCTCGTACAGCACTGATACGACCTAATTTTATCTCAAACATATGGCTGTATGAGAATTGGATATTGATTTACAATCAATAATGCAAAATAACAAATTTTTCTTATAAACCGAGAAAATATTATTGAATTTTCAAAAATGATCTATACTTTATAAAAAATCCTAGAAGCACCACAGAAAATTCTATGTAGTGCTTCTAAATGATCGCCATCCGCTCATTTTGATGATTTGCACACAAATATTATTCCAATAGAAATTATTTAGGTGCTATCACCATCATCATTTGCCGGCCTTCAAGCTTTGGCTCCAATTCGATTTTGGCAATTTCACTTGTGTCTTCTTTCACACGCTGAAGAAGCTTTAACCCAAGATCTTGGTGAGCCATCTCACGACCACGAAAACGCAAAGTAATCTTTACTTTGTCACCATGATCAATAAAGCGATGAACAGCCTTAAGTTTGACTCCATAATCATGGATATCAACATTTGGGCGCATCTTAATCTCTTTGATTTCAATGACTTTTTGCTTTTTACGTGTTTCAGCAGCTTTTTTTTGGGTTTGATATTTTAATTTGCCCAAATCAACAATTTTACACACGGGTGGTTCCGCATTTGGTACAATTTCAACCAAATCAAGCCCTGCATTTGCAGCCATAGCAAGAGCTTCTTGTATAGCAACAACTCCTTGATGTTGTCCTTCATCATTGATAAGCTGAACATGAGGTACCCGAATATCCTGATTTGAACGCGGTCCATCTTTTGGGGTAGATGTCATTTTAAACGGTCTACGAATGATTTACGCTCCTTAATTTTGATTCAACTACAGTTAATTTAATATACAATTATGCACATAAAAACAACTATAATTCGCGTCTGTTTTATTATTTAACCTGTTACTTTTTTAAGTGATTTAGGTTATAAAAGTTTTTCCTTAAATTTAAAAAAATTGTTTTATAGAGGAAAAGAATCATGAATCAAAATATTCCTTGCCAGTTTTTTTCGTTTGAAGACACTGCTCTTGCAGTACGCCATCGCAAAGGGCAGCACTTTCCAGGTTTGGTTTGGCTTCATGGCTATCTATCGGATATGTTAGCGGATAAGGCGGTGTTTGTTGATAATTTTGCTCAGAAGAATGATTTGTCCTGCTTACGTTTTGATTACTCTGGGCATGGAGAATCAGGAGGTGATTTTTTTAAAGGAACGATTTCGCGTTGGGTGAGCGAAAGTTTAGCGGTTTTTGAAACCTATTGTGAGGGGCCGCAAATTTTGGTTGGTACCTCTATGGGGGGATGGATTGCTTTAAGGCTTGCTAAGTTTTTAGCGCAGAAAAATAAGAAGCTTGCTGGCATGATATTGATTGCTCCAGCGCCTGATTTTACAAAAACATTGATAGAATCAGGGGCAGGTGTGAAGAAATGGAAAATTTTGGAAGAAGCAGAGCGTATTGAACGATCTGAAATTAGTTATACAGAGCCTGTTCCTTTTACAAAAGCGTTTATTGAAGATGGCAGAAATAACTGTGTCATGGAGGGATGCATTGATGTTGGGTGCCCAATCCATATTCTACAAGGAATGGAAGATGTGGAGATACCCTATCAGCATACATTGACTTTACTTGATCATTTACCTCTTCATGACGTAACATTGACACTTGTGCGTGATGCAGATCACCGTTTTTCTCGTCCACAGGATTTAGATTGTCTAGAAACAGCCTTGAGATCTTTAATTAATCAGATTAATGCAAAATGAGGGGGATATTTATTGATGATGAAGATAAATACATGAGCATTTCTGAAAAGCATTTAATTTTTTCTGATCGCGCTATCCCTATACGTGTGCGGGAAAATAAGCATGCGCGTCGTCTTACATTACGTGTTGATGCCAGCAGTCAAGAGATTTGTGTAACAACACCCCTAGCGGTAAATCTCTGTACAGTTCAAGATTTTATTGAAAAACATCGGGCTTGGATTGAGGCACGTCTTGCTCGTATACAAATCGCTCATGAAGAGGCTTATCTCAAAGCAGGGGCAACCATTCCTTTATTGGGGGTTGCCCATACCATCAAGCATGAACAAGGACGTGGGGTCACAGAAATTGTTACAGCGGATGCGGAGCAAGGACCTAAAATTATTGTTTATGGTCAATTAGAATATCTCCCAAGACGCATTGCTGACGTTTTAAAAAAACAAGCAGCGCTTGTTATAACACCTTTGGTGGCACATTATGCTCATCAGGTAGAGCGTAAAGTAAAGTCCATTTGTTATAAGGATACGAGAAGTCGTTGGGGGTCTTGTTCCATCGATAAGCGTCTTTCTTTTTCTTGGCGCCTTATTATGGCTCCAAAAGAAGTTGTTGAATATGTTGTCGCCCATGAAGTTGCGCATCTTGTTGAAATGAATCATGGACCAAGATTTTGGGCTCTTTGTGAAAAACTATGTCCTGATAGTAAAACGTATCGTACTTGGTTGAAAGAAAATGCGCAGAGACTACACGCCATTAATTTTGATTCATATAAATTAGAGGCGTAAAAAATTTTCAAATGAAAGCAATATTGAACGGAACTTTTTGTTGAGTGTCTCGTTTTGTGTGTGCTTTGTCATGCATAATGCGGAAGCCATTGAAGCTCTCAGCACGATTGTTCTCCCCTGCTTGGTTTGCTGAGTGTCTTCAATGTTTTTTCTTTATCTTTTTTGTCATTCAGCGTAATAACCTTAAGTTTAGATGATTTATGACAAATGGGAAGGGGTTTTTATGTCTGTTCTTACAGATCCACTTCAGCTATTACAGGCGCTTATTCGTTGCCCTTCTGTTACACCTCATGAAGCAGGGGCTTTATCAACTTTGGAACAATTTTTGAAAAAAATGGGATTTCATGTTGAACGCCCTATTTTTACAGATAAAAATACAGATAATGTTGAAAATCTTTATGCAAAAATGGGAAGCAAAGGACCCCATCTTATGTTTGCCGGTCATACGGATGTTGTACCGCCAGGAGCATTGGAAGATTGGACTTATCCACCTTTTGAAGCTGTTATAGATCAAGGGAAATTATATGGGCGGGGTGCTGTTGATATGAAAGGCGGTATTGCTTGTTTTATTGCGGCTGTCGCGCGCGTTCTTCAGAAACAATCCATTAAAGGAACGATAAGCCTTTTGATCACTGGTGATGAAGAGGGCCCTGCACTTAACGGTACGGTAAAACTTCTCCAATGGGCAGAAAAAAAAGGCGAAAAGTGGACTGCGGCTCTTGTGGGAGAACCAACAAGCGTAAAGACTGTTGGTGATGTTATCAAAATTGGACGCCGCGGATCGCTTTCTGGTATCATTACTGTGAGAGGTCGCCAAGGTCATGTTGCTTTTCCAGAACGGGCTGCCAATCCCTTGCCTTTGGCAAGTAAGCTTATTCAAGCATTGACACAAACGGCTTTAGATCAAGGAACAAAAAATTTTCAACCCAGTAATTTAGAGCTAACAACTATCGATACTGGTAATAGGGCGGTTAATGTTATTCCAGCGCAGACAACGGTTCGTTTTAATATACGCTACAATGATCTTTGGACAAAAGAAACACTGATGGAAGAAATTGAAAAGCGTCTTGCTCTGGTACAATCAAAAAATAACAGTGATCAATATCCCTCTTATCAACTTGAATGGATTCCAAGTTTAGGGGATGTTTTTCTGACAAAAAATGATAAACTTATTCAAATTTTATCCAATGCTATTAAAAGTGTAACAGGGCGTATACCAGAATGTTCCACGTCTGGTGGAACTTCAGATGCACGATTTATTAAGGATTATTGTCCCGTGGTTGAATTTGGCTTACCAGGACAAACGATGCATATGATAGATGAATGTGTCGCCCTTGATGCAGTGGAAGCGCTCACGGTTATTTATGAGCGTTTTATTGTTGATTTTTTTGCATAAAGAAATAATTGTTTGGTTTAATAATATCTTTATCTTGTTTTGCTATAAGACCCTTTTGTTGCAATAAAATATTTTCATTTGAGATGTGGTGACATAAGGTGAGACTTAATGTATTAACTAGTTTTAGAGTATGTGGCGAGCATTCTGAAGCCGGAATTTTTGCTCGTAAAGTCTTTAGTTCAGTATGTCATATAAGTGGAAAACCAAGTGAAGCCTTTTTTAAAAAATAGAGCCGTTTACAAACAAGATTGAGTTAAGGATACCCACATTCTTTTAAACTGTAGGGAAGAAGCCAACGCGCAATTCATATATGGAAAACAAGGAGCGCTACATCATAATTGATGTGATGATAGGTTGAAGCCATGAAGACACATAAAAAATATGCCGCTTTTTTAAAAGTTTCTAAAACGTAGATGCGCTCATTTTCACTATATGTCTTAGATATGTTTTCGCACTCTTATAAAAAGCCTTCTTTGTTTAAATGAGTCTTTCTTAGAGTAAAAAACACAGAAATACGCTCCAAGTTTATTTTATCTCATATATTTTGTCATGCTCTTTTTACTAAAAAGAACCTGCGTTGCAGAAAAAGTCATAACAAGGTAGAAAGTAGTTTTATACAATCAGCTTTAATATTTCTGATGATAAAAATACATGAGAAAATCTTCTGTAGCATCTCGTTGGCTTTTTTAATCAAGAATTATGTTATTCTCAATTTTCTTTATCAACCAACTTAGAGGACATGTATAAGTACGCATAAGAATGTACACAGACAAGTGAGATGATATGCAACGGATGTCATTTTCGCTAAGTACCAAAACAATACCGATCCATATTCTAGTGTATTTTTGATTTTAGTGCATTGTTTGTTTAATAAAATTTTTCTGTTACCTATAAAGCAATACCAAGCGTAAAGCAGTATGCTGAAATATTCATTTAAGTATTTTCTTTGCTAAAACAGCTTTGATATTCCAGAACGGGATAAATATTGTATGTATATCTGTTTGCTATAATCTTTGGCACCTCCTTGAGAGAGCATAAAAAGGCATAGAGGCAGAAAAACAATGCCTATTTTCCCCTCCATCTTTTCATTCGGTTTTATTAGTTTTCAAAAATATCTTTTAAATCATGGAGATTGATGCGTATTTATTTCTCTTGTTCTTTAATGGAGCCACGGTTTTCATAAAAAACAATACATTATTGTGTTACGCATTCATGTGCTTTTTTTAAGAAATTCTCTCAATGTTTGTTACATGCAATGGCACTTATGAATAGTATAATATAAGATTCTCCATGAAATATATAAAATCTAAAGGGCATCACTCTCTTTACGCTTGTGAAAAAAAGTTAGACCACCATATATGCTGTCGAGTTCAAAATATCACGATAGCTCTTGGCATTTGAAGTTGTTAAAAAGTATTTTTACACCTTCTATAGTTTGTATCAAGGCAAGATATTGATTTATAAGGATAATTTATCGTTATCCAATTTGAGTTAGAACCCCGAATATCATAAGATTTTCTCATTTCGAATCTGTTTATCTTGAATCAATCAAAATCACTTACTTGCACGTCAAAAGCGGGGTTGGCGTGGGGGTAAAAATTGTTAAAGAAAAGATTAAAAATGGCTTTTCATGAACCATCTTAAGTGCCAAGGGTTGGTCCGCAACATTCTAAGGTTGGCAAAGTGTGTGAATGGTGTCGGCTTGTTACTCCATAAGCATAAGATGGGGGGCTCAATAGATTTTATATTATTCTAGGGGACTTTATCGTTATACCATGCACGGGCGCCATCGGAAATGGGCTTAGCTTCTTTAAGAAACGTTTCTTTAAAACAAGCCCGTGCATGTGCAAACCAATGGGCGTTCTATTTTACGTGAAGGATGTGACCCTATTAAAGAACGTAATAAACAAAAGCGTGAGGCAATGCGTAATCTCCATAATTTAAAAGACATTGCTCTAGAGGCTTTTGAAAGTGGTGGAGCTGAATTAAAAAGAGATGGTAAGGCTTGTGATTGGTTTCACCAGACATTTCCTTACTTTTAAGAGGTAAGTGAATGATTGTAATTAATATACTATAAACAGCTTTGAAACAAAAAAGCCTTACGATATTGTTGTTTAATCTTTGCTATGAACAATAATAAAATCAATATGCTGTTATAAAAGCTTTAGTTTGCAAGCTGGCTAATAATGTGATCAAGAACAATACGTCCTTTGGTTGTTGCTTTTAAGCGTTGGTTGTCCACCATTTCTACCAATTCTTGGTGTTGTAAATCGATAAGTTTTTCTATTGGAATGCGTTTTGGGCTTAAGGTTTCATAGCGTGTAAGTTCTAAGCCTTCACAAAGGCGTAACCCCATAAGGAGCATTTCATTTGCCTGTTGCTTAAGAGTTAATCGTTCTGTTTCAATACAGCCATGTCCTGTTTTTTCGACCAATTCAAGCCACTGTTCGGGGTGTTTTTCATTGATTGTGACATAACGTTCATTGTTTTTAAGGTGTGATAAAGGTGTTTTTGAAAAAGTGGAAGAATGATTTGGTATGTTTTCAATGAAACGTCCGTGTGCTCCTGGACCAAAGCCTGCATATTGGTGATAGCGCCAATAAAGAAGGTTGTGTGCTGATTCAGCACCAGGCATGGCATGATTTGAGATTTCATAGGCAGGAAGTCCATACAGAGCTGTTATTTCTTGGGTAAGGTGATACAGATCTGCTGCGAGTTCCGATGGAGGAAGGATAAGCCTTCCTGCATCATGAAGTCGTTTAAAGGCGGTTCCTTCTTCGATTGTCAATTGATAGAGAGAAAGATGGTCTGCTGCCAAATCAATGGCTTGTACAAGTTCGGATTTCCATTGTTCAAGGGTTTGTTCGGGGCGAGCATAAATGAGATCAAAGGATAAACGTGGAAAAATTTTCCGTGCTAAAGCAATGGCACAAAGAGCTTGTTCCACATTATGGAGTCGGCCAAGTTTGCGTAATGCTTTATCATTGAGTGCTTGTATCCCTAAAGATAAGCGATTAACACCTGCAGCACGGTATCCACGAAAGCGCTCTGCTTCCACACTGGATGGATTAGCTTCTAATGTAATTTCAACTTTATCATCAAGTATCCACTTTTTTGCAAGTGCCTGCAAGAGGGCGTCAACAGTCTGCGGCTCCATAAGAGAGGGGGTCCCCCCACCAATAAAAATACTCGTAATATGGCGTGGACCTATTTTATGGTATTGCGTTTCTATTTCGCGCTCAAAAGCGGTGATAAAACGTGGTTGATCAACACCATGGAGGCGAACATGTGAATTAAAGTCACAATAGGGACATTTAGCTGTACAAAAGGGCCAATGAATGTAAATGCCAAAAGGTTCGTTCATGAGAATGCCAGAAGGTTTTCTGCCAAAAGTTTAAAAGCCCGTGCGCGATGTGAAAGAGGGAAAACGTCATTGTGTTGCCAGCCGTGTTTTTGCTCTGTTGACATTTCTCCAAAGGTATTGTCATATCCATCTGGTAAAAAAATAGGATCAAAACCAAAGCCTTTGTCTCCTCGAGGAGGCCAAATGAACGTTCCTTCAATGCATCCACGGAAATAATCTGCGTGGTTATCAGGCCATGCAATGCAAATGACAGATATAAAACGGCATTTTCGTTGACTTTTTTCTTGCGCTCCGACTTTTTGGAGTTCATCTTCTATTTTTTGCATCGCTTTTGGAAAATCACGTGTACCATCGGCTTGAATCGCCCAATCAGCTGTATAAACACCTGGTGCACCATCCAATGCATCCACCTCTAAGCCTGAATCATCAGAAAGAGCAGGCAGTCCTGTCTTTTTTGCCGCTGCAAAAGCTTTAATATAAGCATTTTCTTCAAATGTTTTTCCTGTTTCTTTTGGTTCTGGCAAGCCAAGCTCTTTTGCCGATTGTATTATTAAACCGAAAGGCGCAACCAAAGTAGTGATTTCATGTAATTTTCCGGCGTTATGTGTAGCAATGACAAGTTTTTTATCTTCTATGCTTCTCATATCGAATTCTCCAAAAGTGAAAAGGGAACTACTGTTATACTAAAAACCAGCTTAAATACTCACGCTACACACTCTGCTTGATTTTACATGATAAGATTTTTATATGCTTTATGATACTTTATTCAAATAAAATTCTTCGTACTTTGTGAAGACAACGATTGAAAAGACACGAGAGACGGTCTTTATCTATGAGAGCCTTTATTATGAGAGAAATAAAATTTTCTACTCCCAGTAGTTTGTAAACAATTCAGATTCTCCTGGCAAGTCCCTAAAAAAGGCCAATTCCTATCTTAAATATTCAATCACACACTCTAAAAACACTCCACGCATGATTTATATGCCTTAATTATCATTATAAAAGATGGTATTTTATGGCTTAATAAGATAATATATTTTTATACTACTTTTAGACTATTTGACCAAAGCTTGGCAAAAATTATATAAGAGAAGAGTGTTTTTAAAAGTAGTGAAACAATTGTGATGAAGCACAAACCTATTGATAATGAATTTAAATATCTTGATGAGCGTTCGCGTGATATTTTTCGCCATATTGTTGAAGCCTATCTTAATGATGGTGAACCTGTAGGGTCACGCAATCTTTCGCGACTTTTGCAACAAACATTATCCCCTGCGACGATTCGCAATGTGATGAGTGATCTTGAACATCTTGGTTTGATTTATGCTCCGCATGTTTCTGCGGGGCGGATGCCGACACAATCGGGTTTACGCTTTTTTGTTGATGCATTTATGGAAACGGGTGATTTGCCAAACGAGGAGCGGGAAAATATTGAGATGCAAGTCAAAGAGGCGGGGCATGCGCAATCGGTTGAACATTTTCTTGTTCAAGCAAGCCGAGTTCTTTCAGATCTTTCACGTGGGGCAGGACTTGTTCTTGCAACAAAACAGGAAGGAACATTAAAACATATTGAATTTGTGCGCCTTGATAGGGAGCATGCTCTTGCTGTTTTAGTCACTCAACAAGGTGAAGTTGAAAATCGTATTGTTCATTTGCCAGAAGGGGTAACGCATGCGCAATTGACAGAAGCAACGAACTTTCTCAATGCGCATATTCAAGGACGTACATTGAATGAAGCTAAAGGGGAAATTGCTCGCTTATGCGCAGAAACACGGGCTGCACTTGATGATTTATCGCATCATCTTGTTGAAACAGGATTAGCTCTTTGGGGAGGAGAAGGGGCGGATCATAAAATACATCTCATTGTTCGCGGGCGTAGCAATTTGCTTGAAGATATGAAAGCAGAAGAAGATTTAGAACGATTACGCCATTTATTTGATGATCTTGAAACACGTGAGAGTATGGCACAGCTTCTCGATTTAACGGATGCGGGTTCGGGGGTGCGAATTTTCATTGGTTCAGAAAATAAGTTATTTTCACTTTCTGGTTCTTCTTTAGTCGTAGCGCCTTATCGTGATACACAACAAAGAGTCATTGGTGCTTTAGGCGTTATTGGTCCTACACGGCTTAATTATGCAAGGATTGTTCCCATGGTTGATTATACAGCTCAACTTGTATCACAGTTATTACGTTAAAATGATGCAGTTAAGTATTTGTACTATAAAAGCTCATTGTATTAATATACATCAGTACCCCTTGATTTTTGTCTGTAAAATTTCAATATCGAGAATAACAAATCTTATGAAGGAATAGAATTTTTATGTCTGATGAAAAAAACAAATTTACTGACGCTTCATTTGAAAATTGCGATTTAAAAAATCCAGCTGATCGTAATACACTTAAACAAGCAGCGGATGAATTTTTAAAAACACATAAAACAGAAGCACACGGAGACGTTGAAGAAGAAAGTAATGCGGTTGATCCTTTAGCATCTTTGCAGGATGAGAATAAAGAGCTGAAAGATCAGCTTTTACGTCTTGCTGCAGACATGGAAAATCTTCGACGCCGTACTGCACGTGATGTAGCCGATGCGAGGGCTTATTCCATTGCTAATTTTGCACGGGATATGTTATCTGTCTCTGACAATCTCAATCGTGCTTTGGAAGCAATTCCAGAAGGTGCACGGGAAAGCGATGCTGGTTTGAAATCATTGGCAGAAGGTGTTGAAATGACTGAACGTGCCATGATGGCAGCATTAGAACGTCATGGGGTACAGAAAATTCATCCAGATGGGCAAAAATTTGATCCTCACTTTCATCAAGCGATGTTTGAAATTCCTAATGCTGATGTTCCCGATAACACTGTTCAACAAGTGGTTCAGGCCGGTTATATTATCGGGGAAAGGGTTTTACGTCCAGCTATAGTAGGTGTGGCCAAAGGAGGAACAAAAGAAGCTGTTGTGGAAACTGATTCGTCTGCACACAATAATAAATCTCCAACGTAATGCAGAATTCTCTGCAGTTTTGCATGTATGGGGTCTTTTTTCAAAAAGCTTTAAAGGGTGTTACAAGCGCCCTTTTATCTTTGGAGCGCCCAACTTCCTTTGACAAGATACACAGTATCGCTTGAGGGAGATGACGATGAAAATAAAACAAAATGATCGACCTCAAAAGGATAAAATGAAAAATTTCTTCGAAAGAGCAGATAAGAAACAAGGTCTTCAGGTTTAATATTGCGCAGTCGCGCAACAGTAATATGCGGAGTAAATTGCCTTTCATCAGGCGTTAGACCTAAATGACTGCGAATACATTGCATCTTTTCATGTAAAAGATGGAGAGCTTCACAAGGTTCAATGCGAATAACAAGAGAGGGGGAAGCATTTTCTGAACCAAAAATGTCAAAACCTTCTATTTGCAGTATAAAAGGAGGGAGTTTTATTGTATCAAAGGCATGCATAAGTGCATTTTCTGTCACATTTTTAACTTCACCGAAAAAAGACAAAGTGACATGAAAATTTTGCGGGTTAATCCACCGTGTATTTGGTAAGCCATTTTGCAACGATATCAGTTGTTGTGTTGTTTGTTGAGGAATTTGAAGAGCACTAAATAGACGACCCATAATATTACCTCTTTATAATAACAAGATGCTATCCCAAGTACAATGACAGATAAACTGAAAATGAAGAGTGCCACAGAAGATAAGGCAATAATTGAGAAAAAGAATGTCTAAAAAATGCTTACCATAATTATGAACGTACAAAGCTTATTTTTTAAAAAGATCGTTGTAATATCAATAAGAATTGCATTTTCATGATATGCATCACAATGATGGGCAGTTGAAAATTATTTATGTATCATGAAAAGCTACAAAGCTACCATAACATAAGGATAGTTGATTGATTTCTAATTTGTGAAGTTATCTTGATATTTCTTTCATTTAAAAGCAAAAATAGTCAATACAAGTAAGAATTCTCTTTTTTGCAAAGGTGTAAATCATACGATTAAGTTGGGTAACAGCCATAATACGCAAAAACGATCTAAATTGACCAAATAATGTTAGGCAAGAAAGAAAAAAAATTCTGCATAATTTAATTATGATAAGCTGTTACATTTATAATAATTATGCCAACCTACAGTGAATATGAATGTTGGTATAAAAGCGGGAAAAGCAATTAAAATTCAAGATAAAGATGGAAGGTTCTTATTCTCTAAGGATTATTATCTTTTTTATGGTGCGAGGCACTAGTTTTCCTCTCCAAAGTTGTTCTTGATGAGTTTTTCAAGAGCATTAAGAGCATCTGTTGCCTCTGGTCCTGAAACACGAACGGTGAGGTTGCAACCGGACGAAGCTGCGAGCATCATAAGCCCCATAATGGATGAACCGCCAACGATTTTTCCATCCTTTTCAACTTCAACAGTGGCGTTAAAATTGTCAACAGTTTGTACAAATTTTGCAGAAGCCCTTGCATGCAATCCACGTTTATTACAGATATTGAAATGACGGCTTATACATGGGAGGGCATCTTTGGAAAGCATTAGTATTTTATCATCCGCTATAAAGTCATACTTGGTACATTAATATATTTACGCCCTGCCTCTTGTGCTATTCTTAACGCATCTGATAATGAGATATCAGGACATTTGCGAATCGAAATCAATTTAATAAGCATGGGCAAATTAACCCCCGCAATCATTTCAACGCGTCCTTTTTCAATAGCAGGAATAGCTATATTTGATGGTGTTCCACCGAACACATCTGTTAATATAATGACACCATGATCTGTATTTGTATCGGTTACTGCGGCTATAATATCACCTCGGCGCTGGTCTATATCGTCATCGGGATAAATGCATATTGTTGCGAACTTTTCTTGTGTTCCAACAACATGTTCCACGGCATGTAAAAATTCGACAGCCAGCTCACCGTGCGTTACAAGCACGAGTCCAATCATTTACACAAACTCCTGTTAACTCATAAGATCCGACCATATTGGTGGGAAAGATATTGTACAAGGCTTTATCTTGCTGCCAAGAAAAATTTGCAAAAAAAAGGCAAAAAATGTGATTTTTTTATCTTTGTAAAAAATTTAGACAGTTTTGCGCCATATTTTTCTAAATAAAAATGCTTCAATGGCTTGACAAATGGCTGTACAATCAGCTTCACGAAGTGAGGGAAGTTTTAAAAGAGGAATGTGCAAATCTTCAAATTGAAAAGTTTTATTTGTGGAAAACCGCTCATATTCAGGACCAAGAAAAACAGCACAATCGATAGTTGTGTGCTTTTGAAATTCTATCATATAAAGACCAACGCCACGAATCTCAATTCCGCCCTCTAAGTTATCAGGGGTGTATCCGTGAAGTTTTCCATTTTCTGCACGCAGCATTGTATAATCATCACTGATAAGCTTCGCTTCACGTTTTGACCATTCAGCGCGGTCGAGCAGAGAGAGGGTAAGAGTTGATTTTCCTGATCCCGATGGACCTATAATTAAGAGTCCCTTTCCCCCCAGTTTAAGGCAATTTGCGTGGAGTATTTCACATTTTGTTTTCATATCTTTTACTTTGTATAAAAGATTTATTTCACAAGGGGAAGCGTAATAATAAAACGTGCGCCGGTTTTACATTTTCCAAGTGCCGGATCAATAATATTTTCGGCTGTAATTGTTCCATTATGGGCTTCGATGATTTGTCGACTAATAGAAAGGCCAAGTCCAGAGTTTTGTCCAAAAGCATCTTCATTTGGTCTATCTGTATAAAAACGCTCAAAAATACGTTCGATATTCTCTGAACGAATACCGGGTCCATTGTCTTCAATGGTTAAAATAAGAGTTGAAGCATGACTTTTCATAGTAATGTAAATTTTGCCACGATTACGGGGAATAAAGGAACGTGCATTTTCAAGAAGATTTGAAATCACTTGTCCTAAACGGAGCTCATGTCCCAACACAAGATAGGCTTTTCCATGAGGACGTGGCACAATATTAAGGCTTACATCAATGGTCTGTGTATTACGGTATACTTCCTGGACGGCATGAACAAGACTTTCCAAAAGCGGTGTCATATCAACGATCTCTGCAGTTTCTCGTGCCAGCTCTGCATCGAGCCGCGATGCATCAGAAATATCCGTAATCAACCGATCAAGACGGCGCACATCATGTTGAATAATTTCGAGCAATTTTTCTTGTGCTTCTTCACTTTTAGCCAGAGGGAGGGTTTCAACAGCACTACGAAGAGAGGTGAGAGGATTTTTTAATTCGTGGCTTACATCAGCAGCAAAGCGTTCAATGGCTTCAATACGCATATAAAGGGCATTTGTCATATCACGAATAGAGGTCGAGAGATGACCAATTTCATCTTCACGCATTGAAAAATCAGGAATTTCTACACGCTGATTGTTGCCATTACGCACTCGGTTTGCAGAGGCAGATAATTTGCTTAATGGATGGGCAATCGTATGGGCTAAAAAGAGCGAAAGAACTAAAAGTACGCTGCCTACAACGGCAAAGACTTTAAATATAACCAATCTTTCGCCCTTTACAATGTTATCAATATCGGAACCAGTGGTTGAAAGCAGAAGGGCACCAACCACTGCACGATAGCGTTGAACAGGAACAGCGACAGACACAATGAGTTGGCCTTGTCTGTTGCGTCTTTTCGCCGTAGCAAGAGATCCATTTAATGCTCGGTATACTTCTGGATGAGCAATACCACTGATTTTTGTTTGTTCTCTGTCAAGAGAAATCCCTTTATCATAAAATATGTTTGAATACCATGAAATGAAGCGATCCCACATGTTTTGTTCTGTTTTAAGTGGGGGTAAATCATAGCTAAAAACTTCTCCACTAGAATAAAGAACGCGCGAATCAAGAAGTAAAGTAGCATCACGATCATAGATACGTGCTCTTGTCGTTTTAGGTGTGATAAGACGTCGTAAAAGAGGGGCAACTTGCTCAGGGTTAATAGGGAAATCCCAAGAGTCGGTTGATTGGGGGGCGGGTGTGACGCTTTCACCAGTCTGTAACTCTAAGAGCTTTTGGGGGTCAATAAGGATAGAATTTGTATCTACTGTTGCAGAGGCTGCAATAGCTCCCGCGATAATTTTGCCTTGGGTACATAAACTTTTAATTTTTGCTTCAATTAAACCATCGCGAAATTGGTTAAGGTATAAAATGCCTGTAACCAAAATGGCAAGGGCTGCAATGTTTAATATAACAATGCGGCGTGTGAGACTGGAAAAAAGCAATTGCCTAAAGAGTCGTTGTGTTCGAAGATGCAAATGAGAAAACATAAGAAATGGTGCTGAGGATATACCATTAGGGGCTTTTTTTTGTAGAGTTTTCAGTTGAGAATTGTCTGTCATTGATTTGATTGCCGTTCAAATTTTTGCGACAAAGCAGTGTTATACCTCGTGAAAACGATAACCTACACCATAAAGTGTTTCAATCATTGCAAAATCATCATCCACTTGTTTAAATTTTTTACGCAAACGTTTAATGTGACTATCAATGGTACGATCATCTACGTAGACTTGATCACTATAGGCCGCATCCATTAAAGCATCACGACTTTTTACAACGCCTGGTCTTTGTGCTAAAGTTTGCAGAATCAAAAATTCTGTAACGGTTAAGATAACAGGTTTATCTTTCCATGTACAGGTATGACGTTCTTGATCCATCACAAGATCTCCACGTTTGAGAGAAGAGGTGGAAGTAGTTCCTGCAGAAGGCGGTTGGTTACGTGCATTGGAACGGCGCAAAATAGCTTTCACGCGCTCAATGAGAAGACGTTGAGAAAAAGGTTTCGTAATAAAATCATCAGCTCCCATTTTAAGACCAAATAATTCATCAATTTCATCATCTTTAGAGGTAAGAAAAATAACTGGAAGATCAGATTTTTGACGCAAACGACGTAAAAGTTCCATCCCATCCATTCGGGGCATTTTAATATCAAAAATAGCTAAATGTGGGGGGTGAAGTGTGAGACCTTTAAGTGCAGATGCTCCATCTGTATAGCTTTCAACCCGATATCCTTCTGTCTCAAGCGCAAAAGATAAAGATGTCAAAATATTGCGATCATCATCAACAAGTACAATCGTTTGTGTGATTGTTGGTGTATCCTTCATGGTTTCTTAGACCTTTCTATTGCTATGGTAGCAAATTATCCACACTTATTTATATGGGAGTTCACATTTTTTTTGCAAAACAAATATGATACAAACTGTAGTAAAGTAAAAAATCTTTTGTCATTCCTGTAAAATCTTATTTTGCTTTCATAATTTATAATGTTTCTGCGTCTATTAAGATCCCTTCGTTTGAGAGAAAATTTTCATAAAGGCTCTTTTTGTCAAGGTTTATTACAAAGTTTATTATTGTCTTTGTCTCATAATTGAACAGGTTTGGTTTTGATTATTGAAGTTTAGAAAATCCGCCTATGTGTTTTAAGAGCAAGAAAATAATGTGGCAATATATGCACAAAAATTTGTTTCTGCTACACAAAAGGAGGCCATAATGGGATTTTTTAATTTTATTAAAACTGTAGGCGAAAAGCTAGGTATGGGGGACCATGAGCCAAAAGAAAAAGACTTTAAGGCTGCATTTGATCATTTTCAACTCGATACAGAAAAAGTCAATATTCAAGTTGAAGACGGTAAAGCTATTTTAAGCGGTGAGGTTCCAGATAGCGAAACACTTGAAAAAGCACTTCTGGTTGTTGGCAATTCACGAGGTATTTCTTCTGTAGATGTTGAGCAATTAAAGGTTATCGATACGACAGTTGGAAAAACTTCTCGCCTTTATGAAGTTAAATCTGGTGATAATCTTTGGAAAATTGCTGAAGAGGTTTACGGAAAAGGGCAAGGTGATAAAAACACATTTATTTTTGAAGCCAATAAACCAATGCTACAATCTCCTGATAAAATTTATCCTGGACAAGTTTTACGTATTCCTACAATTGACCATATTTAAAGCATTAAAGAGGATAATTTTTTGCTTATGTTCTAGCATTAAACAAAATAAAAAAGCGTAAAAAATTCACGCTTCTTCATTTATAAAATATGTGTTTATAATAAAAAGAGCTTAGTGAGCATGAGTGGATTTAGAAGGTGAGGTTGTTTTCATAGCGTTTACAGAGAAATCAACATTAATGGTTCCTGCGTTTTCAAATGTCAATTTTGCACTAATTTTATCGCCTATCTTAAATGGTTTTGAAAGTCCCATAAACATAATATGATTACCACCAGGCTTAAGCGTGATTTCGCCATTTCCAGGAATTTCAATGCCATTGTGCATCTTTTCCATTTTCATAATATCATTAACAACAGCCATAGAGTGAATCTCTGTTGTTTTTACACCATTTGTGGAAATAGAAACCAAACGGTCTGGGGTATCACTGTGATTAATAATGTAGAGGTAACCGCTACCAACTTTTGCACCTCTAGGTGTTTCCCGTGTCCAAGGATTGAGAATTTCTATATCGCCAAGTTTATATTGTTGAGCTTCCGCTGGCAGAGTTATAACGGCAAAAAGAAGAGCACATAAGATATTTATGATAACCTTTTTGCACGGATATTGTGTATGTATTGTATTTTTGAAAATGAGATTTTTTATTTTTTTAATAATAGATGTCATCGTTGTTCACCCTCCTTCATAAGATTCATACTTTGAATGTCTTTTTTTTGTTTTAGCAGAGTTTTTATTTAAAATAAAAGAAAGAATTATAAAAATAAAATTGATTTTGATCTAAGAATAGAAATCATACAGTTATTGGATTTTAAAGGAAGAAAGTAAGCTTTATAACACCAAAAAGTTTCTCAATATTTCTGTTTTCATTTCCAATTATATTTGTCAACGATATAAAATCTATGGTGCATCACTATTTTACTTAATAAAAATATAAGACAGCACAATCATACACTTGATCAACGCTTAGTTATTATGGCATCTTTTGACACTTTTAAAATGTTTATACAAAGGTATTTTTATATATTTGCAAATTTCAGAATTATACGGTTGAGAAAAAAGCTCTTTCGGTGAGTTTAAAGCACAACCTTCAAATAGCAATGAACAATGAGGCTATTAGAGAATTTTTTTTGAAAGAAGATCGATAGATAGTACCTTTATGAATATGAACATTAAGAAAAGCACCGTTTAACACGATAAACGAGTCTAAAAAAATGGTTCATAAGATATGGCGGCTGTTTAGTCTCAGGAAATTTTAAAATATTTATGATATCAATTATACACCTTCAAGCGATATTTTAAAAAATGTTTTACGTGAATATTCCTTAATTAATGATGAGAGATCAAAAACGTGTTTGCAATGACTCTTTTTATTTTTATAGATAGATATGGTTGTTGAAAATTACGAGAAAAATATATTATAAGCTTAAGTCTTTCATAAACGTGGTCATTAGAGTACCTATTTTAAAAGAATTTTTTTTATTTTAGAGATGTTTCTCTCATTGTTCTCTTGTAGCAATAAAAGTCTGTTCTTATATACGAGGCAACAAGGCTTGTTGCGACTTGTGGTTTATGATTATTTTTTTATGTTGCTTGAAGCAAGATACGGGCTTTAAGTGTTATGAGGAGCTATCTTAAAAAGATGCTTTATGAAGGTTGAGGTAGCTTGCTGAATGGAGATTATAATATGGCAAAAGTAATTGGTATTGATTTGGGGACAACGAACTCTTGTATAGCTGTTATGGATGGCAAAAACGCAAAGGTTATCGAAAATTCAGAAGGAGCGCGGACAACACCTTCCGTTGTTGCCTTTACAGATGGGGGAGAGCGGCTTGTTGGACAGCCTGCTAAACGTCAGGCAGTAACAAATCCTGAAGGAACAGTTTTTGCAGTTAAACGCTTGATAGGGCGCCGTTTTGATGACCCTATGGTTGAAAAAGATAAAGCACTTGTGCCTTATAAAATTGTTAAAGGTGACAATGGCGATGCATGGGTCGAAGAAGCGGGTAAGAAATATTCTCCATCACAAATTTCAGCGATGATTTTGCAAAAAATGAAGGAAACAGCTGAATCTTATCTTGGTGAAAAAGTTGAGCAAGCCGTTATTACGGTTCCTGCTTATTTTAATGATGCGCAACGTCAAGCGACTAAAGATGCGGGTAAAATTGCTGGTCTTGAAGTTTTACGGATTATTAATGAGCCGACAGCGGCTGCTTTAGCGTATGGTTTGGATAAAAAAGACGGAAAAACAATTGCTGTTTACGACCTTGGTGGTGGTACATTTGATATTTCAGTTCTTGAAATTGGAGATGGCGTTTTTGAAGTTAAATCAACCAATGGAGATACATTCTTAGGGGGTGAAGACTTTGACATGCGCTTGGTTGGATATTTTACCGATGAATTCAAAAAAGAGCAAGGAATTGATCTGAGGAATGATAAACTCGCTTTACAGCGCTTAAAAGAAGCGGCAGAAAAAGCAAAGATTGAGCTTTCTTCATCACAGCAAACAGAAATCAATTTACCATTTATCACGGCTGATCAATCAGGTCCCAAGCACTTAACAATGAAATTGACTCGGGCAAAATTTGAATCTCTCGTTGATGATTTAGTGCAACGTACCATCGAGCCTTGTAAAGCTGCGTTGAAAGATGCTGGATTAAAGGCTGGTGAGATTGACGAAGTTGTTTTAGTGGGTGGTATGACACGGATGCCCAAGATTCAGCAAGTTGTGCAGAGCTTCTTTGGCAAGGATCCACACAAAGGCGTTAATCCTGATGAAGTAGTTGCAATGGGTGCTGCCATTCAAGGTGGTGTCTTACAAGGTGATGTCAAAGACGTGTTGCTGTTAGATGTAACACCTTTATCCTTAGGAATTGAAACGTTGGGAGGTGTTTTCACACGTCTCATTGAGCGCAATACCACTATCCCAACGAAAAAATCGCAAGTTTTTTCAACAGCTGATGATAACCAGAGTGCTGTAACGATCCGTGTTTTCCAAGGTGAGCGGGAAATGGCGAGCGATAATAAGTTATTGGCTCAATTTGATCTTGTTGGGATTCCCCCAGCACCGCGTGGGATACCTCAAATTGAAGTTACTTTTGATATTGATGCGAACGGTATTGTTAATGTTTCCGCTAAAGATAAGGGGACGGGTAAAGAGCATCAAATTCGTATTCAGGCATCAGGTGGTTTAAGTGATGCTGACATTGAAAAAATGGTACAGGATGCAGAAGAGCATGCCGCTGAAGATAAAAAACGCCGTGAAGGTGTTGAAGCTAGAAATCAAGCGGAAGCTCTTATTCATTCAACTGAAAAGTCACTCAATGAATATGGCGATAAGGTATCAGCTGAAGAAAAGGGGCAGATTGAAACAGCAATATCTGATTTGAAATCTGCGCTTGAAGGCAGTGATACGGAAGAAGTAACGACAAAAATGCAAAAATTAGCTGAAGTCAGTATGAAGCTTGGACAGGCAATGTATGAAGCTTCACAAGCAGCAAGCGCTGAAACTGAAACAGAGACAAAGAATGATGATGTTGTCGATGCTGATTTTGAAGAAGTTAATGATAAGAAGAAATAGTATCAGCGTATGTATTGATTAATTGATAAACCCAGTCTTTGAAATATAAGGCTGGGCTTTATTATTTGAGAAAAGTTGCAACTTTGTTGCTAAAACTATAAATTAAAAGCAATGTGATCCATAAAGATGGATGACAGAAAAATTATCAGGAATACATGATGAAGGTTGACTATTATGAAATTCTTGGCGTAACTCGTGAATGTGATGATAAAAAATTAAAGTCTGCTTTTCGTAAGTTGGCAATGCAATATCATCCTGATCGCAACGCCGGGGATAAAGAGGCAGAGCGAAAATTCAAAGAAATTGGTGAAGCCTATGAAGTTCTTAAAGATCCTCAAAAGCGTGCTGCTTATGACCGGTTTGGTCATGCGGCCTTTGAAAATAGCGGTGGTCAAGGGGGATCCAATCCCTTTAGTGGTTTTGCCGCTGGTGGTGGATTTGCTGATATTTTTGAAGACTTTTTTGGTGATATTATGGGAGGTACGCACCGTAAGCGTGGTGATGGTCGCGAACGTGGTGCAGATCTGAGTTATAATATGGAAATAACCTTAGAAGAGGCATTTTCAGGAAAAGCTGCAGAAATTAATATTCCCAGTTCTGTCACGTGCGATGTTTGTGAAGGTTCTGGAGCGAGAAAAGGCTCTAGTCCAAAAGTTTGTGGAACATGTCATGGATCTGGTCGTGTGCGTGCTGCACAAGGTTTCTTTTCTATTGAGCGAACATGTCCTTCGTGTCATGGACGTGGGGAAACGATTACGGATCCATGCCCCAAATGTCAGGGGACACGACGCATAGAGAAAAAACGTTCATTGAGCGTAAATATTCCTGCTGGGATTGAAGATGGAACGCGTATTCGTCTTTCTGGTGAGGGGGATGCTGGTGTTCGTGGTGGTCCCAGTGGTGATCTTTATATTTTTCTTTCTGTTAAACCGCATGAATTTTTTCAGCGAGAAGGAGCAGATCTGCACTGTCGCGTTCCTATTTCAATGGTAACAGCGGCTTTAGGAGGAGAATTTGAAGTTTCCGACCTTGATGGTGTTAAAGCACGTGTTAAGATCCCAGAAGGGACACAAAATGGACGTCAATTCCGCCTTAAGGGCAAAGGTATGCCCATGTTGCGTCGCCAGCAAGCAAGAGGTGACCTTTACATTCATATCACAATTGAGACACCGCAGAAACTTACGCAAGAGCAACGTGAACTGTTGCAAAAATTTGAAAAGCTCTCAAATCATGAGAATTCACCGCAGTCCCATGGTTTTTTTTCTCGTATGAAAGAATTTTTTGAAAATATTTCTAGTTAAAATATGTGAGTTGTTCTCAGAACAAACTATAAAGCGCATTTGGAAGATTATTTTTATTAAACTTTCCGTTGTCTCATCATCTTTGAAAAGCATTCTTTTGGCTTGAAACGAAAAGAGAGAAACGATTAATTTAGGGTAAGTTTTTGCCGCTGATAGTTTTTTACATTTTACGAGTTTTATGGATAAGTCTTATTTTTGAGTGTCCATGACATTTGAAAAAGGACTTATTCATATAAGAATGCAATTGAGTGATTAATAATATTTCTAATGTTATAACGACTGCCTTATGCATGCAGAGTTTTTTACTCAAAACTCTTTTTTAAAAGCCTTATAAAAACTGTAAAAAAGGCAGCTTCTTACCAAGCAACGCAGCTGTTGGAAATCTATTTTTTCAAATAATATAACCTCTTATGATCAATTTTATAGCTGATATTTTGTATAGTTTGAATCACTGCTTTCCTTAAAATACGAGGTATTTTACTGGAATCCTCTTTACATTCTTCATCTTCGTTCTTGATGGTTATCATTGCTTTTTAGATTGCAGATTTAGTTTTATGTTTTTGATGTCATAAAATATTTTATCTAGATAAAAAACAACATAATCAAAGATTTATTCTCTTTCAAAGAAATTATGAAATGAGATAATGCGTGTTGAACGCTAAAGAAAACAAGAATAAAATATATTTTGAGGTACTTGATACCTCTCTCTCGGGAGAAACAGATTTCGTGTAATGCACCTCGTTGAATTTATCAGCACAATAAAAATTTGCTGAGAAGATAGGGGGAATTATCTTTTAAAAGAAAAAATAAATATAATAAAAAATAGCATGATATGCTGAAAAAAATAGTACACTATATCGTTGACATTGATTAGTGATATGGAAAGAAAGCAGATGAAGTGAGGCTTTTACATAAAATAATATAATTAAAATACATATTAAAAATATTGCAAATTCTAAAAGGCACTCAACAAGTTAAGCATGTATTGCTGTGCAGAAAAAACTTCAAGAGTTCGATCATAGAAATGAGAAATGGTATAAAATCTTACGAAGATGTGAATCGAAATAATTCGCAATAAATTTACAAAATATTATAATATTCTATAACAAGATGTTATAGAGGCGTTTTGTCTCTTGTATGGATTAATGTTGTCGGATTAAGACAGTAATTAATGAAATATAAGGAGCAGATTTTACTTGTATCGTAAAGTTTTAGTAAAATGCTTTAGAATCTTTTTAAGGATAAGCTTGTATCGATAAGCTAGAGAAACTTTTTTCATTCGAATTTCCGCATAATTTTAATGATTATGAGGACAGTTAACATAATCATTGTATAACTTTATGGATCTTGTCTAGAAGATTGCTCTGATAAGGTTACAGTGCTAAGTTTTTCTCCTTTTTATTGTGGTGATATGTTATTTATTTTTATCTTACAAAAACAATGTTTGTATATATTCTTATTCATTGTTAAGTATCTTTGAGGTTAAATTAATAAGTTGAATTTACAGCTTAGTTTTAAAGTTTTGCTGTTCAATTTTATATATAAGATCATAAAATAAGAGCATTTTTTGTGCCTATTTTTTTAATTTTTCTCTGTTAATTCTTTTTCATAATTTAAAAGAAAATTGACGATCTTCAGGGGGGTGGATAGAGTAAAGCTTTGTTTTATTGTTTTCACTTTTCCTAAATTTTACTAAGAGATAGTAAAGTAAAAAGTGATGAGGAGACTCTGTTAATGGATGATACTAAAAACGATGCTGTAGATGTTTTAGAAAAACAAGCAGCATTTTTATCGTCTGCTTTACCTTATATGCAAAAATATGAAAATGAAACGGTCGTGGTAAAATATGGCGGTCATGCTATGGGTGATCTTGCTTTGGGGCGAGCCTTTGCACGTGATATTGCTCTATTAAAGCAATCGGGGATTAATCCTGTTGTTGTTCATGGTGGTGGGCCGCAAATTGCTGAAATTTTAATGAAAATGGGGATTGAATCACGATTTGAAAACGGTTTACGGGTAACCGATGAGCGGATCGTTGAAGTGGTTGAAATGGTTTTAGCAGGTTCCATCAATAAAGAAATTGTTGCTCTCATCAATGCTGAAGGTGAATGGGCAATCGGATTGTGTGGCAAAGATGGCAATATGGTTTTTGCTGAAAAGGCTTATAGAACTGTCATGGATCCTGATTCGCATATTGAACGTGTTTTAGATTTAGGATTTGTTGGTGAACCAGTTGAAGTTGATCGTACATTGTTGGATCTTTTAGCCAGTTCTGAAATGATACCAGTTCTTGCTCCTGTGGCTCCAGGACGCGATGGTAAAACCTATAATATTAATGCTGATATTTTTGCTGGAGCTATTGCTGGTGCATTAGAGGCCAAACGTCTTTTATTTCTCACGGATGTTCCTGGCGTTTTGGACAAACAGGGTAAACTTTTAAAAGAATTAACAGTTTCTGAAGCTGAGAAACTTATCAAAAATGGAACAATTTCAGGAGGCATGATTCCAAAAGTCGAGACTTGTGTAAAAGCTCTCCAAAATGGTGTGAAAGGTGTTGTTATTTTAAATGGAAAAACGCCTCATTCTGTTTTACTAGAATTATTTACTGAGCAGGGAGTTGGAACGCTTATTGTTTCATAAATTGTGCGGAAAATTGGAGGAGAAGGTCTTTCATGACAAATATAAAACAGTTTAAATATCCTTTATTAAGCAAGCCAGAATTGGCCATATTTGCTGCGACAATATTATGGGGCATTACATTTTTAGTCATCCACATTGCGGTACGCTATAGCGGTCCTCTATTTTTTGTTGGATTTCGTTTTATTGTCGCATCCCTTATATGTGGGGCAATTTTTTGGCGCTCTATAAAAGGTATAACTGTTTATGAAGTTTTTGCTGGGATGGCGATTGGTTTAGCCATGTTTTTTGGTTATGCTCTTCAAGCGGCCGGTCTTCAAACAATTATTAGTAGTCAATCAGCTTTTATTACAGCACTTTATGTTCCGATGGTTCCAATCTTGCAATGGATTGTTTTTAAAAAACCTCCCCGTTTTGCTTGTTGGGTTGGTATTGTTTTTTCTTTTATTGGGCTTGTACTTGTTTCAGGCCAAAAGCCGGGAAGTTTTGATTTTTCAAAAGGGGAAATTTTGACTTTATTAGGTGCTTTAGCGATTGCTGGAGAAGTCATACTCATCGGCATTTTTGCCAACAAGGTTGATAGTCGGCGTGTAACGATTATTCAGTTATTTTTTAGTGGTTTTTTTTCATTTGCTTGCATGCCTTTGATGGATGAAAGTATTCCTGAATTTTCTTGGATATGGTTTAGTATTGGTATCGGATTGGCATTAATGAGTGCTATCATTCAATTGGCTATGAACTGGGCACAAAAGTCTATTTCTCCTACGCGTGCAACACTCATTTATGCAGGTGAACCGGTATGGGCTGGTATCGTTGGGCGTTTGGCTGGAGAGCGTTTATCTCCCCTAGCTTTATTGGGTGGTTTACTTATTCTGATTGGGATCATTGTGGCAGAGTTACAACCTTCACAATGGCGTAAAAAAAATAAAGCAATTGAAAAAATTGATTAGTTATACCTCTTTTCTATTATCATTTTATTGTATGAAATTTTTGCTTATAGAACTTTCATTTTTGAGTCTTTTTTAAAATACGGAGATGATTACAAAGTTCTATAAGCTGTTTTTTCTTTTGGTATCCCAAATGGGAGCAAAAATATTTATTTGTTTGCCTAATCTCTAAAATGGGAAGTTAACCTTCATTGAGCCAAAGCATGAAGAGGTAAAGACAAAAAAACAGCTCTCATCTTTACTATTATTTTTAAGTTTATCTTTACAACGTTCAAAAATATCCACTGTAATATTTTTGAATAATGAAACTTACACACTATTGGATGCTACTCTGTTTATTCTTTAATGGGATTATGCTTTTTACGTAAACGTTTCAAAACAACCTCTTATAATGCTATGTATTGCTGCGCTTTTTTATAAAAGACACATTTCTCAATCTGTGTCATATTCATTGACGATCTCCACAAATTATATCGAATTATATAATGTAAAAGTTTTTGTGAAGTATATAAAATCACAGAGCATCTTAAATAAAAGGTAGCATCATTTTCTTTATCAGTTTCCAACATTACAAAAGCCTTTGGCACTTGAAAGAGAGTGAGGAATTTTTATTCATTTCTTAAATGATTTTATCTGCCCATCAGCTTTGCTTGTTCATGGAGAAGTAAAAAATTTGATTGATTATAGGAAGGTTTAAAATGAAAGAAGCTCATGATATTCAGAGTTTTTCATTTAAATTACAAAACAATAAATACTTGTTATAAATTAATGTATTATCCAATGAATTGAAGAGGGGCAATGTTTTTTATCTTTAATGGAAGAGAAAGGGATTGTATAAAAAGTAAAACCATGACTCCATAGAGCTTATTTCTAAAGTTTTAAAGGTTGAGAAGAAAACGATCCTTTCCGACAGGCGTTTGTTTTACTATAAGATTGTTAAAAAAATATTTCTTGCAAATTTTATCGAAATTTTAAGCGATATATACGTTCACCCTATATTCATGCAACATATTAATTTATAATGATAATATAGTATTATTTACATTGAATTAGAACTCTGAATACCATAAGATGCTCTTAATTAAAAATCTCTCTCATGTTCAATCAATCCAAATCACTTTCTTACACGTCATCATGTGAGATGGGCCATGTGAGCAAAAACTGTATAAAGAAGGCATGCCTCCTATAAATTCTTTCAAGTTTCAAGGATCATCGCAACTTTGGGGGCAAGCTCAAATGTTTGATGGTGCGGGTATGAGTCATCAAACAAAATATTAAAAGATCATTTTAGTTCTCTTTGGTATTTAATTTAGTAAACAAAAGCCTTATTTTTAGGCTATAAGAAGTTTTATTTTGAGAAGCTTTTTTGGTTGATATTCTTTTGAAAGGTTCTCGAGAGGACATAATTGGTCTTTGCGTTTTGTATTATTCTTTGCTAAATCGCCTTATATGACAATAGATCGTAATTATATTCGTAATTTTTCCATCGTGGCGCATATTGATCACGGCAAATCCACTTTAGCTGATCGTTTGATTCAAATGACAGGAGGGCTTGATACACGTGAGATGAAGGAACAAGTGCTTGATTCCATGGATATTGAGCGTGAACGTGGGATTACTATTAAAGCACAAACGGTGCGTTTACACTATAAAGCAAAGGATGGAGAAACCTATATTTTAAATCTTATGGATACACCTGGTCATGTGGATTTTGCTTATGAGGTTTCGCGTTCATTGGCAGCTTGTGAAGGTTCTCTATTGGTGGTGGATGCAAGCCAAGGTGTAGAGGCACAGACATTGGCAAATGTTTATCAAGCCATTGATAATTCTCATGAATTAGTTGTTGTTCTCAATAAAGTAGATCTTCCAGCAGCAGAACCTGAGCGTGTAAAAGAGCAAATTGAAGATGTGATAGGCATTGATACATCTGAGGCCGTGGAAATATCAGCAAAAACAGGTTTGGGTGTTCCTGATGTTTTGGAGGCAATTGTAACACAATTACCACCTCCGCGTACAGGCGATATTGCAAATCCCTTAAAGGCAATGTTGGTTGATAGCTGGTATGATGCCTATCTTGGCGTCATTGTTTTGGTACGGGTGATTGATGGTGTATTAAAAAAAGGTCAAATCATTCGTATGATGGGTACAGGGGCAAAATATCCCGTTGAGCGTGTTGGGGTGTTTACACCTAAAATGGTACAAGTTGATGCATTAGGACCAGGCGAAATTGGTTTTATCACTGCTTCTATCAAAGAGGTTGCCGATACACGTGTTGGGGATACGATTACGGAAGAGCGTCGTCCTTGTAAAAATGCTTTGCCTGGTTTTAAGCCTGCGCAACCGGTTGTCTTTTGTGGACTTTTCCCAATTGATGCTGCTGATTTTGATGATTTGCGTGCAGCCATGGGCAAATTACGCTTAAATGATGCGAGTTTTTCTTTTGAAATGGAAACATCAGCGGCTTTGGGGTTTGGTTTTCGGTGTGGCTTTTTAGGGCTTCTGCATCTTGAAATTATTCAAGAGCGGTTAGAGCGTGAGTTTAATTTGGATTTAATCGCGACAGCACCTTCGGTTGTTTATCGCATGAATATGAATGATGGCTCTGTTAAAGAGTTGCACAATCCAGCAGATATGCCTGATGTGGTTAAAATTTCTTCTATAGAAGAACCGTGGATCCAAGCGACAATCATGACTCCTGATAATTATCTTGGGTCAATTTTAGAGCTGTGCCAAGAGCGGCGTGGGATACAGGTTGGTCTATCTTATGTTGGAACACGTGCTATGGTGACGTATGATTTACCACTCAATGAAGTTGTTTTTGATTTTTATGATCGCTTAAAATCGATCTCAAAGGGGTATGCTTCTTTTGATTATCAGATGAAAGATTATGCAGAGGGGGATTTAGTTAAAATGTCTATTTTGGTGAATGGAGAGCCTATTGACGCATTGTCAATGCTTGTGCACCGCACGATTGCGGAAAAGCGTGGGCGTTCAATGTGCGAAAAATTAAAAGATCTTATTCCTCAGCATATGTTTCAGATTCCAATTCAAGCAGCTATTGGTGGTAAAGTTATCGCGCGTGAAACAATTCGTGCTTTGCGTAAAGATGTAACAGCAAAATGTTACGGGGGTGATGTAACACGTAAGCGCAAACTTTTGGAAAAGCAAAAAGAAGGCAAAAAGCGAATGCGCCAATTTGGAAAGGTAGAAATTCCTCAGTCAGCGTTTATTCAAGCGCTCAAAATGAATAAGTGATAAAGAAATGCGTCTACTGATTGCGCTTTTGCATTTATCTTTTGGCTTAGGTTTTTAAAGAGCGTTTTTTAATGGAGATTGCGCAGTACTTATTTTTAGGTAGAATATTTTTTTATTGTATCAGGTTGTACACGTAAAACAGAATATTTTAAAAATACATTTGGGTTGTATATTAGCGCACTTTTTTAAAAGAAATATCTCTCAATGCACCTGGCTTCATTTTACAATAGTGTTCGTAAAAAGTATAACGGTAAAGCTCTTTGTGAACGACCTAAAACCACTTGTAGCATGACCATTTTTATCTGTCATAAAGTTCATAGTTCTGTCATCATACTTTTTGCACGTTCAAAATGTTATGAATATTCTTAATGTTTGAGAGAGTGCGTTGAAGATATTTTACTTTTTTCTTAAAGTGTGTGTTACCCATACACTCCTTAACTTTTGTAAGATGCAAGGCGATGAAAGCGATTGATTCAATATGAAAGGATTCTAAATGATAAAATCCTTGTATTTGAGGGCGTTATTCAAGTTTTAAAATTATCTTTATAAGTCAATATTTGTCTAATCACGTAAAAGATCGTTAATGGATGTTTTCTCTCTTGTTTTTTGATCAACGCGTTTTACGATAACAGCACAATAAAGATTGGGGCCCGCTTCACCGTTTGGCAGTGGTTTTCCAGGGAGAGATCCCGCTACAACAACCGAATAAGCTGGTACTTCACCGATAAAAATTTCCCCTGTTGTACGATCAATGATCTTTGTAGATTTTCCAATAAAAACGCCCATTCCTAAAACAGCACCTTCACGAATAATACAGCCTTCAACAATTTCAGAGCGAGCACCGATAAAGCAATGATCTTCAATGATAGTTGGATTTGCTTGCAGAGGTTCCAAAACACCTCCAATACCAACACCGCCAGAAAGATGAACATGTTTACCAATTTGTGCACAAGAGCCAACGGTGGTCCATGTATCAACCATTGTGCCCTCATCGACAAAAGCACCAAGATTGACAAAGGAGGGCATCAATATAACGTTGGGTGCAATATAGGCAGAATGGCGTACAATAGCTCCTGGAACAGAACGGAAAGCAGCGTTTTTAAAATCTGCCTCTTGCCAACCAGAAAATTTTGAAGGAACTTTATCCCACCAATGTGTTCCATTGATTCCACCAGCAATAATTTGCATTGGCTTTAGCCGAAAAGAAAGCAAAACAGCTTTTTTCAACCATTGATGCACATGCCATTGTCCATTTTTTTGCCGTTCTGCAACACGAATTTCCCCTTTATCAAGAAGGTTCAATGTGTGTTCGACACTCTCACGGATTTCACCTTTTGTGGTAGTATTGATAGAATCGCGCTCATCAAAGGCTTTTTCGATAATGATTTCAAGTTGTGTGAGATGGGGCATGAATAAGAGTTCCGTTAAACAAGTTGAAAGCTTCAAGATTTATTCTCTATGAGTTACGCGAAGAAATGTTTTCAGTCAATAAAACGATAAGAAAGTAGAACATGTGCATGAAAAAAGGCTGTAAAGAAAAAAGAAAAGAAGAACAAGAAAATTGGATACCACTTCTTCATACGAAGGAAGCTCTACAACAGATCCATAAAGGCTCTAATTCAGCACAAATGCGTTCGTCTACTTATCGTTTAGCTTATATCGATCAAGACTTTATGATGCGTCCAGAGCTGCGTTCACAACGTATTGGTCTTGAATTTTTAAAACCGGAAATAATCCTTAAAGAATATAACATTCAATCAACCGTTGTTTTATTTGGTGGTGCACGTATTCCTGAACCCGGGCAAGCAGCATGGGCTGCAAAAAATGAAACACAAAAGAAAAACTTGCATGCTATGTCGCATTATTACGATGAAGCAAGAGAATTTGCGCGTTTATGTTCCCTCTATTCGGAGAAAACAGAATATCGTGAATTTGTCGTTGTTACGGGGGGCGGACCAGGGATCATGGAGGCAGGAAATCGTGGTGCCTGTGATGTTGGGGCTCCAACGATTGGTTTGAATATTATTTTACCACATGAGCAAGCGCCTAACGCCTATGTGTCTCCGCATTTGTGTTTTAATTTTCACTATTTGGGGATGCGCAAAATGCATTTTTTAGTACGGGCAAAAGCATTAGCAATTTTTCCTGGAGGATTTGGGACTCTGGATGAGTTGTTTGAGACGTTAACTTTAATACAAACAGGACGTATGAAACAGGTACCCATTTTATTATTTGGCAAAGAATTTTGGAGCAATGTTATTAATTTTGAATATTTAGCTTCGCAAGGTACAATTTCTCCTACGGATGTTAATTTGGTGAAATTTGTCGATACAGCAGCAGAAGCTTTTAAAGAAATTTGTTCTTTTTATAAACTACCTTAATTGCTTTTTAAAAAGTCATTTTTTGGTAAGACAGTTAATAGTCTACCTTAGTCAAATAAAGTCCAAAAGGGGGGGCAACAACACCACAACGTTTACGGTCTTTAGCATGAAGCGCTGCTTCAAGATCTTGAGCTGTCCAACGTCCAATCCCCACTTCCATGAGGCTTCCTGCAAAGGAACGAATTTGATGATGAAGAAAAGAGCGGGCTTGCGCATAAAGGAAGATTTCTTCTCCTTCTCTTTGCACATCAAGACGTTCAAGGGTCCGAATAGGGCTTTTGGCTTGGCAATGTGCTGAACGAAAAGTTGTAAAATCATGTTGTCCGACAAGTTTTTGAGCTGCTTCATGCATGATTTCAGTATTAAGGGGTTTTGGCAACCACCAGACACGTTTGGCATTTAAGGCTGGTGGAGAGCGACGATTGAGAATTTTAAAAAGATAATGGCGTTTGATAGCGGAAAATCGTGCATCAAAATCATCAGGGACATTTTCTACATTTAAGATTGAAATCGCTTCTCCCTGTTGACGCAAAAGAGCATTGAGTGCATCTCGTACAGTATGGGGAGGCCAGTTTTTTATGAAATCAACATGGGCTACTTGTCCTGTAGCATGCACCCCAGCATCTGTTCGACCTGCTGTTGTTATGGTTAATTGTTGTCCACTAAAGCGAAAGATAGCCTGTTCAAGAGTTCCTTGTATGGTTGGGAGGCTTGCTTGACGCTGCCAGCCAGCGTAATTTGATCCATCATATTCAAGAGTGAGTTTAAAACGTGGCATATCAAAAAACAGCAGAAATATGAGCGCCTCTCAAAAAGGTTGCGCTTTCAAGGACTTTACCACCAGATCTTTGTAGATGGGTTATTTCAAGACGCCCTTGTCCACAATGGACAACCAAAGAACCTGGTTCTATTCGACCAATTTCAAGAGAAGGACCTGTGATTAGACGACTTCCAAGAATTTTTACCCGTTCTTCTTGTCCAGTGATATTCATGTGACACCAGCAGCCAGGAAAGGGAGAGAGCGCACGGATATATTGATGAATAAATTCAGCAGATTTTGTCCAATCAATGCGGGTTTCTTCCTTTTTGATCTTGGCAGCATAGGTGATACCTTCTTCTGGTTGGGGGGTAAGTTTAAGGTGTCCTTTTTCCAGAGTTGATAGAGTTTCTATCATAAGTTCTGCACCAATATGTGAAAGTTGTTTTGAAAGCTCAGCAGTGGTGGTAGTATCCGTAATGGGGAGTGAGCGTGAGAGGGCAATAGGCCCTGTATCAAGCCCTTTATCCATTTTCATAATCATCATCCCTGTTTCTTTATCTCCAGCCATAATTGCACGCTGAATAGGCGCAGCACCACGCCATCGCGGTAAAAGCGAAGCATGGGCATTAAAACAACCAAAACGGGGCGTTTCCAGAATAGCTTTGGGCAACAGGAGGCCATAAGCCACGACAACAGCAACATCAACACAAAGTGCTGCAAATTGGGCTTGCTGTTCGGCTGTTTTGAGTGTTTGAGGCGTGAATACGGGAATAGATCTTTCTTCTGCTGCATTTTGAACCGGTGAGGGGATGCGTTTAAGACCGCGACGTCCTGCTGGACGAGGGGGTTGACTATAAACGGCGACAACGTCATGCCCAGCATCTAACAAAGCATGTAAAATGGGAACAGAAAAATCCGGTGTTCCCATAAAACTTAAACGTAATGCCATTACAAAATTGCTTCCTGCGTAGTTTTTTCTTTTGCGCGCTTTTTAAATTTTCGGATGACCATATCACGTTTGATTTTTGAAATATAATCAATAAAAAGGCGCCCATCTAAATGATCAATTTCATGTTGCAAGCAAGTGGCTAAGAGATCATCTGCTTCAATTTCTGTTTGTTTTCCTTCACGGTTCTGATAGCGAACACGCAGGCGTTTAGGGCGTTCAACTTCTGCAAAATAGTCAGGAATAGAAAGACAACCCTCTTTGTAAACATTGCGCTCATCTGAAAGCCATAGAATTTCGGGGTTGATTATAACAAGCGGATTTTTCGGTGCATCATTTGGAGAGACATCCATAACCAGCATGCGCAGGGGTATGCCAATCTGGATAGCAGCAAGACCAACACCGTGGGAATGATACATAGTTTCCAGCATGTCATCTACAAGCTGTTGCAGGGCTGCATCAACCTGCTCAACAGGTTTTGACACTTCCCGTAAAATCGGATCTGGTAAAGTAACTAAAGATCTCATTGGCATGGGGGATAGATTAATCAATGCGTGTGTATAGGTCAATATTGAATAACGGATTCTGGCGCTTTTTTGCGATAAGCGCGTTATATTACTATTTATGTTTGATTCGTTTTTTTCCATATTTGCAGATGAGTCTTTTTCTAAACTAATGCTTTTGCTTTTATTTATACTCGTCTGTTTAGCATTTTTTATGCTGATATATTCACATCGAAAAAAAGCGCTTTTGGAAAATGAAATTGCTGAACGTGCACGTGAGGCACAAATGCAGATGGCTACTTTTCTGAAAACACAAGCTGAAATGCAAGGGCGAATGCAAACGATGGCAGAAATTTTTGGTCAAAGACAGGCTGAATTGAATAAATCACTCAGTGAGCAACTCAATGGCATGACAACAAGCTTGGGGCAGACACTTCAGGTACAGACAAAGTCTACTTATGAAAATTTGAATCGTTTGCAAGAGCGTCTAGCCGTCATTGATGCAGCGCAAAATAATATTCAGTCTCTTACTGGACAGGTTGTGCAGCTGCAATCCATTTTAAGCAATAAGCAGACCCGTGGTACTTTTGGTCAAGGGCGGATGGAAGCCATTATTGCTGATGCTTTACCAGCAAATGCTTATGCTTTTCAAGCTGTTCTTTCCAATGGAAAGCGCCCAGATTGTCTCATTCATATGCCCAATAAATCCCCTTCTCTTGTTATTGATGCTAAATTCCCTCTAGAGGCTTGGAATGCACTGCGTAAAGCGGCATCAGAGCAAGAACGTCAAGAGGCAGAACGCCAATTTCGTACCGATATGGAAGTTCATATCCGTGATATTGCGCAAAAATATCTCATTCCTGGAGAAACCCATGATACCGCTTTTCTTTTTGTACCGTCGGAATCGGTTTTTGCAACAATTTATGAGGATTTTGAGCCATTGGTACAAAAAGCCAATAGAGCCCATGTGATTATTGTTTCGCCGTCTTTGTTGATGCTCTCTGTCCAAGTTGTACAAACCATTATGAAAGATGCGCGGATGCGTGAACAAGCGCACTTAATTCAGTCAGAAGTAGCAAAATTAATGGAAGATTTTGGACGAATAGATACGCGTGTTCGTGCACTACAGAAGCATTTTCACAAAGCAGGGGAAGATATAGAGGGAATTTTAATATCATCCTCCAAAATTATGAAACGGGCAAATCGTATTGAAACTTTCGAATTAAAAGAAAATTACTCTGAGCCAACAAAAATGACAAGATCGGCTCAATCGACACAGTCGCAAACATTGCCTTTTGTTGACGAGGAATAAAGTAAAGCAAGCCTCTTAAAGGTCACAAGTTAAGATCATATTCTTTATTGATTAGTAATAATTTTTTACTATTTCTAGTCTGTTTTATTTCTTAAACGAGAGGAATAGGGAATATGCGACACCTTTTGTTTTTAGGGGCATTGGTGTTTTTGCTAGGGGGCTGTGCAACAACCACTCCGCTCCACACAAACAATGCTTGTGCTATTTTAGCACAAAAAAATGATTTTTTTGATAATTGGGGTAAGGCATCTCAAAGAGCAGCAATGCGCTATGGCATTCCTATGTCGATTATTCTTGCAACCATTAATATGGAATCGGGTTTTCGTCATAATGCACGTCCTCCACGCAAAAAACTACTTGGTTTTATTCCATGGAAACGTCGGTCGACAGCTTATGGCTATTCTCAAGCGCTTGACAGTACATGGGCCATGTATCTTCGCTCCACAGGAAAGTCTTTTGCACGGCGTACGAATTTTGCAGATGCTGCTGATTTTGTTGCTTGGTATCATCGCCGAAGTGTTCAACGCAATGGGGTGAGGTTTGATGATGCTTATAGCCTTTATTTAAATTATCATATGGGGCATGGTGCTTATGCGCGGAGTGGTGGACATGTTAATGCTGCACTTTCACAGGCAGCGCAACGCATGGCAAAGATATCAAGGCTCTATGAACAGCAATTAAAGAGATGTGGCTGGCGTTAGAGAGGATTTTTGAAAATCTTAATTAGGAAATTAATGGGATAAAATTATTTGAGAGAAAAATTTCTTATGGCATAATAAGACAGTGTTGTTTTTCCGATTGTCGAATGAAATATTAAAATAAACTCAAGCGGCAGAAAGCTTTTGCAAGACAAAATATATTTGAAGATACACTCGATATTTGTATCCTTCTTTGTTCAAAAAATTCACAATAGAAACGCTATTCTATTGAGTATTATCATTTAGTACTGGGGTAAATACCAGAGATTGTTGAAGAAAAAATTTTAAAGATCATATTTTTATTATGCACATTAATGGTTGATTCTGACATAAATATTTATTTTTTACGCCTATCAAATAGCAATCAAAATAAATGTAATTCAAGTATCATAAAAAGGGTAACACATTCTAAAAAATGAAAAATGCACTAAACGAAAGTTCACCGATTCATAAAACCGTTGCTTTGCATAAAGGGGGGCTACTGACCTCAAAAAGACTAATAGTTATTCAGTATTATATGAAATGAAGGGTATCCATTCATCTAGTCTATTTTAATTGGAAAAAGTCATCTTATTTGTGTTGTAAAAATACTATTTTTAAAGGGGATGAAAGTACGTATCACTTTGCACGTAATAAATATTTAAAGCATGATTTATCTGTAGCGCTTATGAAGTAATGAGCTAGCCTTCCATGTTGTGATAACGCCTGTCTTTGAGCATATTTGCGAAAATCATTTTTATTTTTTCTTAAATAGTTTTTATGACAACTTATTGATTTATATATAATAATATTATTTTGTTTGGATTACATTCAAGAGTCTCGAATACCGTAAGGTTTTGTCATTTCATATCTCTTGATATTAAATCAATAAAAACCATTCGCTTGCACATAACAAACGCAATTAGCATGTAAGAAAAATTGTGCACGAAAGGATTCACAATGTCTCTTATGAATTATCTCAAATGTTAAGATCTATCACATGAATGGCGGCCAATATAATGGTGGAGCCGTTCTAGGTCTCAATTTTGCTTGTGATGAGCCAAGAAAACAAATTAAATGGATTCAATATGTAAGGGCTTATGATCAGAGAAACTCACTCTGTTCGGAGTTTTTATTGAATAAATAAATAATTTATCATGAAAATCAATATGTTACGTGTTGTTAACATATCTCATGAATGAGCAGGTGGACGCTCTTCAAAGGGGGTATTTTTTTAATTGGTAGGACATTTGATATGGCTAAAAATATTCGAAAAAAATTCTGATTTGCAATGATCCAGAAAAATAGTCCGATTCCCGATTGTTTATTTAGGCAGCTCGCACTTTTTAAAAAGATATCCATAATCAATATATTATGATTTTGCAGAAATGTTATAGTGGAGGGAGAGCTCAAATTTTATTTTTTAAAACAAGGCTAAATAGTTCACTTTTTATTTCTGCGCAAAGTATAAAAGCTTCACTTAACTGCTCGTTACTATGAAAATAAAATTTTACAACCCAACAAACGATAAGAATATATTATAAGGCTGATAAGAAGTGCGCACTAATTTATTGATAATACATTGATTTATAATAATTAATTACTGTTTTTTATATTGCATGAGAGTCCCGAATAGCATAAGATTCTCTCATTTCAAATCTGTTTATTTTGAATCAAACAACATCACTTGCTTGTATATCACAGGCGAGATGAGTGTGTGGAGTGAAACTGTGTTAAGAAAGGAATAAAAATGGCTTTTCATGAACCGTCTTACAAGCCCAAGGGTTGATCCGCAACACTCAAAGGCTGGCACAAGTGTGTGATGGTGCCGGTTTATTACTCCATAAGCATAAAGATCAGGGTGTTCAACGGATTTATCATTGTACCATTCGTGAGCGTCGTCGTGAAATGGGCTTGGGAGTGTTGAGAAATGTTTCTTAAAAAAACGTGAATGTGCAAACCAATGGCATTCTATTTTATACGAGCTAGTTTATACGAGGGGTGTGCCCCCAAAAAAGATACGTGAGAAATAAAAGGCAATGCGGAATCTCCATTAATTTAAAATACATTGCTCTAGATGCTTTTGAAAGTCGTAAAGCCGAACTCAAGAATAATGGTGGAGAGGAGCGTTGGTTTCTACCTTTAAAACTTCATATTTTACCAAAATTAGATTGTATGCCCGTTTTAGAGATTACACAAACTAAAGATACGCAATATACTTTCTCTCATTTGGCATACAAAAGCTGCAACAGTTAAGAGAGCTCTTATTCGTCTCAATATGTGTCTCAAATATGCAGTTGCATGAGGGTTAGATGTTGGCTTATCAGCAATAGAAAAAGCACGCGCGCTCTTAGGAAACAACGCCATAAAGCTCAAAATTTACCTGGAATGAATTTACAGAACACATACACTTTTAAATTGATGCACATATTCTCTACTATAAATTAACTTGTTTTGATAGGAGAGCTGGTCCTTTTGGTGGAGCTAAGCGGGATCGAACCGCTGACCTCTTGCATGCCATGCAAGCGCTCTCCCAGCTGAGCTATAGCCCCTATAAAAATTTTCCCCACAAGGACAGTACACAATCTCGGCTCTTGTAAAACGAGAAAAATTGAAGATCAAGAAGAATTTTTATTCCAGAGAAAAGATGTCTTCTTTTATTTCTTTTAAGTATCGTCATCATTAGAAACACCGCCTCCGAGAATATCGGTAACGTCATCACCCTCATCGTCATCATCGTGAGATAAAAATGTATCATCATCATCACCAAGATCAACATCACTATCTTCTAAATCAGGAAGATCATCATCTTTAGAATCGTCATCCTCCTCTTCAAGCAGCATAAAAGCGGACTTTTCAAGTGCTGTATCAAGCTCTTCAGTATCCACTTCTTCTTCATTGTTTGCTTCAGCTGCTGCAACCTCAAAATAAGAGCGCGGATAAGAAATTCCTGTATAAGGTGACACAATAGGGTCGCGATTTAGATCGTAAAATTTTTTTCCTGTTTCTGGATCAACACGTTTCGTTCCAAGTTCTTGTTTTGCCATAAACCGTGCCTCTTTGATTAACTTTATTCCATTAAAAGATAAATTCTATGGTGCTTAATCGAAAAATAATGCCTTTGTCAAAGATAAATATACTGTTCCACAGTGATTTTCTCATGACGCCCTTTAAAGCATGTGCTAAAGGATGCATAATTTCATAAAAGTTAGATAGAATTAAATAGAATTTCCATGCAAAAAGCAATCCCTATAACCGCCTATAAATCGAGTAACCTCTCTGGAAAAATTCAAATACCAGGAGATAAATCAATCTCTCATCGCTCTCTTATACTGGGAGGATTAGCAAGTGGTGAAACATATATCCACGGGTTACTTGAAAGCGCTGATGTACGCAATACAGCTGCTGCCATGCAAGCTATGGGCGCCTGTATTGTTAAGAAAGATGATGTTTGGATTATACGAGGAACAGGGAATGGTTGCCTCTTAGCCGCACAAAAATCTTTAGACTTTGGAAACGCTGGAACAGGTGCTCGCCTGGTTATGGGAATGGTTGGATCCTATCATATGAAAACAACTTTTATTGGTGATTCTTCTCTTTCTAAGCGTCCTATGGGACGTATCCTCGGCCCACTGCGTCTTATGGGGGTGGAAATTGAAGCAACAGATGGCGATCATCTTCCTTTAACGCTTTATGGCCCGAAAATGGCTAATCCGATTCGCTACCGTGTGCCAATAGCTTCCTCTCAAGTTAAATCGGCAGTTTTACTTGCTGGCCTCAATACTGCCGGTATTACAACGGTTATTGAACCGATTCTCACACGCGATCATACGGAAAAAATGTTAAAAGCATTTGGTGCTCAACTTGAAATAGAAAGTGATAAAGAAGGAGCGCGTTTGATTCATCTTCATGGTCAGCCCCATCTTACTGGACAAACGATTCATATTCCGGGGGATCCTTCTTCTGCTGCTTTTCCAATTATTGCAGCCCTTCTTATAGAAGATTCTGATATCACTATTGAAAATGTTCTGATAAACGATTCTCGAATAGGGCTTATCGAAACATTGTGGGAAATGGGCGCTCAAATTGAATTTTTGAATCAACGCCAAACAGGTGGAGAAGATGTAGCCGATCTACGGATAAAATCATCGATCCTTAAAGGTGTTACTGTGCCTAAAGAGCGTGCTCCATCGATGATTGATGAGTATCCTGCTTTGGCAGTAGCAGCTGCTTTTGCAGAAGGCAAAACAGTGATGCTAGGAATTGCAGAATTGCGTGTTAAAGAATCAGATCGACTGTCTGCTGTCGCCCAAGGATTAAAAATTAATGGCGTAGACTGTGAAGAAGGTCAAGATTTTCTTGTTGTTTATGGGAAAGGTTCTGACAAAGGTTTGGGGGGGGGACGGGTTTCTACACATCTTGATCATCGAATTGCTATGTGCTTTCTTATCTTCGGGCTTGCATCAGAAAAGCCAGTGACCATTGATGATAAACGAATGATTGCGACGAGTTTTCCAGAATTTATTCCTTTTATAAAACAACTTGGGGGAAAGATTGCTTGAAGCCTTTTGTTATTGCCATTGATGGACCTGCTGCCTCAGGTAAAGGGACCTTAGCACGCAAAATTGCTGCACATTATCATCTTCATCATCTCGATACGGGTCTGACATATCGTGGGGTTGCGCATGCGCTTTTACAACAAAATTTAGTGCTTAATGATGAAAAAAATGCGATCATTTGCGCTAAAGAACTTGATTTGAATACTTTAAATTCTGCTCTTCTTTCTTCTCATGAACTTGGTGAAGCAGCTTCAAAAATAGCGATTAACCCTGCTGTGCGCGAAATCCTTATTGAAAAGCAACGCTATTTTGCCAAAACTTTACCTGGAAGTGTGCTTGATGGGCGGGATATTGGTACGGTTGTTTGCCCTGATGCCGATATCAAGTTTTATGTTCTAGCTAATGTTCAAACACGCGCCAAACGTCGCTACCAAGAGATTTTACAAAAAGGCGGGCAAGCAAATTATCATGAAATCCTCTCTCAGCTTGAACAACGAGACAGCCGGGATATAATGCGCAAACAAAGCCCGCTAAAACCAGCAAAAAACGCCCACTTGCTTGATACGTCAGAATTGAGTATAGAAGCAACATTTGCAATTGCATGTAGTTTTATTGATCCAATCATAAAAGTGCATATAATTGGATAAATTCGTTAAGGTAACTTCCAGCTTAGCGCTAACTTTTCTTCCTTGTATTCAAGGAAAAAGGCTGAGAAGCTGCTCATGTTAACACTAACCTAGCGCTCATACCTTCATAATATAAGGTATATATTAGGAGTTCTTATGTCACAATACAATCCCACAACAGCGGATTTTGAAGCCCTTTTAACAGAATCTTTTCAAACCAATGATCTCAATGAAGGGTCTGTTGTTAAAGGTCGTGTTATTGCAATCGAAAAAGACATGGCCATTATTGATGCTGGACTTAAAGTCGAAGGACGTATTCCTCTCAAAGAATTTGGGGCAAAAGCAAAAGATGGTTCTTTGCAAGTTGGCGATGAAGTTGAGGTTTACATTGAACGCATTGAAAATGCGATGGGTGAAGCTGTTTTATCGCGTGAAAAAGCACGACGCGAAGAAAGTTGGGTCCGTTTAGAGGAAAAATTCAATGCTGGTGCACGCGTTGATGGCGTTATCTTTAGCCAAGTAAAAGGTGGTTTTACGGTTGATCTTGATGGAGCTGTTGCTTTCTTGCCGCGCAGCCAAGTTGATATTCGTCCCATTCGTGATGTTTCACCTCTTATGCATAATTCACAGTCCTTTGAAATTTTGAAGATGGATCGTCGTCGTGGCAATATTGTTGTCTCACGTCGTACTGTTTTAGAAGAAAGTCGCGCTGAGCAACGTTCAGAAATCGTACAAAATCTTGAAGAAAACCAAATCGTTGAAGGTGTGGTAAAAAATATTACAGATTATGGTGCTTTTGTTGACCTTGGTGGGATTGATGGTCTCTTACACGTCACAGATATGGCATGGCGGCGTGTTAATCACCCATCTGAAGTGCTTACAATTGGTCAAACGATTAAAGTGCAGATTATTCGCATTAATCAAGATACGCACCGTATTTCGCTTGGAATGAAACAGCTTGAAAGTGATCCTTGGGAAAGTATCAGTGTTCGGTATCCGATTGGTAAAAAAATCACGGGAGCTGTTACCAACATCACTGATTACGGTGGTTTTGTTGAAATTGAACCAGGAATCGAAGGATTGATCCATGTTTCTGAAATGAGCTGGACAAAGAAAAATGTTCACCCTGGAAAAATTCTGTCCACATCACAAGAAGTAGAAGTGGTTGTTCTTGAGATTGATCCTTCTAAACGGCGTATTTCTCTTGGCTTAAAACAAACATTTGAAAATCCATGGGAAGCTTTTGCCAACAAATTTCCTGTCAATTCGCAAATTGAAGGAGAGGTTAAAAATAAAACAGAATTTGGTCTGTTTATTGGTCTTGAAGGTGATGTTGATGGTATGGTTCATCTCTCTGATCTGGATTGGAACCGTCCTGGTGAACAAGTCATTGATACTTACAACAAAGGTGATATCGTTAAAGCGGTGGTTCTTGATGTTGACATTGAAAAAGAGCGTATCTCTCTTGGAATTAAGCAGCTTTCCAGCGATAAAGTTGGAGAGGCAGCCGCTTCTGGCGAATTGCGAAAAGGTGCTGTTGTAACTTGTGAAGTGACTGCTGTTAACGACAATGACATTGATGTGAAATTGATTGACCATAACCTTGAGACAACTATTCGGCGTGCTGATCTCGCGCGTGATCGTGATGAACAACGTCCTGAACGTTTTGCAATTGGACAAAAGGTTGATGCGCGCATCACTGCATTTGATAAAAAAACACGTAAAATTTCGGTATCAATCAAAGCGTTAGAGATTGCAGAGGAGAAAGAAGCTGTTGCACAATATGGTTCTACAGATTCCGGTGCTTCTCTTGGCGATATTCTCGGTGCAGCTTTGAAAAAACAAGAACAAGATTAATCATCAATTATTAAAATTGTTGGTGTTATTAAGGTCACTCCTAAAAGGAGTGGCCTTTTTATTTTCTAAAAAATTATCTATTTAATTTTTAAATTATTGCATAAAAAATTATAAATGCTTGCAAATAAAAACAAAAAATTTTTTTTGTTTATCAACGGTTCACTATTTAGATAAAATGCTTACAATTAAAATAAAAAAACAATATAATTGAATAACAATGGGACATTATGGCGTGCACAATACCTTTCATAAAGTGCTTTTTTTCTCAAAAAAAAGAAAAAGACCATTTTATTAAGACAGCTTTTCCTCTTCGTGCAATTTATAAAGTACAGGAAGATCTTTATACTCTAGGGCATGATATCGCTTCTGGTAAAGAAATTTTACTCCCTGAATATGAAGGAGTAGAAGATTTTCGCAAGAGATTGAATGAAAATTCTAAACTTATTCTTCATGCCTTTCATACCAGTGATTTTGCTGCTCGAAACGATGAAACTATAGCCCCCTCTGCTCAATGGCTTATTGATAATCATTACACCATTGATAAAACAATACAACAGTTACGCCGTAATCTTCCTAAATCCTTCATAAAGCAACTTCCTTTTTCTACTCAAAAAGCAGGAATACCACGCATTTTTGCTTTAACTTGGCTTTATATTGCACATACCGATAGTCGTTTTTCACAAGAAACACTCACGGCTATGATTAATGGATTTCAAGAAGTTTCTTCGCTTACAATTGGTGAATTATGGGCACTTCCTTCTGTCATAAAAATGTTGCTCATTGAAAATGTGCGTCGTCTTTCCGTGCGTATCGAAAAAGCGCGGCATATGCGCCATCTTGCTAGCCAAGTGGCTGATAAAATTTCTCTTGTAGAAAATAAAACAAGTCTAAACTCTCTTTTTATGCGCTATAAACCTTTCATTGCTGATCCAACTTTTTCAGCGCATTTATTCTATCGCTTGCGTAGTGCATCTGTCGATTCAACTGTAGCATTAACGTGGCTTGAAAAACAATTAGAAAGTCAAGGCAGCAGCTTAGAAAATGCAACAGCCGATGAACATACCCGACAAGCAGCAGATGGTGTGACCATGGGCAATATTATCCGTGCTCTTAAAGCGATAGATGATGTTGATTGGACAGTATGGTTTGAAACAGTGAGTTGTGTGGATTCTATTTTGCGTAAAAATAGTGATTTTTCTGAAATTGACTTTCATTCACGCAGTATCTATCGACAAGTCATTGAAAAAATTGCACGATTTTCGCTTCTTAGCGAGCTGGAAATTGCTCATAAAGTCGTAGAAATGGCAAATGCCACTTCTGAAGATACATCTCATTTTTCCTGTATAGGGTGGTATCTTGTTGATGATGGTCGGGATGTCTTTGAAAAGGCTTGTGGGTATAATCCGCCTTTTCTCATAAAATGGGCACGTGCTTCTTATTGCTTAAAACTGAGAGTCATTGCCGTTCCTGTTTTTTTTCTGACACTTGCGCTTTTGCTTGCAATTTACACCCTTTTACAAATATCTGGCATGACACGATGGATGTCCTTTTGCTTTACTGTATTGGCGCTTTTTCCTGCTATGGATGCGGCTTTTTCCTTCTTTAACATGGTTGTTTCATGGTTTGTTCCCTCAAGACAACTTATTGGTTATGAATATAAAGAAGGTATTCCAAGACACGCACGTACAATGGTTGTTGTCCCTACTTTGATAACATCACGCGATGATATTGATGAGCAAGTGCGCAATCTTGAAGTGCACTATCTTTGCAATTCTAAAGGTGCCATTCATTTTGCACTCATTACAGATTGGGTGGACTCTTCCTTGAGAGAAACACAAGATGATCTTGATTTGTTGCACTATGCGCAAAGAAGCATTGATAAACTCAATAGTCGTTATCAGCGTGATGAATTGCCTGTTTTTTTCCTTTTACATCGTCGACGCCTTTATAATAAAAGCGAAAAATGTTGGATGGGATGGGAACGAAAGCGGGGAAAACTTCATGAACTCAATCGGCTGTTAAGAGGCGATAAAAAGACGAGTTTTTATCCTCCTGATCCAAATCTTCCTATGGATTGCCGTTTTATTATGACACTGGATTGTGATACACGTCTTACGCCTCAGAGTGTCACAAAACTTGTTGGAAAGCTTAATCATCCACTCAATTATCCCATTTTCGATCCGCAAAGTGGAACGGTTGTAAAAGGTTATAGCGTTTTGCAGCCGCGTATTATTCCCTCTCTGACAACAGGAAAAAAAACATCAATTTTCCAACGGGTTTTTTCTACCAACCGTGGTATTGATCCTTATGTTTTTGCTGTTTCTGATACCTATCAAGATCTTTTAGGAGAAGGCACCTTTATTGGTAAAGGTCTTTATAATATTGATGCATTTGAACAAGCACTTGATGGTAAAATTAAAGAAAATACTGTTCTCAGTCATGATCTCTTAGAAGGAGGTTATGCCCGTACGGCTCTTGTAAGTAGCGTAGAAGTCATTGAAGATTATCCAACAGCTTATAACGTTGATGTTATGCGTTATCATCGCTGGATTCGTGGTGATTGGCAACTTTTGCCTTATCTTTTTTTCCCTCGTAAAATAAGCTCTGTGACGCGTTGGAAAATGCAGGATAATTTGCGTCGTTCTCTTACGCCATTGATGTGGTTAATCGCAGCATTTGCAGGATGGGCTTTTTTGCCATTAAAGAGTGCTATCGTCTGGCAACTATTCTTGTTGCTTAGCGCCTTCATTGCACCCATTTTATGTGTATTAAAAATGTTTATCTCGTCCAATATAGATTATTCTTTCCGCGGACATTTTCAATTAATTTGGAACAAAACTGCTCTTACAAGCGCTGATATATTTCTTAAAACAACGTTTCTGGCTCATTCGGCATATTTTATGACCGATGCGATTATTCGTACGCTCTACCGTATGATGATTTCAAAACAGCACCTTCTTGAATGGAAGACTTCTGCCGCAACAAAATCGGCTCCTAATCGTTTAAGTTTTTATATCTTTATAATGGCACCAGCATCGCTTGTTGGTGCCCTTGCCATAGCGCTCCCTCTTTTTTCTGATAGTTTTGCAAGCTTTATTGCTTTACCTTTTGGGATAGCATGGTTTTTTTCACCCTTCATCGCTTGGGCCGTGAGTCACCCTTTAACATTTCAAGATAGCCTTGATCTTTCTGCAAAAGATGAAAAAAACCTTCGCTCTATTGCACGGCGGACATGGCTTTATTATGCAACCTTTGTCAATGAACAAAACAACTATTTACCTCCCGATAATTTTCAAGAAGATCCTGAACCTCTTGTTGCTCAACGTACATCTCCTACCAATATTGGTGTTTATCTTCTTTCCGTTATTGCTGCGCGTGATTTTGGCTGGATTGGTTTTGAAGAGACCATCACCCGTATTGAATGTACATTACGCTCTCTTGCAAAAATGGAAAAGTTCCGTGGTCATCTCTATAATTGGTATGAAACGGATACACTTAGACCTCTTTTGCCCACTTATGTTTCAACCGTTGATTCAGGAAATCTTGCCGGTCATTTGGCAACACTGTCTTCTGCTTTAAGTGAATGGGCTGAAAAGTCTCATATTTTTTTAAAAAGCGATCGAGAAGGTCTAGCGGATGTTCATACTATTCTTGAAGAAACTTTTCAAGAGATTGCAAATGATCAACCCAATTTACACCCTTTACGCCAAAGAATCGAAGAAAATATCACTCACTTTCATCATTCTGTTCGTAATTTTATAGAACAAGAAAATATTTCCTCTTCCTATATCGCGGATCTTTTACGTGCAGCCCATGATATTGAACACTTAGTCGATGAACTTAATCAAAAAATTCAAACAAGAGAATCTGCTCGTGCGCTTTCTTGGGCCAAATGCCTTATCGAGACCTGCAACGCTCATTATCGCGATATGACTGCTCATTGTGATACTGAAAAATTATGCAAAAAATTAAATGAATTGGCTATAGCAGCACGAAAAATAGCCTTTGATATGAAATTTGATTTCTTAGAACAGCCTAAACGGCACCTTTTATCTATTGGATATCGTGTGCAAGAAAACAAACTCGATGAAAATTGTTATGATCTACTCGCTTCAGAAGCACGGCTTGCAAGCTTTTTTGCCATCGCAAAAGGAGATATAAAACTTAAACATTGGTTTCATCTTGGTCGGCTTCTTGTCCCCATAGGTTGGAAAGGTGCACTCCTATCATGGTCTGGCTCTATGTTTGAGTATCTTATGCCATCTCTTGTGATGCATGAACCTTTAGGATCTCTTTTAGATCAAACAAATCGATTGATTATTCGTTGTCAAATGCAATATGCCCATACACGGGAATTGCCATGGGGCATTTCAGAGGCTGCATTTAACACGCGTGATCATTTAATGAATTACCAATACGCTCATTTTGGTGTTCCAAGCCTCGGACTTCAACGTGGTCTCTCACGCAATGCTGTTATTGCTCCTTATGCCAGTCTTCTAGCAGCACAATATGCACCTGCTTGCGCTGTAATCAATTTAAAACGCCTCCGTAATCTTGGGGCTTTAGGAACCTATGGCTATTATGACTCTGTCGACTTTACCCCTTCACGCTTGAAGACAGAGGAAAAATACGCTGTTGTACGCAATTATTATGCGCACCATCATGGTATGTCTATCCTTGCCCTTAACAATGTTATTTTTCAAGGGCGAATGCGTGATCGTTTTCACCGTGATCCTGTTGTTGAAGCAACGCAATTGCTTTTACAGGAAAAAGCACCTCATCTCATTCCTATGATTCACACCAAAGCGATTAATCGCATGCGTAATAAGTCTCAAGCATTAGATGCTGCCCCTTTACGCATTATTACAAACCCACTGCTAAAACCACGGGCAACGTTGCTTTTATCTCATGGCTTTTATTCTATCATGTTAACAGCGAATGGTTCTGGCTATAGCCGTTGGCATGATTATGCGATTACGCGCTTTATTCCTGATGTAACAGAAGATCAACAAGGCACTTTATTCTTCCTACGCGATACGCATAGTGGACGGTGGTGGTCTGTGACCAGTGAACCAACACGCGTTATTGAAGAAGAAGCTGTCAGCATTTTTACGGATGAAAAGGCTGAATATACGAAAATGGTTGATGGCATAAAATCAACACTTGAATGTCTTATTACATCTGAAGGGTGCGGTGAAGGTAGACGTATTCAACTGATGAATACAACAAACAAAGACTGTCTCATTGAAGTGACCTCGTATGGTGAACTAGCACTTGCAACAATGGATATGGATAGTGCTCATCCTGTTTTTTCACGGATGTTTATAGAGACGGAAATTGCTGAGGAAGGCAAAACAATTTTTGCCAAAAGGCGCAAACGCTCACCGAACGATCCCGAAATTTATATTGCTCATTTTGTCTCCAGTACAACAGGTACCCTCCAAGAAACAGAAGCTGAAACGGATCGCTCGTTATTTATTGGCCGGGGGCGCTCCATTCATCGGCCTGCTGCATTTGATAAAAACGCTCGTTTCAGTAACAGTCAAGGTTGTGTTCTTGATCCTATCATGTCATTGCGATGCCGTATAAAAGTTCCAGCCCATGGAAAAGCTGAACTTGTTTTTTGGACTTTTGCTGCGCATACACAAGAAGCGCTGCATAATCATATGAAACATTATCGGCAATCTGAAATGTTTCAAAAAGAACTTTCAATGGCATGGACACGTTCACAAGTCGCATTGTATCAGAGCGGAACGCAGCTTAAAGAAGCTATTGTCTATCAAAAATATGCAACACCACTTATCTATCTTGATCGAACATGGCGTCTTCCTTCTGAAATATTAGCCAAAACGCTTGGAAAACAGTCTGATCTTTGGCCTATGTCCATTTCAGGAGACAATCCAATCTGTCTTCTTAGGTTAAATAACGAAGGAAATATAACTGTACTGCGTGAGCTTCTTAAAGCACACGAATATTGGCGTATGCGGGGACTCATCGTTGATTTGGTCATTCTCAATGAACAAACATTTTCTTACATACAAAATACACAACGCGCTCTTGAATGGGTCTGTGAATCTTATCGACATCATATGCAAGAAACAGATGAACGCCAACATATTTTTACGCTTCGACGTGATCAAATAAGTGAACAGAGTTTTAAAACGCTTCTTGCATCAGCGCGCATCGTTCTTGATGCACAAAATGGCTCTTTGTCTGAACAGCTTAAACGACTTAATGAGAGTGATTTTGATCTCACAATCCGTAAAAATTATCAAGAATCTTATGATCAATTAGCTTCGCCAAAATATAACGAAGAAAGACAGGTTACAACACAAACTGAACAAAATCTTTTTGCTTCCATTGGTCTTGTTAGCTACCAAAAACCATCCTCTTTCCACACAAATGGGGAAGATCTAAAATATTGGAATGGTTACGGTGGTTTTAATCAGCATAATCATTATGTCATACGTCTTCATGGACGCACCACCACACCGCATCCGTGGATTAACGTCATTGCTAACAAAAACTTTGGTTTTCATGTTGCTGCTGAAGGTGCACTCTTTACTTGGGCTCACAATAGCCGCGATTATCAATTAACGCCTTGGTCTAATGATCCAACATCTAACCGGCCAGGTGAAGCTCTTTATCTGGTTGACCGTCAGTCTTTAAAACGTTTCTCACCCGTTTCTGCTGTAGAATGTGATGAAAATGTGATCTATGAGGTTTGTCATGGTTTTGGATTTTCAACTTTTAAATCGACACATTCAGAACTTGCATTAGAATTCACTCATACACTTGACCTAGAGAAACCTGTTCGTTTTTCACGTCTTATCCTTAAAAATGAAGGGGAAAAACCACGCAGTTTACGCCTTTATAATTATGTTGAATGGGTTTTGGGTAAGACCCAAACAAAATATGCCCCCTTTATTGTTTCCTCTTATGAAGCCAGATGGGGGGCGCATTTTATTCAAAATCCCTATCACATTGAAAAGTCTCAACAAGTCACATTCTTATCAGCGTCCGAAATGCCTACAAGCACCACAACCAATCGCGCTGAATTTATTGGTGCAACGGGAACTGTAATGCACCCAAATGCGATTCGTAAAGCTGGTGCTCTTTCAAATACAGTTGAAGCAGGATGTGATCCTTGTTCCGCATTCGCCTATGATATTGATCTTCAACCAGGGCAAACAAAAGAAATTATCTTCTATCTTGGTAGCGCTGAAAATAGGCAAGAAGCTGAAAAACTACTCAATCAAGTACGTGTAAGTGATTTTGAAACTTTGCTTACACAACAAGAACAATATTGGCGTAATTTTGTTTCCCCATTCCAAGTAAAAACACCTGATCCCTCTTTTGATATTATGGTCAATCATTGGCTTCCTTATCAGGTTTATGCATGCCGCATCATGGCACGTGCAGGATTTTACCAAGCCAGTGGTGCGTTTGGCTTCCGTGATCAGTTACAAGATAGTTTATCTTTATTATTACTGGAACCACAACTAACACGTGAACAGTTGTTAAATGCCACTGCACATCAATTTCTTGAAGGCGATGTACAACATTGGTGGTTGCCTGATACACAGGCTGGCATCCGCACGCACATTTCTGATGATATCGTTTGGCTAGCATATGCAACAGCTCTTTATGTCAATACCACGGGCGATGATGCCTTTCTTGATACGCTTATTCCTTTTATTGAAGGAGATATGCTCAAAAGTGGACAACAGGATGCTTATTTTCAACCCACCCAATCTTCAAAGGTTGCAACAGTTTATGAACATTGTGCTTTAGCTTTAGATCTTGCCATTAAACGCTGCGGACCCCATGGACTTCCGCTCATTTTAGGTGGTGATTGGAATGATGGCATGAATTTGATCGGGAGCCAAGGAAAAGGCGAAAGCACGTGGTTGGGATGGTTTCTTGGGAGCACACTACAAGCATTCATTCCTTTAGCTCAAAAACGGAGTGATAACACCCGTGTTGAAATATGGAGTGCCTATTTTGAACGTTTAAAAAAATCCCTAGAAAAAAATGCTTGGGATGGTGCTTGGTATCGACGTGGTTATTTTGATGATGGGACGCCCCTAGGCTCTCAAATCAATGATGAATGCCAAATTGATACCATTGCTCAATCTTGGGCTGTTATTTCTCAAATGGCACCACTGGAGCGTCAAAAACAGGCTATGGCCTCAATGTTTGAACGTCTTTATGATGAAAAAGGGAAACTGCTACGTCTTTTCTGGCCTCCTTTCGATAAAACAACGCTCGAACCTGGTTATATAAAAGGTTATCCTCCAGGTATTCGAGAAAATGGTGGTCAATATACCCATGGTGCTATTTGGAGTATTTTAGCACTTGCACAAATGGGTGAAAGCGATAAAGCTTATGCTTTATTTTCTATGATTAATCCAATTATCCACGGACAAAATCCTGAAACCTATCGTGTTGAACCTTATGTGATGGTTGCAGATATTTATGCCGTTGAACCACACCGTGGTCAAGGCGGCTGGACATGGTATACAGGCTCAGCTGGGTGGTTTTATCGTGCGGCAACACAAGCCATTCTTGGCATGCAGCGTCAGGGAGATCTGTTGTTTTTACAGCCACATTTACCCTCTGTTTGGCCAAAATATGAAGCAGAAATGAAGTTTTATGATGCCGTTTATTCCATTAAAGTCAAATGGGGATCTGAAAATATGCTTCACGTTAATGGCAAAAAATATACCGAAGTTCATACAGGGATAAAGTTACAAAAAACAGGTCAGCATGACATTATACGTATTGTTAAATCTTAAAGACGAAAAAAGAGTGTCGTTTTTTTATTCTTGCCAAAAATTGCAGAGTTGTTATAGTCCTTGCACCGCATATATTGATCGTGTTGGTGCATAATGTTTTAGATTTTATGAGATTGAAAGAAAAAGATTATGAATCATCCGGATATTGCTAGACGTGTTTACGATCATACTTGGAAACTTGATCCCATTATTCGTTCACTTCTTGATACGGATTTTTATAAGCTTCTTATGGTACAGATGATTTGGGGGCTTTATCCCACTGTCAACGTTACTTTTTCTCTTATAAATCGCTCTAAAACAATACGTCTTGCTGATGATATTGATGAGAGTGAATTACGTGCCCAACTTGACCACGCCCTTAGTTTGCGCTTTACAAAAAAAGAAATGATCTGGCTCGCTGGTAATACATTTTATGGACGCAAACAAATTTTTGAACCGGATTTTCTTCAGTGGCTTGAGAATTTTCAACTTCCAGAATATGAACTAATCCGTAAAGATGGCCAATATATTCTTCATTTTCATGGTCCGTGGGCTTATAGCTCTATGTGGGAAATTCCAGCTCTTGCTATTATCAGTGAGTTACGTTCACGTGCTGCTATGAAAAAATTAGATCGTTTTGCTCTTGATGTACTTTATGCGCGGGCTAAAGCAAAAATGTGGAGTAAAGTTGAACGTCTTAGAAAATTGTCTGATATTAAAATATCCGACTTTGGTACACGACGCCGCCATTCTTTTTTATGGCAGCGCTGGTGTGTGGAAGCATTAAAAGAAGGTATTGGTCCTTTTTTTACGGGAACGTCGAATGTCCTTCTTGCCATGGATACAGATTTAGAAGCTCTTGGAACCAATGCACACGAATTACCTATGGTTATTGCTGCTCTTAGCAACAACGATGATGAATTACGCAGAGCTCCGTATCAAGTTTTGCAAGATTGGAATCGTTATTATGGTGGAAATCTTCTGATTGTTTTACCTGATACCTTTGGTACAGAAGCATTTTTATGTGATGCTCCAGATTGGGTCGCAGATTGGACGGGCTTTAGACCGGATAGTGCACCTCCTATTGAAGGTGGTGAACGACTTATTCAGTGGTGGAAAGAAAAAGGGAAAGATCCACGCGAAAAACTCTTAATTTTTTCTGACGCACTTGATGTTGATACAATTGAAAAAACCTATCATCATTTCCATGGGAAAGTGCGCATGGGTTTTGGATGGGGCACGGATCTTACCAATGACTTTACAGGCTGTGCTCCTCAAGAAATTGCAACCATTGATGCTCTTTCTCTTGTTTGTAAGGTGACCCATGCCAATGGACGACCAGCCGTAAAACTTTCAGATAATCCTGAAAAGACGATCGGCGATTCAAAAGAAGTACAACGTTATTTGAATTTTTTTGGTAATAAAAAGCGCGTTGCTAGACCTATAAAAATGTAGTTGCGGACCTTTAAAACGGGTTATCGCCTTATCATATTTTTTATAAGGTTTATTTTCCTGAGGACGAGGATTCTTTAACCCTTGCAGCTTTCGTAAATAGTTTGGCTTCTTATTGAGTGGATTTTTTTGGCTTGCCACACATGCGATTTTCTTCGCGTAAAACAGAACGCCATTGATTTGCACACTCACGGGCTTGTTTTAAAGAGGTATCTCTCAAAGCGCACCACACCCATTTCATGGCGGCACTCGTGAATAGTATAACGGTAAAGCCCCCTGGAATAATATAAAATCCATTGAGCCCCCATCTTTACACGTGATTAAGAGCAAGCCGGCATCATCACATACTTGTGTCAGCCTTTGAGTGTTGCGGAGCAACCCTTGGGCTTGTAAGACGGTTCATGAAAAGCCATTTTTAATCCTTTTTTTAACAGTTTCACTCCATACACTCACCCCGTTTATGATGTGCAAACGAATGGTTTTGATTGATTAAAGATAAACAGATTTGAAATGAGAGAATCTTACGATATTCGGGGTTATAACTCAATATGAACAACGCCAAATTAGCATTATAAATCAATATATTATCCTTAAAATAAAGTTCGATAAGAAAAACTTAAAAATATGCATGATGCACTTAAAAAAAACTTACCGTGTCAAGGAAGTTTAGCGAAAGAAACTTACATACTTTATATCATTGTTATAAGTAACGTTGTTACGGCATGGACAGGATACTATTATTTTGCATGTTGAGTGATGATGGCCAAAAACTATAAGTTTTCTCATTTTTAATCTATTTTTGGATTAAGCACAATCATCTCTTTGCATGTTACGATAAGTGGAATGGTTTCGTGTGGATAAAAACTATAAAACAGCTCTTATGAATGTAAAAGGCTATTGCAATATTCGCAGTTGGCAAGGCAACCTTTGAGGATGACAAATAGCATAGTGACAATCGGTTCACATCTTACAAAGGAAGGATGGTGGTGACCAAATAGATTTCACTCTACAGGATATCTACTGCTACGCTTTGTATGGGACTCTCATGAAATGAGTATAAAGCATTGAGAAATGTTTTGTGTAAAATAAGCGCGTAAATAACACGATAGGCATGAGGTTTTTTTTATTTTATATGAAAGACGTGTTTCATAAAAACAGAGAATACAACCTATTTTATTTTTAATAAGTTTTATGCAAAGTTAAAAAATTTATTTACGTGTATATCATCATAAGAATATGTAGATGTATAAAGTCATGTGAATAAAACTCTATTGTTTTTTATGGTTTATCCTTAAGCTAGAAATTAGGGGGAACATTAAAGATTGCTATAATAGACGGATTTCTTAATCTAGGAAATGAATTGATTTATAATGATAATTCATTGTTTTGTATGTTGAATGAGAGTCCCGAATATTGTAAGATTCTCTCATTTCAAATCTCTCTCATGTTGGATCAATCAAAACCACTCGCTTGCACGTTAAAAGCGGGATGAATGTGTGGAGTGAAACTGTACAATAAAAATGGCTTTTCATGAACCGTCTTACAAACCCAAAGGTTGCTCCGCAATACTTAAAGGCTGGCACAAGTGTGATGATGCCGGCTTGCTCCTAATCACGCGTAAAGATGGGGGGCTCAATGGATTTTATATTATTCCAGAGGGCTTTACCGTTATACCATTCACGAGTGCCGCCATGAAATGGGTGTGGTGCGCTTTGAGAGATGTTTCTTTAAAACAAGTCCGTGAGTGTGCAAATCAATGTCGTTCTATTTTACGTGAGGGTCGTGATCCCATTAAGGAACGTGAGAAACAAAAGCGCGAAGCAATAAGCAATCTCTATTATTTAAAAGATATTGCTGTAGATGCTTTTGTATGATGTTCTCATCAAGAGATATGAAAATAAACGGAATGCCTTGTTACAAAATACGATATCAATGCGTTTTCAATAGAAATGTTTATAGAGATTTGTATGAATATGCTTTACAAAAAAATGAAGTCTTTTCGTAAATGTAATTTATCATTTTTTACAAAGCAACTTTTTATGAGTTTTAAGGGAGGGAGTGCATAATTTTCTTGGCTCATAAGAGTTATTGCACAAACATACAATTAATCAATTACTCTTAAAAAGCTTGTTATTTCATATGCGTCTTAGATCTCGAGAGGTTATATCTAAAACTTGAAAAATAGTTCTCACAAATAAGTCAAAGCTAAAAAGAGCATCTTATAAAGTTTTTTTGTCATTATGAAGATGGACGTGTTACCATGTAAATAGCAATTAACAGTAATATAACAGCAACGAGTAAAGAAATCCACAAAGGAGGGGTCACCATCACAAAAAAGGATAAAAATCCCCCCGTCATACTCATTACTGCAAAAACTTTAATAAATGGGGAGATAGCTCTTTTTTCTTCCCATCGTTTAAGAGGGGGACCAAAAATATGATGATTATTCAACCACTGATGAAAACGTGGGGAAGAACGCGTAAAACACCATGAGGCAACCAATAAAAAAGGCACAGTTGGCATAATAGGTAATACGACGCCGATAATACCTAATATAACCATGATCCAACCTGCTATAGAGTAGCAGATGCGCAAAGGATGTGATATTTTGGAATATTTCTTCATTCTCTTGTATTATTTTCTTCCACACAAAAATGTTACATCTATTTTTTGTTGATGTGTTTGGCGCACAAACATTCTCTACGTCTTCATGTGTAAGCGTCTTTGCTGTTATAAGTTCCTTAAAGATATTAAATAGCTTCGCAATATGATAATTATTTTATGACTTCAAGAAATAAAAAAAGATTCTGGAAAATTAAAAAAATAAAAAGGCTGCAGAATAAATCGATGCAGCCTCTTAATTAAGAATGCAGCATTAGGGGGGGAGAATATGCACTGCATTCATTTGCTAGACATTAGGAGGAAAAATAACCTAGCACTCACGAATCTAATTAAAATAAGTATGAGAAACAATATATAAAAATGCATGGCTGATATGCATGAATTTTAAACCTTCAAGTTTCTTGAACTGTGTTTCGACGAAAGAAAATTGCCATGAAGATAGCGATAAAAATTAACGTCAAGATCAACACAATTGTGGAAGCAGAATCAGAACCGATAAATAAGCTGAGATAAATCCCTAAAAAACCAGAAAAAGCTGCAACAAATATAGCGATCATCAACATGAAAGAAAACCGTTTTGTGACAAGATAGGCAATTGCTCCTGGTGCTATTAATAAAGAAATAACGAGAACAATACCAACCGCTTTTAAAGCTGCAACAATCGTGAGAGAAATCATGGTTAAAAGAGTATAGTGGAGCAGTGATATTCGCAGTCCCATGGCACGGCCTTGAACTGAATCAAAAATATACAGCATAAAATCACGCCATTTTGCTCCTAGAATAAAAGTAACAATGACAGAAATGATCGCTGTCTGCGTAATATCAAGCCAATTAACGCCCAATAGATTACCGAATAGAATATGATTTAAATCTAGGCTACTATAGATAGATGTTGCCAAAACAAGTCCCAAACCAAACATCGATGAAAAAACAACACCCATTACTGTATCTTGTTTGATACGACTATTGCTTCCCAAAAAACCTGTTGTTAGTGCACAAACCATACCGGCAACAAAAGCGCCGCAAGTAATTAAAGTCATTGTAATATTCTCTGGACGCATATGCTGGAACCAAGCAAATGGCAAAGAAGTTAAAAATGCTATCACCCACGGTGTTGTCATATAACCAACAACAACACCTGGAAAAACAGCATGGGAAATGGCATCGCCTAACAGCGCCCATCCTTTTAAAATAAGAAAACAGGAAAGCATTGCCATTGGAATAGAAAGGATTGTAACAATAAGCATGCCTTTCAGCATAAAAGAAAACTGAAAAGGAAGTAGTAATTGATCAATCATGATAACATCACACCTTTTTTGGCTGCATTTATACGTAAACGCGCAGCAATATATCCGTGTTTAGGAGCAAAAATAAAAGCTAATATAAATAGAAATGCTTGAAAAAGCACGACAACACCACCTGTTTGCGCATTTAAAAAATAACTCACATAAACACCTAATACGCTTGTGAACGTTCCAATTATAACCGCAATAACCAAAACATTTACAAAACGATCACTTAAAAGATAAGCTGTTGCACCAGGTGTCACAACCAAACAAATGACCAAAAATGCTCCAACCGTTTGCATTGCAGCAACAGTACAAGCAGCAAGCAATGTGAAAAAGAGAATCTTTAAAAAGTTTACGTTCAATCCAATGGCATGGGCATGTGTTTCATCAAATAAAGAAACGAGGAGATCTTTCCATTTCAAAAGCAGTATAAATAAAGACAAAAAACCAATGAAAGCTAATTGTATAATATCTGATGAACTAACCGCTAAAATATTTCCTAAAACAATCGTATCAATATTAACAGCCATCGGTTTTAATGATTTAAGAAATAATCCAAAAGCAAAAAAGGAAGAAAAAATGAGACCAATAATGGTATCTTCTTTCAGTTTTGTCCGCTGATTAAAAAACAGCATTGCTGCTGCTGCGAGACCGCCAGAAAAAAAAGCGCCAAGTGAAAAAGGTAACCCTAAAAGGTAAGCTCCTGCCACACCAGGAACAATCGAATGAGACAGCGCATCACCAATCAATGACCAACCTTTTAACATTAAAAAAGCCGAAAGAAAGGCACAAACACACCCAACTAATCCAGAAACCCACATTGCATTCACCATATATTGATAGCTCAGTGGTTCAAGCAACCAAGAAATCATGCAACATGCTCCACTCTTTCAACATTATCACAAACTGTAGATTGTTTTCTTCCCATGAAAGCATCACTTTTTTTTGTGCTTTGAAGATTAAAAAGATGGTGATGCAAAGATCCTCCAAAAGTTTTCTCCAGATTTTCCTTTGTAAAGATTTTTTCTGTTAACCCAGAAGCTAAAACGGTTCCTTTTATTAAAACCGTGTGGTCACAAAATTCTGGAACAGAGCCTAAATTGTGAGTAGAGACCAAGATTACTGCTCCTTCTTTACGAAGATCTTGTAACAAAGCAATGATTTTATCTTCTGTGGTAACATCAACCCCTGTAAACGGCTCATCTAATAAAATAGCTTTTGCTTTTTGTGCTAGAGCACGCGCTAGAAAAACACGTTTTTTTTGTCCACCAGAAAGTTCTCCAATCTGGCGCTTTGCAAAAGGCAACATATCAACACGCTCTAAGGCAATACGGACAGCTTCATAATCTTGTGTACGGGCATAGCGAAAGAAATTCATATGACCGTACCGTCCCATCAAGACAACATCTTCAACCAGAACAGGAAAATTCCAATCCACATCTTCACTTTGAGGAACATAAGCAATAAGGTTTTTTTTCAAAGCCATATCAACAGGCAAATCAAATATGCGAATTTTTCCTTTTGAGGGGCGTACAAACCCCATAATCGTTTTAAACAATGTTGATTTACCAGATCCATTCACACCAACCAATGCCGTAATAGAACCTTTTGGGCTTTCAAAATTTACTTCGCGTAAAGCTGTATGTCCATTACGATAAGTTACTGTTACTCCTTCGGCAAATATTCCAGATTTCGTCATTGGCTTTTTACTCCCTCTAATAAGGCTTTGCTAATACGTCCACTTGTGACACGTAATAAATCAATATAAGTGGGAACCTCACCATTTTTCTCACTGAGAGAATCAACATAGAGAACACCACCGTATTTGGCTCCTGTTTCTCTTGCGACTTGTTTTGCAGGTGCGGGAGAAATTGTGCTTTCAGAAAAAATAACTTGAATATTATGTTTGCGAATCATATCAATAACATGCTTAACCTGCTGTGGTGTTCCTTGCTGGTCAGCATTAATGGGCCATAAATAGAGTTCTTTCAGATCAAAATCATGTGCTAAATAGCTGAAGGCACCTTCACTGGTCACAAGCCAACGCTTATCTTGAGGTACTGCTGCCAATTCCGACCTAATTGGATCAATCGTTGCACGAATCTTCTTTTTATAAATTTCAGCATTTTCTTTATAAATAGCAGCATGCTCAGGATCATATTTTACAAAAGCATCGCGTATATTATCAACATAAATTAAAGCGGCAGTTGGTGACATCCAAGCATGAGGATTTGGCTTACCGCTAAATGGGCCTTCACCAATTGTAATGGGTACAATGCCTTTTGAAACAACAACACTTGGAACATCCTTGATGTTTTGAAAAAACTTTTCAAACCAAAGCTCTAACTCTAATCCATTCCACAACACAAGGTTAGCTCCTTGCGCACGCATAAGATCGCGAGGGGTAGGTTGATATTCATGAATCTCAGCACCTGGTTTTGTGATCGATTCAACATCAGCAGCATCACCGGCTACATTTCGCGCCATATCAGCAATGATGGTGAATGTTGTAACAGCCTTAAATTTACCAGCACATACTGCTAAATTGGGAGTAAAAAAAATAAAACTGCCCAGAATTAGAGTAAAAATCTTTTTCATATTCATTAATTTTCTCTTTATTTTATTGCGAATGATTTGCATTATCATGTAGCAATAACAGTTATCTTTTGCATTTGCAATGAAGGATTTTTACAAAAATTAACTTTTCAAGTTTTTTAAAAACAATTCTTTCTCGCCTTGAAAATTCACCTTGAAAAAAAGTGTATAATTTTAAAGAAAAATTGCTTTGTTATTTCGCAAAACATTTTATAAAAACAGAGATATCTTTTTCATTTGTTGCTGGTAAGCTTATGTTTTATGGCACTTTTTGTCTCATAAAGCCTGTGTCTTTTTTTTGCTGATTAATCAACATCTAAGCCCGATGATAACATATAAATTTATAAGGAAACGTGTCGTTTTATTAACTTAAGGACCTGAATATCATAGAGTTTTCTCATTTTTATCCTCTTAGTTATGCAATGATTCTCTTTTACTGGTCTATTACAAGCAGAGTGAGCCTGTACACAAAAACGATAAAAGAGAATAAAAATCCTTCTTATGGCTTCTCGCAAATACAAGGGCTTGTAGCTACATGAAAGACAGAGAAGAGAGAATATAGTGGAGTCAACTTGCTCTTTTATTCAGCATAAAGAAGATGATGCACAATAAACTTTAATCATACTATTTCATGGGATGCTGTGGTGAAATAAACTTAGAAGCATTAAAATATGTTTCTTAAAACAAGCGCACATTTGGAAAAATATTATATTTAAAAGCCTTATAAGCAATTCTCGCTTTTATTTTCTAGAGTGAAGCAAAAATATTACAGTCTTGTTTGGGGTTGTACTTTGAACTGCAAACACAGTTTTTGGGAGAAAAAATAAGTATGCACAGTAAAAGCTATCTTCTGATTATCCGTCCTTTTTAATTTAGCTTTACGTAAAACGAATTTTGAAAGCCCAAAGGGTTTTAGGGTGGACTAGTGAAACTAATTGATCAGTTAAGTGATTTACAGTTATTATGCGATTTGTGCGATTTTCTATAGTATCTCGAGCTGTATTTTTAATTCATGGAATGCATATTTCTCCATATTTTTACTTTCATTTTCCAATGAAATCACATTCTTCACAAAAAACAGAATACTCAAAGATAGAGATTTATCATGTCATGCACGCAACTTTTTTAACACAACATCTTATATTCATTTCATGAGTGTGATCTATAAGGCACATACTTCAAAGGAGATGATATTTATTGGGCATTATCATTGACTTTACAAAATGCGGTACCGTTGTTTTACTTTTTTAATCCCAATGTTGCATGATCAATTCCTCATATTGCGATAGGCTTTGGCATTTGAAAGCCTTTATAAGAAGCATTTTGTCTCCTTTTTTATGGTTTTTAAACAACTGCGCCACTTTAAGGTACAAAAATAAATGATTGTGATTCATTTAAAGAGGATTTGAAAAATAAGTCTCATAATATTGGGGATTCTTATTTAAGATAAAAAATTATCGTTATAAATGAATGGATTGTCGTAAAACTTTCTTTTAAAAGAATTCCATAGACTTCAAGCCTTTAAAAAATAAAGGAGCACTCAAAAGTGCTCCTGTCTTTATAAAACGTCATTCGAAAAGACTTAACATTAACGACGAAGATAAGCGCCTGTCATTTTAGTGACATTTTCTATCACTTTTGCAGCAATTTCTTCTAGATCTTTATCTGTCAAAGTGCGTTCAATTGGTTGAATAGCAATTTCAATGGCAATAGATTTTTTATTTTCACCAAGGCTTTGATCTTCAAAAAGATCAAAAATCTGTACGGAATGAATAAGTTTTTTATCGGCCCCCTGAGCGGCACGAACAATAAGAGAAGAAGCAATTGTCTTATCAACGATAAATGCAAAATCACGCCGTACCATTTGAAAAGGCGATACTTTCAAAGGAGGACGGCTTTTCGTTGTTTTTTTCTTTGGCTCTGGAATTTGATCTATAAAAATTTCAAAGCCGCATAAAGGACCACTGATATCTAATTTTTCCAAGGTCGCTGGGTGCAGAACACCAAAAAAACCAAGAATAATTTTTGATCCAAGTTTTATGACTCCTGAACGACCTGGATGATACCAATCGGGCGCTCCAACTTCAATCTGCATTTTCCCAACATTTATATCACACGATTCTAAAACGGCTAAAGCATCTGCTTTGGCATCAAAAACATCAACGGTGGTTGCATTTCCATTCCAAAAACGCCCAGCCCCTTCAAATTTCTCTGTACCACGACGAATCCCACTCACAACACGTCGTTGTTTATCAGGGGTATTACCTTCATAAATGCTGGACACTTCAAATAAAGCAAGATCAGCAAAACCACGATCAGCATTTCTCTGCGCTGCCATAAGCAATCCAGGTAAAAGAGAAGGACGCATCACGGACATATCAGCGGCAATAGGATTGACCAATTTAAGCTCTGCTTGACCTCCCCCAAAAGAAAGAGCTTGATTTTCAGAAATAAAAGACCACGTTATCGCTTCTTTCATACCGCGATGTGCTAAAGCCAAACGCGCAGCGCGTGAACGAATTTGCGCGCATGTTAAAACTTGCTCTTTTCTTTCGACGAAGCTTTCCAAAGGAATAGGTTTAATTTTATCTAACCCATAAATCCTTATGACCTCTTCCACCAGATCGGCTTTACCCATAATATCAGGACGCCATGATGGTACTTTGACTGTAACGATCTCTCCCTTTCCTTCAACACAAAAGCCAAGCTTTTCTAAAATAGCAATGACTTGTTCGCGCTCTATTTGCAAATGTGTCAAACGTTTAATTTCAGAAAAAGGAAAAGCGATCTGTTTAGTTTCTTTTTGTTGATAGCCAACAATTTTTGCCTTGGATACTTCACCGCCACAAAGACGTAAGACCAATTCTGTTGCAATCTCAAGCCCTGGTTCCATAAAAGCCGGATCAACACCCCGTTCAAACCGATAACGTGCATCACTGATAAGCCCTAATGCTCTCCCTGTTTGTGCAATGCTTTTTGCATCCCAAAGCGCCGATTCAATGATAACGCGCCGTGTTGTTTCATCACAGCTTGTCCTTTCACCGCCCATGATACCGGCAATCGAAACCACACCCTCTTCGTCGGCAATGACACAATCTTGAATGTTCAAACGATAAATTTTTCCGTTCAATGCTTGAAGTTGTTCCCCTTCACGCGCACAACGAACAGAGAAATTGCCTTTAATTTTATCGGCATCAAAAACATGAAGCGGACGACCAAGGTCAAAACTTATATAATTTGTCATATCAACCAACGCATTAATCGGTCTTAAACCAATTGCATTCAAACGTTGTTGCATCCACTGTGGTGATGGGCCATTTTGAACATTGCATACCTCACGCCAAGCAAAGCCTAAACATAACGATGAATCTTGCGAAAAATCGAATGAAACATCGAGGGGGGTATCAAAGGAAGTTTCAAATTTTGGTAAAGACAATTCTTTTAATTGTCCGATTCCCGTGGCAGCAAGATCCCGTGCAATACCACGAACGCCTGTGCAATCAGCACGATTGGGGGTCAAACCAATATCAATGATCGGATCATCTAGACCAGCGTAAGCGGCAAATGAATCCCCAATAGGTGTATCTTCTGGAAGTTCAATAATCCCATCGTGTTCATTTGATAATTCAAGCTCTGCTTGCGAGCACATCATCCCAAAACTTTCAACGCCGCGGATTTTTCCTATAGATAATGTCACATCGAGTCCTGGAACATAGGTCCCTGGTAATGCAAGAACACCCACAAGACCTGCACGCGCATTTGGTGCTCCACAGACAATTTGTAGAGGTTTAGCAGTTCCTATATCGACTGATAAAATTTGGAGTTTATCTGCATCAGGATGTTTTATTGCTGTTAAAACTTTTGCAATCACAAAACCTTTTAAAGAAGAGCGATCATCAACGTGCTCAACCTCAAGACCGATAGCTGTTAGTTTCTCACAAATTTCATCCAAGGATGCATTTGTCTCTAGGTGATCTTTTAACCACGACAATGTAAATTTCATTTTAAAACCTCACATGAAAGCGATGACTAAAATCACACATTTTTATTAGAGAAAAAAGCAGGCATATCAAAGCAACGAAAGCCATAATGGTTTAACCAACGCAGATCAGCATCAAAAAAAGCTCGTAAATCAGGCATACCGTATTTTAACATAGCAATACGATCAATGCCCATTCCCCATGCAAAACCTTGATATTCATCGGGATCTAACCCAACATTTTTTAATACATTAGGATGTACCATTCCGCATCCTAAAATTTCCAACCAATCCTTTCCTTCTCCAAACTTTACTTCTGAACCAGAACGATCACATTGAATATCCACTTCCATAGATGGTTCGGTAAAAGGGAAAAAAGAGGGGCGAAAACGCATGTTTACAGAAGCGACTTCAAAAAATTCTTTACAAAAGGTTTCATGCAGCCACATCATATGCGCAATGGTGGAGGTTTTATCAATGACAAGACCTTCGACTTGATGAAACATGGGGGAATGCGTTGCATCCGAATCCATGCGGTAAGTTTTTCCAGGAATAATAATCCGTATTGGTGCTTTTTGTTTTTCCAGTGTACGAATTTGTACAGGTGATGTATGGGTGCGCAATAATTTGCGTTCTCCTATTTTATCAACATCAAAAAAGAAGGTATCATGCATTTCACGTGCTGGATGCCCTGCAGGAAAATTTAAGGCCGTAAAATTATAATAATCTGTTTCAATATCAGGTCCTTCTGCGAGAGAAAAACCCAACTTCGTATAAATGGCGATAATTTCCTCAATCACTTGTGAAATAGGATGAATACGTCCCCGTTCCATAGGAGAAGAGCGAACAGGCAAGGTAATATCAACCATTTCACGAGAAAGACGGGCATCTATTTCTTGTTTTTTTAGAAGATCACGCTTTTGTGCCCATAATTCTAAAATGCGATTTTTTAATCCATTAAGAATGGGGCCAACTTTTTGGCGTTCATCAGCCTCCATCTTTCCTAATGATTTTAACTTTTCAGAGATGCTACCTTTTTTACCTAATGCCGCAATACGCACTGTTTCAAGTGCCTGTTCATTCTCCGCTGCTTCTAAAGCTAAACAAATTTCTTGTTCCAGACGCTCAATATCGTTCATATTTTTGCCTATTTTTTAATAAAAGAAAACCCGCACTCGCAATAGCCAGCACGGGACCTCGAATAAATAAATGCTTTAAGAGAACACGACTGGCTTACTTGACAGCGCCTTCAAAAGCATTAGGTGTTGTATCTTTTAAATATTCTAAAGCTTTTTTTGCTGAAGCAATTAAAGCAGAAAATGCTTCTGCTTCGTGAATGGCTATATCTGAAAGAACCTTACGATCAACCTCAATACCGGCTTTTGATAAGCCATCAATAAAGCGTCCATAAGTGAGACCTTCTGCACGAACAGCTGCATTAATTCTTTGAATCCACAAAGCACGAAAAGTCCGTTTTCTATTTTTGCGATCACGATAAGCATACTGCTTTGAACGATCAACTGCTGCCTTAGCTGCACGAATGGTATTTTTACGACGACCGTAAAAACCTTCAGCTTGTTTTAAAACTTTTTTGTGCTTAGCGTGTGCTGTCACACCTCTTTTCACACGTGCCATATTATAATCTCCTCAAAATCAAAAGCGTAAGGTTTACATACCATTCGGCAAATAATGCTGAATGACTTTTTTAGCATCTTGTTCACACAAAACCATTGTTCCACGTGCATCGCGAATAAATTTATTCGAACGCTTAATCATACCGTGGCGCTTACCGGCAGCTGCTACTTTAACTTTGCCTGACGCAGTGATTTTAAACCGCTTTTTAGCGGATGATTTGGTCTTCATCTTGGGCATTTTGCTACTCCATACATCAATTGATCTAATCAAATATTTTATTTATTCAAGCGGACCAACGCTTGAATAAGCATTTAAACAGCCACGGCATGCCCTGCCGGGCGGTTCTTCAAGGATGCTTTCATAAGCTAGTATACACAAAATAGCAAGACCGTATTACAAAAAAATGGGTGCTCCATTGTCTTGAACTTCAAACAAAGGGGCCGGAATAGCATTTGTTTTGCTTGTGGCTTTACATAAATCGGCAATAATGCATTGCCTACATTGTGCTTTACGTGCTTGACAAATATAACGTCCATGTAAAATCAGCCAATGATGCGCATGACGAAGATAATGGGGCGGTATAATCTTTAATAATTTTTTCTCGACAATTTCTGGTGTTTTGCCAGGCGCTAAACCAAGACGATTGCTTAAGCGAAAAATATGCGTATCGACGGCTAATGTAGGCTGACCAAAAGCAACATTCAAAACAACATTAGCGGTTTTGCGCCCCACGCCTGGAAGGGCCATAAGTGCTTCACGCGTATTAGGGACTTGACCGCTATGTTGGTCAATTAAACAGCTGCAAAGCGCGTAAATATTGCGTGCTTTTGCACGCCAAAGACCAATTGAGCGGATATGGTATGCTATTTCTTCTTCTCCCAATGCAACCATTTTTTCCGGTTGATCAGCAAGATAAAAGAGTTCTTTTGTTGCTTTATTAACGCTTACATCTGTCGCTTGAGCTGAAAGAACAACAGCAACCAAAAGCGTAAAAACATTTGTATAGATAAGATCACTCTTAGGTGTCGGGCGTTGTACAGAAAAACGACGAAATATTTCTGCAATTTCATCCTTGTTATATAAACAACCAGATATATTTCGCACTTTTGACGAATTTATGTTACTTTGAGGCATTGAACTCTCTTAATCTTCTCTCTTGAAGTTATCATTCACGCTCGCCATATGATAAGAATGCAGCGAACACTTTAATATAGAGTTTGGTTAAGTACAGCCGCTTTAAAGAGGATACTCATGAATGATACATGTGACATCTTTCTCCAATCCTTTTCTTTTAGGATTTGAAACCGTAGAAAAAACATTGCAACGCATCGGTAAAGCTGATGAGGCTTACCCAGCCTATAATATTGAACGTTTACACAAGAACGATGATGCAAATCATATCCGGGTAACTTTGGCTGTTGCTGGATTTAAGGCTAATCACCTTAATATTTTACTCGATGATAATCAATTGGTTATTCATGGTAAACAAACTGACAATCAAAATCATCAATATTTATATCGCGGTATAGCTGCGCGACAATTCCAGCGGACCTTTGTTCTCGCGGAAGGAATGAATGTTACAAATGCCGAGTTGAAAAATGGTCTTTTATCAATTAATCTATATCAACCAAAGTTAAAAAAAGAAATAAAACAGATTCCAATTAAAGTCAGTCGTGGTGAGTCATAAAAGTTAAGGCGTAAAGGAACAGAGAAATGGGAGAACATAAACAAGGCTTATCGTTTCAGAACACGTCCTACTCTGATGCGGGACAGATTGCTTATTTAAAAAAGGTCTGTACAGATGATCTGGCTAAGAACTTTCCAGATCTTCCACCCATGACCCCAGGCATTACCATATGGGCTCTTTTCGGTGAAACAGGTTATCCTATCATTTTATCTGATGAGCGCTCTATTGCTCTTGCTGGAGCCAATGAGCATGAACTCCAAATTGTAACTCTGCACTAGATTACTTGACGAGAAAAAACGGGGCTTTTGTCAATTCTATCCGTTTTTTCTCAATTAAAGGGTATTGAGCCGTTTAGCGGTATTCTTGGATTTTTGCTTCCTTTTGTTGGTGAGGACACATGCGGTGTCTTGGTATTGTGTAGGGGGCTTAAAAGGATTGGCATTCTGTTGTAATGTGGCGTTATCGCTCAAATAACATATTGATGACTATTCATAATTAATTTTTTGCAACTGAAATTAAGAGTCTCAAAAATCGTGAGATTCTTTCATTTAAGGTGCTCTCGTATGGATTAATTAAAATGATTTGTTCGTTATAACGTGCAGGTAAAAAGTACTTGAAGAGAAGACAAGGAATAAAAATACCTTTTATAATTTGTCTTAGGTGCCGAGGGCTTTCGCAACATTGGGGATGAGTAAAGTGTATGATTTTGCCAATTTTTTTACATAAGTATAAAGTTGGTGGTGCTCTATAAGTTTTTTTATTTATAGGATCATATCCCTTACAGGCTTGGTGATGAAATGGGTTCCAGTCTAATTGGGGAAGAATATGAAGGCGTAAATGTAAAAATCAATTACAAGCCTTAGCATCATTCTTTAATTCAGCTTTACGACTTTCAAAAGTGTTTAGAGCAATGTCTTTTAAATAATGAAGATTGCGCATTGCCGCATGCTTTTTTTCATATTCTTCAATGAAGTTACGCCCTTCACGAAGAACAGAACGCCATTGATTTGCACATTCATGGGCTTGTTTTAAAGAGACATCTCTCAAAGCGCATACCACCTTCATTTCGCGGGCGGCGCTCATGAATAGTATAACGGTAAAGTCCCCTAGAATAATATAAAATCCAATGAGCTTTCCATCTTTACGCGTGATCAGGAGCAAGCCAGCACCATTACACACTTGTGCCAACCTTTAAGTGTTGCGGACCAACCCTTGAGCTTGTAAGACGGTTCATGAAAAGCTATTTTTAGTCCTTTCTTTAACAGTTTTTATCCATACGCCAGCCACGCTTTTGACGTGCAAGCAAGTGATTTTGATTGATTCAACATAAGAAAAGATTTAAAATGGGAAAATTTTACGTTATTCGAGTCTTTAATTCAAGTTGAATAACGCTATATTATCATTATAAATCAATAAGTTGTATCTTTCATATGAAAATCTGGAACAGTTCGTGTTGCACTGAATCGTTTTGATATTTATCTCAAGCGTTTAGTTGCGCTGGGATGAGATGTTGATTAACAAGTAATAGAAAAATAAAAGCTTTATGACTTTATGATGAAACTTATGCAAAACTTTTAATTTCGTGCTTCAAATGCTTCAGTACAAGGTATTTTTCTCTTTTGAAGATTAAAGCTCTTGTTTTTATAGTCAAGTTACAGCACAACAAGCAAAATGGAATTATTTGAGGGGAAAAAATAATGCCTTCTTACCGTTCAAGAATATCGACACACGGTCGTAATATGGCAGGAGCTCGCGGTCTTTGGCGTGCAACTGGGATGAAAGATACAGATTTTGGTAAACCCATTATTGCGATTGCAAATTCTTTTACACAATTTGTACCAGGGCATGTCCATTTAAAAGATCTTGGACAATTGGTTGCACAACAGATAGCCATTGCTGGTGGTGTTGCAAAAGAGTTTAACACCATTGCTGTCGATGATGGTATTGCGATGGGGCACGATGGAATGCTTTATTCTTTGCCTTCACGTGAAATTATTGCTGATTCTGTGGAGTATATGGTCAATGCCCATTGTGCGGATGCCCTTGTCTGTATTTCTAATTGTGACAAAATTACACCAGGAATGTTAATGGCGGCTTTACGATTGAATATTCCAACAATCTTTGTTTCAGGCGGTCCTATGGAAGCCGGTAAGATTAAATGGAAAGACCAAGATTTAAGGGTTGATTTGGTTGATGCCATGGTTGCAGCTGCTTCAGAACAGAATTCTGAAGAAGAAGTTGCTGAAATGGAGCGCACTGCTTGTCCTACATGTGGTTCTTGTTCAGGGATGTTTACGGCTAATTCCATGAATTGCTTAACAGAAGCCTTGGGGCTTTCGCTTCCGGGAAATGGATCAGTGCTAGCAACACATGCAGATCGACGGATGCTTTTTGAAGAAGCTGGAAAGCAGATTGTTGCATTGGTCAAGCGTTATTATGAAAAAGATGATGAAACAGTTTTGCCACGCTCTATTGCTTCACGCAAGGCTTTTGAAAATGCCATGACCGTTGATATTGCCATGGGAGGATCAACCAATACAGTACTGCACCTTTTAGCAGCGGCGCAAGAAGGTGAGGTGGATTTTACCATGACAGATATTGATCATCTTTCACGTCGTGTTCCTGTTTTATGCAAGGTTGCTCCTGCTGTTGCGAATATCCATATGGAAGATGTTCATCGCGCTGGTGGGATTATGGGGCTTTTAGGCGAATTGGCTGCGGCGGAACTTATCGATACATCAACCTATACGGTCCATGCAAAAACAATGAAAGAAGCTCTTGATCATTGGGATGTAAAACAAACCAATGAACCAGCAGTCCATGCATTTTATCGTGCTGCTCCAGGTGGTATTCCAACACAGATAGCTTTTAGTCAATCTTGTCGCTATGAGACTCTTGATCTTGATCGTGAAAAAGGTGTGATTCGCAACAGGGAGCATGCCTACTCACAAGATGGAGGATTGGCAGTTCTTTATGGAAATCTTGCCAAAGATGGCTGTATTGTAAAAACAGCAGGTGTTGATCAATCAATTTTGACCTTTAAAGGTCCGGCAAGAATTTTTGAAAGCCAAGATTCAGCGGTTTCGGCTATATTAACAGATAAGATTAAAACAGGTGAAATCGTTTTAATCCGTTATGAAGGTCCACGTGGAGGACCTGGAATGCAAGAAATGCTTTATCCAACAAGTTATCTCAAATCTAAAGGATTAGGTAAAGTTTGTGCACTTGTGACAGATGGACGTTTTTCAGGGGGAAGCTCAGGGCTCTCGATAGGACATATTTCGCCAGAAGCTGCTGAAGGAGGAGAAATTGCGTTGGTGGAAGAAGGGGATATCATAGAAATTGATATTCCAAACCGTAGTATTCATATGTTGGTTGATGACGGTGAGATGAAGCAGCGTCGTCTTAGGATGGAAGCAAAAGGAAAAGAGGCTTGGCAACCGGTTGAGAAACGTCAGCGCAAAGTTTCAAAGGCTCTCAAAGCCTATGCTGCAATGACGACATCTGCCGCAAAGGGTGCGATTCGCAATATTTAATGAGATAAAGGACGCATCTTATAAGAGAGAGTACTCTGTTTTTTTATATCTTTTGCATGATATCCTACGCAAATTATTCTATGCATTTGTAAGTTTGTCAGAATATTTCAAGCCATCGTGAGTATGATTAAAAAGCTATAAATACAATTTAAAAGCTGTTGCGAATTTTTGAGTAGCTATGAAAGACAGATACGATGGATATGGCGTTGATCACTTTTCACATCATATTCTAATTTTATACGAGATTGTGATCTCTTATTACGCGTATTTGTGAAAGATATTTATGGTACCGGTGATATTATTTTATTGTGCCATAAAACACCATTATTGAGGGTTATGATATAAAATAGCCTTCAAATATTTAAGTGTTTTTAATGTGTGTGGTGAATATTCTTAGACTTGTTTTTCAAGCTTTGTGTTAAGTGAATACCAAGAGTGGAAAGTTAAGACAGAAGCCACTCGAATCTGGACGCTTTACAAGCGGAAATCTTTGTTCGGTGAGGGCGAGAAGGATTTTAAAGGCTGTTTAGGAAAATAGAATGCAACTGTAGTATTATGCTTGCCTCTATGTTTTATGTGAAAACAGTAAAAGAGCTTTTTATCGTTGAGATAAACTAAATGTATGAATCAATATGTCGCGAGTTTATTTTGCAGAAACCGACAAGATTTCAATACAAGATAGCTTTGAGCTAAATCTGTTGCTATAGATAGTCTTGATCGTAAAGAAATATACTCCACTAAACATATTTATTGGTAGGATGAAGGGGACATGAAAAGTTTGCAAAAGGCAGTTGTTTTGTAAAACGGAAGATATTGATAAATTTTTACATAAAAAACAATAAGTTATCACAAATAAATATGGTGTGGAGTTTTTACATGAACTTTAGCTTAATCGAAAATTTTATAGAAAAGTCATAAAATACGGTAAGAGACCTGAATTATATAAAATTTTTATTTATAATGATGATCTAGCATTATTCATATCGAATTAAAGACCTGAATACCGTAGGATTTTCTCATTTTAAAGCTGTTGATCTTGAATCAATCAAAACCACTCGTTTGCACGTCACAAGCGGGATTAGCGTGTGGATAAATTTGTATAAGAAAGGAATAAAAACACCTCTTATGATTCGTCTCAAGCACTAAGGGTTGTCGTAAAACAGAACGCCATTGATTTGCTAATTCACGGGTTTGTTTTAAAGAGACATCTCTTAAAGCAGCCAAGTCCATTTCACGATGGCGCCCATGAATGGTATAACGGTAAAGCTTCCTTGGAATAATATAAAATCCATTGAGCACCACCATCTTTACGTTTGTGGAGTAACAAGCCGGTACCATCGCACTATTTGCCAGCCCGCAATGTTGCGACAGACCTTGCATTAAGACGATTCATAAGAGGCATTTTTACTCCTTTCTTTCCTCATTTTTACCCACACACTAGCCCTGCTTTTGACGTGCAAGCAAGTGACATTAATTGATTCAATATGAGATGGTTTGTGATGAGAAAATCTTACTATATTCGGAGTTATGATTCAAGTTAAAATCATGATTTATCATTATAAATCAATGCTTTGCCGTAATATTAGGGGTTGACAAATAGAATGATGATACCAATTTTCGAGATCTACCAAAAAAAAGAGTATATGAGTTCTTATGAAGAAAGCTTTTTAATAAAAAAGAACATCTCTTTTTTATAGGGGGGTGTTCTTTTCAAGCTGTTTGAGATGATAAATTGCTTCTAAAGCTTGCTTAGGGGAGAGTTCATCGGGATGAATATTTTTTAAAGCTTCGTAAAGGATATCATGTTTGTTTTTTTCTTCGTTGAGAGGAGAGGTTGCTTTAAGCGAAAAGAGCGGTAAATCATCAATGAGTTTATGCCCTTTTCCAGCCATTTCACCTTGTTCTAATTGATGAAGAACATCTGTTGCTCGTGTAATAACAGCTGGAGGAAGTCCAGCAAGCTTTGCAACTTGTACACCATAGGACCGGTCTGCGGCTCCGGGTGTGACTTCATGAAGAAAAACCACATCGCCATCCCAGTTTTTAACTTTCATGGTTACATTATGCAGTCTGTCAAGTTTTTCAGTCAGTGCTGTCATTTCATGAAAATGGGTAGCGAGAATAGCACGACAATGGTTAACTTCATGGAGATATTCAACGGCAGCCCAAGCAATAGAAAGTCCATCAAAGGTTGATGTTCCACGCCCTATTTCATCGAGAATAACGAGAGAATGTTTACTTGCATGATTGAGAATCGTTGCTGTTTCAACCATTTCCATCATAAAGGTTGAGCGCCCCCGTGCTAGGTCATCAGAAGCCCCGACACGACTAAACAGCCGATCAACAACGCCAATATGTGCTGAAGTTGCTGGAACAAAGGATCCCATTTGCGCCATAATAGCAATGAGCGCATTTTGCCGCAAAAAAGTTGATTTTCCTCCCATATTAGGTCCTGTCAAAAGCCAGATTGCGGCATATTGCTGATTTTCTTGCACAGAGAGATCGCAATTATTGGCAACAAAGGGTTCTGCTGCTTGTTTGTGGAGCGCTTGTTCAACAACAGGATGGCGTCCTGCGGTGATATGAAAGGTCAAGGAATGATCAATTTTAGGGCGGCAATATCCTTGTTCTTCAGCAAGATATGCTAAAGCGACAGAAACATCTAAAATAGCAAGTGCTTCAGCGGCTTTACGAATAAAATCAACTTGTTCGATAATTTCTTGAACAAGCGTATCAAAGATCTCCAGTTCAAGCGTCAATGCATGGTTGGCAGCATGGGCAATACGACTTTCAAGGTCAGCAAGCTCTGTTGTCGTAAAACGCATAGCGTTTGCCATTGTTTGCCGATGAATAAAGCGTGCTTTCACTTGTGGATCATTTGTAAGGGCAGATGCTTGTGTACTGGTGACTTCAATGAAATAGCCTAGAATATTATTATGCTTTATTTTAAGCGTTTTAATATCTGTTTCTTGGGCATATTGCGCTTGAAGTTCAGCAATGACACGGCGTGATTCATCTCGTAAAGCACGCATTTCATCAAGCTCTTGATGATATTGAGAGCGAATAAAGCCACCATCACGTTTAAGCAGTGGAAGATCATCGGCTAGTGCTTGTTCTAAATGGTGATGTAAAGCAACGGGTAGATTTGAAAACACTTGTTGTACATCACTTATTTCTTGAGGCAGGAGCTCATTATTAAGGAGCTGATGAATTTCACGAATGATGTCAAAGCCGCGCTGGATTGTTGCCATATCACGGGGACCTCCTCGTCCAAGAGCCAAACGTGAAACGGCGCGGGGCATATCTGGTCCCCCTTTTAAAGTGAGCTTTATCGCTTCTGAAAGAGAAGGGTTACGGAGAAAAAAATCGATAGAATCCAAACGCGTATCAATTGCTGAAGGGGTGGTAAGAGGGGCAATAAGGCGATCGATGAGAAGGCGTGATCCTCCTCCTGTTACAGTGCGATCAATAGCTTTTAGTAAACTTCCATCCCGTTGTCCTGATGTCGTTCGAATAAGCTCAAGGCTTAGTCTGGTTGCCGCATCAATAAAAAGGGTAGCACTTTCATTTTGGCGCTCCGGTTGCATGAGGGGAGGACGATGTGTGATTTGTGTTTTTTCGATATAACGAATAGCTGCTACAATTGCAGAGAGTTCACAGCGTGAATAATCGGCAACACCTTCAAGCGTTGAAAGTTTAAAATAAGAGCAAATATCGCGCTCAGCGGTGAGGGTATCAAAAAGACAAGCCGGTTGAGGCGAAACGATACGATCAAGAACATTAAAAAGCGGTTTGTGCGATTTATCATGAAAAAAGGAATCAGCAACAATAATTTCCTGTGGATCCACACGCATAATATCTGCTAAAAGTTTCTCTTGGCGACTTTCTGTTACACGAAATATGCCTGTTGAGATATCAATCCAAGAAAGAGCGAACTCTTCTCCATCGCTGGTTTTTATACGGGAAAGTGTCATCAAATAATTTGCGCGTGTTGGATCAAGGAGTTTTTCTTCTGTTATTGTTCCAGGGGTTACTAGGCGGACAACATCACGCCGAACAACAGATTTTGAGCCCCGTTTTTTTGCTTCCGCAGGATCTTCTGTTTGTTCACAAACAGCAACGCGATAACCACAAGAAATCAGTTTTTGTAAATAATCATCAGCAGCGTGAACGGGAACACCGCACATGGGAATATCTTGTCCTAAATGTTTTCCGCGTGCTGTGAGTGTGATTCCCAAGGCCTGAGCAGCTTCAATGGCATCATTAAAAAATAATTCGTAAAAATCCCCCATTCGGTAAAAAAGAAGAGAATCATGATGGACGGCTTTGATTTCTATGTATTGCTCCATCATAGGTGTAAGACGTTCTTGAGAGGAAGTAGAGAGGGAAGCAGGCTGTGGAATTAAATTATTTTTATGGTTGTTTTTTTTATCCATTTTTACGTGGCCTGTTTCCTTGCAGTGAAGCTTTTACTATTTTTTGTTTACTTCAATATTTATTTATCTCTAAATTGAAACGCATCATTAGATTTGCTAAGGCAAAGAATAACGATTTCTAATATATGAATCAAATTTAAAAATTGAGTGATTATACGCATTATCAAGCAAAATTTACACTGTTTTTGGAGAAAATAAAGTGAGATGAAAAAGAGCGAGCAGGATCATAAAATGTCTCAAACCGTTTACAGTGCGAGCGAACGAGAGGCTCTTGATTTTCATAGTCGTGGTCGACCAGGAAAGCTTGAAATTGTTGCAACAAAGTCTATGGCAACACAGCATGATTTAGCCTTGGCTTACTCACCAGGTGTCGCGGTTCCAGTGAAGGCAATTGCTCAAAATCCAGCGCTGGCTTATGATTATACAGCAAAAGGCAATCTTGTTGCTGTCATTTCAAATGGTACAGCTATCTTAGGGTTAGGAAATTTAGGTGCACTTGCCTCTAAGCCAGTTATGGAAGGCAAAGCAGTGCTGTTTAAGCGTTTTGCGGATATTGATTCGATTGATTTAGAAATTGATATAAAAGATACAGAGAGTTTTATCAATTTGGTGCGTCATTTAGAACCTTCTTTTGGTGGAATCAATCTTGAAGACATTAAGGCGCCTGAATGTTTTATGATTGAAAGTCGCCTGCGGGAGGTGATGAATATTCCTGTTTTTCACGATGATCAACACGGTACAGCTATCATTGTGGCAGCTGGTGTTCTCAATGCTTTGACGTTAACAGGACGCGATATGCAAAATACGCGGTTAGTCTGTAATGGTGCTGGTTCTGCAGGGATTGCTTGTATTGAACTGATTAAAGCGATGGGCTTTCGTTCTGAAAATATCATATTATGTGACACAAAAGGTGTGGTCTATGAAGGTCGCAAAGAGGGAATGAATCAGTGGAAGTCTGCGCATGCTGTTCGAACGGATAAACGTACGCTTCTGGAAGCAATGGAAGGGGCAGATATATTTTTCGGGGTTTCTGCTAAAGGGGCATTAACTCCTGAAATGGTAAAATCCATGGCTCCGCAGCCAATTATTTTTGCTATGGCCAACCCCGATCCAGAAATTACGCCGGAAGAGGTTATGCAAGTGCGTCAGGATGCCATTGTCGCAACAGGTCGTTCCGATTATCCAAATCAGATTAATAATGTTCTCTGTTTTCCTTATATATTTCGTGGTGCGCTTGATGCGCGTGCAACGGTTATTAATGAAGACATGAAAATTGCTGCGGCAAGGGCCATTGCCAATTTAGCGCATGAGGAAGTTCCTGACAGCGTTGCAGAAGCTTATCGCGGAAAGCGATTAAAATTTGGTCCTAATTATATTATCCCTGTTCCTTTTGATCCGCGTTTATTTACGGTTGTTTCAATAGCGGTAGCAAAAGCTGCAATGGAAAGTGGTGTCGCGCAAAAGAACATAGATGATTTAGAGGCTTATGAGCGCGATTTGAATGCGAGACGTGATCCTATTTCTTCGATGATGCGAGGGGTTTATAACCATGTTCGTCAAGCGCCAAAACAAATTGTCTTTGCAGAAGGTGAAGAAGAGCAAGTCATGCGGGCTGCTGTTTCCTATGTTCATCAAAAATTGGGACAAGTGATTTTGGTTGGTCGTGAAGAGCAAGTAAGAGAAACGGCTGCTGTTGCTGGTATTGATCTGGAGCGTGAAGGTATTTCTATCATGAATGCTAAGCTTTCTTGTCGTACAGATGCTTATGCGAATTATCTTTATAAAAAGATGCAGCGTCAAGGCTGGTTGTTGCGTGATTGTCATCGTCGTATCAATAATGATCGAAATTATTTTGCTGCGTGTATGGTTGCACTAGGAGATGCGGATGCAATGGTTACAGGGGTGACACGCAATTATGAAACAGCACTAGTTGATATACGTCGGGCAATTGATGAAAAACCAAAAGAACGATTGATTGGTATTTCAATGGCTATTTGCCGTGGCCGAACTGTGTTTATTGCAGATACTGCTGTTTATGAAAATCCTAATTCGGAAGAACTTGCGGATATAGCGGAACAAACCGCTTCGTTTGTGCGTGGATTTGGATATCAGCCAAGGGTTGCATTTCTAGCATTTTCTACCTTTGGTTATCTGAAAGGGAAAGTTACACAGCAAATTCAGGATGCGATTAATATTTTGCATAAACGTAAAGTTGATTTTGAGTTTGATGGAGAAATAAGTGCTGATGTGGCACTTAATTCCAAATTGATGCAGCAATATCCATTTATGGGATTAACAGAGCCCGCTAATATTTTGGTCATGCCTGGATATCACGCATCTTCTATTGCAAGCAAAATGTTACAAGAACTTGGTGACGCAACCATCATTGGTCCTATTTTAATTGGATTGGAAAAATCTGTCCAAATTGTACCGTTTAGTGGAAACGATACCGATGTTGTCAATATTGCAATGCTTGCAGCTTATCATGCGGCAAAAGTCATATAAAAAAAGCCCCATAAAACAATATATTAAGGGGCTTTATGATAGAAAAAGAATAAATTTTTAAGAGGGCTGTATTTGACTGTCTTTTTGTTCTTCAGCAAGACGCTTTTGAAAGAGGGCTGCAAAATCAATAGGATCAATCCATAAAGGTGGAAAACCACCATTTTGAGTAGCATTCGATATAATTTGGCGAGCAAATGGGAATAAAAGACGGGGACATTCAATAAAGACCAGTGGCATAACATGTTCTTGTGGAATGTTTTTAAGGTGGAAAACACCACCGTAAATCAGCTCTACATGAAATAAGGTTTCAGCGTCATCATTGGCTTTGACGGAGAGAGACAAAACAACATCATAATTATCATCACCAATGGGGTTAGCATTGACATTAATATTGATATCAATTTGTGGGGATTTTTCACGTGCACGCAATGAATGAGGAGCACCTGGGTTCTCGAATGAGAAATCTTTTAAATATTGAGTTAATACAGCAAAAACCGGCTCTACACTATTGTTGTTCATTTCACCTTCAGCCATACGACGAACCTCTCTCATTATAGTATATATGTTTTTATTTTAGCTCTAAAGATCGGATTGGTTACCACGCCTTACAAAAGGTTGCAAGGAATGCCCTCTTTTTATCTTGAATATTTTTTTAGTCCATGACAGCTTTTTAAGCATTTTAATGATTATCATCATTTTTGCGCCATGGGGATTCTGTTGTATCATGAATTTTGTAATCTTCTGCGTTAAGATCAATTATTTTTTCAGAGTCATTTGTTCTTTTCATGTTGGGATTCATTTTGTTTTTTAGTGATGAAAAGAAATGCCAAGCAATTGATCGAATTGGTTTAATAAGAAGTAATATTCCCAAGAGATCACTTACAAATCCAGGAAGTATAAGCAAAATCGCACTAAACATGATGAAAGCATCATGAATAATATTATTTTCTAATGTCCGGCCTTGGATAATTTCATTTTGTATGTTTTTTAAAAGGCTAATCCCTTGAATTCGCAATAAAACAACCCCAACTATGGTTGTGAGAATAACCAAACTCAAAGTTGCCAAAACACCAATTTCTTGACCAACAAGGATAAAACCAGCGATCTCAATTAAAAGGCTACAGAGAAAAACAACGACAAAAAAACGAGGTTTTATAGAATAAAGTTTTATCACATGAAAATTTCCTTCTGGATGAGGTGGGAAGAAACTCTTAAAAGAACTCCTTTAAAATCTATAAAAATATTTGAATGGTAGGATTCCTTATTTTACATATTTATTGATAAATGGTATTGACTGCAATGTTTATTACAGACTTAAAGCTTGGAGATTGACAGCGCCCATGGAATTTGACGTTATACTTGTCATCGCTCTTGTTGTTATGGTTGTTATTTTTGTGCAACTCCGTAGTGTATTAGGGAAACGAATTGGGTTTGAAAAGCCTCCCTTTGATCCTTATTCACGTCGTTCTAAAAAACAAGCTGCGGCAGAAACGGCTGATAATATTGTTTCGTTCCCTCATCAGAAAAATTCACAAAAAGGTGATTTTAGTGAAATTGATAAAATTGCACCGGAGGGAAGTGTTTTGAATGGAGATTTGCGGGCGCTATGTAAAATTGATCCTCATTTTTCTCCTCAATCTTTTATAAAAGGTGCACAAATTGCTTATGAAATGATTGTAACAGCTTTTGCTAAAGGTGATCGCAATCAACTTAAAAGCTTACTTTGTCAAGATGTTTTTGAGAGCTTTTGTACTGCTATTGAGCAACGAGAAAAAAATAAAGAAACAATAGAGTTTACTTTTGTTGGGGTTAATAAAATCGAGTTTGTTGCGGCGGCAATGCAAGAAAAGAACGAACTTTTAACGATACGTATTGTTAGTGAGATGATTTCTGTTACTTATAATGAACAGGGTGAGCGTATAGACGGTGATCCCGATGCTATTGTAGAAATTAGGGATATTTGGACGTTTGTCCGCGATAGCCAGTCGCTGGATCCAAACTGGAAGCTTTTTGCCACAGAAGATGAAAATTAAAGTACTTTTTTCTTCCATAAGTACGCAATGATTTATGAGAAATTGAAATGTCCTCAAGTGAATGGAGACAAAAAAGGGATTTATTGACTTCACAAGATCGCCTTTTATGGGAGATGGTTTGTCGTACGACAAAACCTCTTCATGGTAAGATATCTCCTTCTATTTCAGAAGATATTGTAAAGACTAATGATAAAAAACATTGCACAATTCAAAACCCTTTAACTTTTCAGGAAAATCAACAAGGTTCAACAATTATTAAAAAACAAAAGAGAGCCGTTACACAAGCGCATAAGATTCATTTTTTTGATCATGTTGCACATCGTAAAATTTCTCAAGGTCGTTATCCTCTTGAAGCGCATCTTGATCTTCACGGTTATATGCAGGAAGAAGCTTATTTTTTCTTAAAAAATTTTTTACAATCCTCTCAGCAGAATGGATTGCGCTATGTCCTTGTGATTACAGGAAAGGGCCGTTCCGTTGGGAGTGAAGGAGCTTTGTATAGATTTGTTCCATATTGGTTATCAACACCAGCTTTTCGATATTATGTTCATGCATTTGAGCAAGCTGCACGTCATCATGGCGGTGAAGGCGCGCTTTATGTTTGGTTGCGCCGTTTTCATGGCGGGAAAAGGAATGTGACGTTATTGTAATTATCAAGTTTAATATTGATTTCAAAAGATTTTGTCTATTATAGACGATAGAAGAGATACGCTAACCTATTGATTTGTAATTATAATTTATTCTTATCTCTTGCGTAAAAGCCTTAAATAAATATTTCCTTATTTTTTTATTTTTTACGGTTTAAAGACGTTGCACCGCCCATGAAAAATAGAAAGTTTCAAGTCGAATACTTTTGAAAGAGGGTGGGGTGTTCAATTACATTCATTGCTTTTGATGAGAAAGGCATGCAAAATTTTTTTGTAGTATCATGGCGCTCTTTCATATTCTAGAGTTGGGGATTGTTTATATATTTCCATCAATCTGATTTTTAGGAATATGACGTATAGGATTTTTACGAACGCTTGTCAGAATAAGTAAATGTAAAGTCCGATATGTCATGTTGGTATGTCGCAAAGTTTTTTATAAAAAGCGATCCCTTTTTTCCGATTTATCGTTGGTAAATTTTATACTTTATGACGTTGTTTTCTTAAGAGAGTTTTTGCTTTTGTCGGTTCTTATAAATCAACATTTAAACCTAATGCAGCCGCATGTTTGAAACAAATATTAAGGTGGTTCATTGCTCTACAATCTGTATCATCTTTTGTATGCAAAATAGGGTAAGCGTATTTTTTTGGGTAATCTCTGAAATAGGAAAACAGCCTCATTGGAGAAGAATATAAAGTTTTAAAGGTGTTCTCCAGTTTGGTCATTTCCTTTCAATTTGACTTTACGGTTTTCAAAAGTATCTACAGCACTATCTTTTAAATAATAGAGATTACGCATTGCTTCACGCTTTTATTTATCGCGTGTTTTTTTTGGGGACCACGACCTTCATCTAAAATAAAATGCCATTGGTTTACTAATTCACGGGCTTATTTTTTAATATCTCTCAATATTCGTCACACCTGTTTTGTGACGGCTTTCATGAAGGGGCTAACGATAAATCTTTAAGAACCTCGTTCTTTAAGTTTAAAGAGCAGGATGGGTACTATCTACTTACTCGAAATGTTGCGACAATCCTTGAAGTTCTTGGCACTTAAAAAGGGGGATAAGAGGCATTTTTAGTCTTTGCTTATACAGTTTTTATCCACATGGTCCACCCGCTTGTGGTGTGCAAGCAAATAGTTTTGATTGATTCAAAATAAACAGATTTGAAATGAGAGAATCTTACGATATTCGGAATTCTAATATAATATGAATGACGCTAAACGATCTTTATAAACCAATAAGTTGTTATATCTAACTATGCAACAGCACCAAAAAATATAATTTCATTAAATACTTTCATGAAAAGATGTTCTCATTGACTAAAAGTTTCATAAAATTTTTTATCTCATAATAACTCTATCATTGAAATCTAATAATGAAGCATAGAAAGCACAGAATATGAGATTATATCACGGGGATTATACTCTTATTCGCCGTCTTTCAGATATTGGTTGAAATGCTAGCTTAGCATGAAAAGCACAATAGGGACTATTTTCATCAGAATCAGCACCACAAAAATGAAAATCGGCTGATAATGGATCCCCAATCGGCCATCTACATGTATTTTCACTCAATTGTAGCAGGTTAAGTTGACGTGATATAGGTACAACGACATTGGATTTTGCAGACATATCAATTTCTTTTACAGCTTCTGCTACAAACTCTGGCTTCAAAGTTTTTTCTTCAACATCGGCAGGTGGTGTGTTTATTGGTGATGCGGTGGATGTGCTGCGACGCACACGTGGAGATGATGGGCTGCTTCCTGCAGGAGATTTTTGCGCACGGGCGCTTCCTGGTGCTGTTTTGCCACGTCCTGGCAGTTTTAATCGATGCACTTTACCGATGACTGCATTTCTGCTGACCCCACCTAATTGAGCAGCAATTTGACTCGCACTTAACCCTTCACTCCAAAGCTTCTTAAGAAGCTCAACGCGTTCACATGTCCAACCCATACCAGCACTCCATTCCGATCACATCACTGAGATGCTCCCCCTTCACATCTTCAAATGTTTCAATAATATCTCCAATGCGCTGAATGAAAGAATTTTACGCTCTAAACGAACATAAGAAAATCATCCAACTTGTGGAACTTACAAATCAAAACACATCATCTTGCTTAACGATAGTGTAAATTACAATATGCACTCACTCTATGACAAGAGTCTTTGCCTCTTGAAGAATTTATTTAGAATGTTTTCCCCAACTTGCAAACCAATCATAGGTTAAACGTTCACTTTTATTTAAGGCTTTTCCCCAAAATGCTTATTCGTAGAACTTTCGTTGACTTTTTTCAATTGGTGTAATGATCTATTCCGTAAGTATAATTATTCATCGTCATGAAACGTTGAAAACACTGTTAACGAAATGTATCATGTTGTCTTATTTGTAGTGTTGCTTTGTATATATTAAAAAGGTTAAAATATAAAGGAAATTATGATGGATGTCCTCTCTATCCAACCACTTTACGAATGTTTTGCACGACGCAACTTGCATTTTAAACAGGGACATGGTGTCTGGCTTATTTCCGATAAAGGAGAGCATTATCTTGATTTCACATCTGGCATTGCTGTTAATGCATTAGGGTATGCCCATCCTAAATTGGTTGATACGCTCAAAAGGCAAGCTGAAAAACTTTGGCATATTTCTAATCTTTTTCAGTCTCCTGAACAAACAGCTCTTGCCACGCGGCTTTGTGCCAATAGTTTTTCTGATAAGGTTTTTTTCTGCAATTCAGGTACTGAAGCATTGGAATGCGCTTTCAAAACGGCACGTCATTATTACTATGCTGCGGGTCATCCAGAACGCATTGAAATCATTACTTTTGAAGGGGCATTTCATGGACGAACACTTGCAGCACTTGCTGCGACGGGGCATGAAAAATATCTGGAAGGCTTTGGGCCTAAAGCTGGTGGATTTATTCAAGTTCCTTTTTGTGATGAAATCGCTTTGCGTAACGCTGTTCATAAAAATACCGCCGCTATTCTTATTGAACCCATTCAAGGAGAAGGAGGGATACGAACGGTTTCTCATGAATATTTAAGATTTTTGCGCAAAATATGCGATGATAATGGTCTATTGTTGATTTTTGATGAAGTTCAAACGGGCATGGGACGAACCGGAAAGCTTTTTGCTTATGAATGGAGTGATGTCACACCTGATATTCTTACCCTCGCAAAAGGACTAGGAGGTGGATTTCCATTAGGTGCTTGCCTTGCAACGGATAAAGTTGCAAAAAGTATGACACCCGGAACCCATGGTTCAACCTTTGGAGGAAATCTTCTTGGAATGGCTATAGGAAATAGTATTCTTGATATTCTGTTAGAGCCAAGTTTTCTTAGTCATGTGCAAAACATGGGGAATAAACTAAAAAGTGGACTTTTGCATATTCTCAATATCTATCCTGATATTATCTGCGCAGTTCGGGGGATGGGGCTTATGGTGGGTATTCAATGTGTTGTTCCTTCAAATCTTGTCGTTAATGCTTTGGAAAAAGAATATCTCTTAAGTGTTGCAGCCAACAACAACGTTGTGCGCTTATTGCCTCCTCTTATCATTAGGGAAGAAGAAATAGATGAAAGTTTGCATCGTATTGAAAAAGCAGTTGCTCATCTTTCTGTAAACAAAGAAAGACTAATATCACACACATGACAAATGTTCTTCGTCATTTCACGGACTTATCTGTTTTAACGCCAGAAATAGCACGCGCACTGATCGAGTATGCAAAAAACTTAAAGCATCTTTTAAAGGAGGGGAAGGTTCAAAACCTTTTAAGGGCAAAACACTTGCGATGATTTTTGAAAAACCATCTACACGAACCCGTATTTCATTCGATATTAGTATGCGCCAGCTTGGGGGAGATACAATTATGCTTATGGGTTCAGAAATGCAACTTGGTCATAGCGAAACCATAGCTGACACGGCACGCGTTTTATCGCGTTTTGTGGATATCGTAATATTGCGAACAACAAAACATCAACGCATGCTTGAATTAGCGCAATATGCACAAATTCCTGTCATTAATGCCCTTACAGATGATACACATCCTTGCCAAGTTCTAGCAGATATTTTAACCTATGAAGAACATCGAGGGTCAATTACGGGCAAAATATTTACTTGGATGGGGGATGGGAATAATGTGCTTCATTCTTTGATTGAGGCGGCGGCTCTTTTTGATTTTCATTTGCGTATTGCCACTCCAAAGGGTAGTGAACCACAAGAAAAATTTATAGATTGGGCACGTGAACGGGGAGCACATCTTACGCTAACTCATAATCCCCAAAAAGCGGCTCAAGGTGCTGATTGTATTATGACCGATACATGGGTTTCCATGGGACAAGAATTTCGTGCTCGCAGCCGTTCTATTTTTCAGCCTTATCAAGTCAATGAAGCGCTCATGAAATTAGCAAAACCTGATGCTCTTTTTATGCATTGTCTTCCTGCTCATCGTGGGGAAGAAGTTGTCGATACTGTGATTGATGGGCCGCACTCCGTTGTTTTTGATGAGGCTGAAAATCGTCTTCATGCTCAAAAAGCAATTCTTTCTTGGTGTTTACAAGATGCGTTTTTCTCTCCACAATAGTTTCCCTATAATAGATTATAATAAAAGGCAAAGCCATGAGTGAGCAAGCTAAAGATGAAGCCTCTTTCAACCATATCTCTTTGCATGAAGATGATAGTGTGATTCCTTTTCAAGTCGAAGAACTTGATATCCGTGGACGTGCCGTACAACTTGGGGAGACTTTGAATTCTATTCTTAACAGACATCAATATCCTGAACCAGTTTCATATCTTCTGGCAGAGGCTTTACTTATAACTGTTTTGCTTGGAACCTCTCTCAAGCTTACGGGAAAATTTATTTTACAAACCCATTCCGATGGGCCGGTTAATATGTTAGTGTGTGATTTTTCTCCTCCTTCTCGTTTACGTGGATACGCCCGTTTTGATAAAGAACAGCTTAACCAAGCTATAGACAATGATCAAACGTCTTCAGAAACACTTTTAGGAAAAGGCACTTTAGCTTTCACGATTGACCAAGGGCCCTACATGCAACCCTATCAAGGGATAGTGGCATTAGATGGATCAAATTTACAAGAAGCTGCACGTACTTATTTTGATCAATCAGAGCAAATTCCCACCGATATTCGTTTGGCTGTTGCGATATTAATCAACCGTGATCAACAAGGAAAACCGCAGAAAAGTTGGCGAGCTGGAGGTATTTTAACGCAACTTTTGCCCCAAGCATCGTCCCATCATAAAATAGATGCTCCTCATCAAAAGCGAGAAGAAACGAAAACCAAAACCCAATTGGATAACCAATGGCAAGAAGCTAAAATACTCATGGCAACGATTGAAAGTTCAGAATTAACAGATCCTCAAGTTGGGAGTAAACAGCTCTTGTTCCGTCTTTTTCATGAACAAGGTGTGAGAGTTTTTAATCCTTTTTCTCTTGTTGATCAGTGTTCTTGTTCACGCGAAAAAATTAAAGGAATCCTAGAAGGTTTCCCGATTGATGAACGCAATAAAATGGTTAAAGATAAATATATTTCAGTCACATGTGAATTTTGCTCGAAAATCTATCGTTTTACACCGCAAGAATTTTTGGAAGAAAAAATATAATCAATTTCATAGAAAAATGATGATTGCAATAAAAGCTCATTTTAGTTTGCGTTATAAAAATTTAAAGCACAAGCTTATATGAAACTCTAGAATATTTCTTTCCTTAGCTTTTTTAGATGTATGCTCATGATTTTTCTATTGAAATCACTATTCACTCGACATGTTTTTTAAAAAAGAGTGCCCTGTAAAAGATACTTTCTTCTCTCGAAAGGGATTCTTTATTTACTTTTTACATCTCAAAAGTTTATTTCTTACAATGAATCCTTTTAAATTCATTAATATATTTATAAATCAATATGGTGATATTTTACTTTTCTTCTGTCATAATCGCTTGTTCAATTTTGGGGAGAATTTTTTTTTGATAAATTTGCCATGTTAAAGGACCAACATGTTTGGCAATAATGATACTTTCTTTATTCAAGAGAAAAGTTTCTGGTGGTCCATATACCCCCCAATCAATGGCTGTATAGCCTGAAACATCAAAGCCAATCAATTTAAAAGGATTACCAAAATTATTTAAAAAGCGCAGGGCGTTTGCTTTGTTATCCTTATAATTAATACCGATCAGATCAAAACGTTTATCTTGTGCAATCTTCATAAGAAGAGGATGCTCTTGGCGACAGGGTAAACACCAAGCCCCCCAAAAGTTGACCAATGTGACACGTCCTTTAAACTGTTTTGAATTGAGATAACTTTCCTTATCAAGAAGAGGAAGGTGTGTATTGGGGGCAGCTTTTCCAGCCAATGCATTTGGAAGAAGAGAAGGGTCTTGAGGGTATTTTTTATCCATAAAGTTGAAAAAAAACACCATGAGAAGAAGAAAAAGCACGAATGGTCCAAAAAGAACAAACAAAACAGTTAAAGATATATTTTTTTTAAGTTTTGGAGAGGTGTTCTTCATTGTATTTTTCTTTTTGTGACAGCTTTTTTTTGTTTAGCTGTTGGAGGATTTTTTTTTGGTATAGAGCTTTGCAAAGAATATAGCCAAGGAGAGATAAGAGGGATATTGCAGAAAGCCCATAGCTTAAAATAACAATTTGCTCGTGTTCTAGGGTTCCAAGGAAAACGTCAATTTTTTGAGATAGGTTTCCTAAAAGTCCGCTGTGAATGCCATTTAGGTCGAGCATGATGAAGAGTCCTGTTGTTGTATACGGCGGGATTTTTTAATCTGAAGTGTTTGGATATAACGATTATTAATTTCATTTCGCATCGCCATTAAATAGAGCGTAACAAACATAAAGATGAAACAAAATAACATGGTTATAAGGGGCCATAACATAGCATTGTCGATTGTTGGCCCTCCTGCACGTAATAGGGAGGCTGGTTGATGCAATGTATTCCACCAATTAACGGAAAATTTAATAATAGGGATATTAACAAATCCAACAAGGGTAAGAATTGCAGTAGCACGAGCAGCTTTTGCTTGGTTATCAAAAGCACGCCCCAGCAGGATAATGGAAAGATAGATAAAAAGTAGAATTAAAACCGATGTTAACCGTGCATCCCAGACCCACCATGTTCCCCATGTAGGGCGCCCCCAAAGTGCTCCTGTCATGAGGGCCAAGGCGGTAAAAATTGCTCCAATGTTTGCACCACATTTAAGAGTCACATCAGCAAGATGATATCTCCAAATCAAATTGCTTAATGCTGCGACACTTATCAATATATAACAGAATGTAGATAACCATGCAAAGGGGACATGAAGATACATAATCCTAACAGTGATCCCCTGTTGATAGTCGTCTGGTGAGTGCATCACTAGAATAAGCCCTAAGATAAGAAGACATAACGTTATACCGGCGAACCAAGGCAGAACGATACTGCTTATTTTCATGAAGCGGGCAAAACTTGCAGGGGATGACCTGATTTTATGGGTGCGAGATAGTTCATTCATGAAGCTCATAATAGGCAGAGTTTTGCTATGCGGCAATCATCTTTTATTATTCTGATAAAAGCTTGAGTGTTAAAGCGGCAACAAAAGAGCTAAAAAGACTCAAAAGCAGTGAAAAAGCGCTAAGAAGAGCCAAGGATGTAAGAAAAGAGGCATTTGGATTTGTTGGGGCAGTCGCAGTTGAAACGCCAAAAATCATAATGGGAATGATCCACGGTAAGATAATGATGAAAATAAGAAGAGTGCTGTGTAACAATGAGGCTGCAAGTGCTGCTCCTATAGCGCCAATAAAAACAATAGCTGGTGTTCCGCATAAAAGGGTGAGGATTGTTGTAAAAGTTATCGTGACATCTAAGTGGAGCATGAGGGCTAAAATAGGAGTCACAAAAATGAGAGGAAGCATTGTTCCTACCCAATGGGCAATGCATTTGGTAAAGACAATTAGTGTAAAGCTTTGTCGTTGTCCTGAAAGGATAAATTGATCGAGATTGCCATCATCATAATCGATTTGAAAAAGTTTGTTTAGATTAAGAAGTCCTGCGAGAAGGGCTCCAAACCACAATATCCCTGGTCCTATTTGGGCAAGAGTTTTGGGATCTGGTCCAATGGCAAAGGGGGTTATGACAACAACAGCAATGAAAAATAGTAGTCCTGTGAGTGAAGAAGTTTGTGGTACTAATAATAGTTTAAGATCACGCCAGAGAAGTGCTTTCATTTTATTTTCTCCTAGAGAGGTAAAAATTTTTCCAGAGCAATTGTATGGTTTTCTGGAATACCTAGGGAATAATGGGTTGCGGCGATAATCATACCACCTTGATTGAGATGACGTTGGAAAATACGAGAAAGAAGTTTTTGAGCATGGCTATCAAGCCCCGATATTGGTTCATCTAAAATCCAAAGAGGACGATAAGAGAGCAAAAGCCGGGCAATAGCGACACGTCTTTGTTGTCCAGTGGACAGAGCGTTAAAGGGTAAATGTTCAAGATCAGAAAGACCAATATCGGCAAGGGTTTCATGTACAAAACGTAAATGTTGACCATAAAATTCTGCCCAAAATTGCAAATTGTTTATGACAGATAAGAAAGGTTTCATGGCATTTTGAGACCCGAGATAATGACACGCTGTTGCAACAGGGTATCTTTGTTCATGGTCTTTAAAGATTATTTGACCTTCAGCAGCTTCAAGAAGACCAACAATGATTCGCAGTAAGGTCGATTTTCCGATACCATTAGGACCGGTGATTGTCATCAGTTGCTGTGGAAATAAACAAAAAGAAAGGTTTTTGAACAGAATCTCCTCGTTTCTATAAGCTGCTAAATTTTTGCCTAATAACACCATGTGGATAGCCTATTTTGCTTTAATTTTCCTATTCTTTATTGCATTAGAGCATAAAAAACACGTTTTTTATGCAATTGTCCCTAGAATAGTTCTAGAAATAGTTCTATAAGAGATGTATTACATCAATATCTGGTGTAAAATGGTTTTTGGCGCTGATTTCCGCATTTACCTATAAAAGGTGGAGGGGGAAATGGATAGCGGAGGTGGTTGCGTCTGCGCTCAAGCTGCGACCTTGACTCGTAGTTTGTGTTGTTCATTCCTGGAAATTGGGTGGTTTTTAGTATAAGGATGGACAGTCATGACTCACATTGATAGTTTTAATTGTCGCAGAACATTAAATGTTGGTGGCAAAGAATATACTTATTATAGCTTGATCGAAGCAGAGAAGAATGGACTTGAAGGTATTTCTCGTTTGCCATTTTCGATGAAAGTTGTTCTTGAAAATTTATTGCGATTTGAAGATGGTCGCACGGTTAAAAAAGAAGATATCCTTAATGTTGCTAAGTGGTTAAACGACAAAGGAAGTGCGGGGGCAGAAATCGCCTACCGTCCTGCACGTGTTCTTATGCAAGATTTTACCGGTGTTCCTGCTGTTGTTGACCTTTCTGCAATGCGCGATGCTATGGTTAAATTTGGCGGTAACGCTGAACAAATTAATCCTCTCATTCCTGTTGATCTTATCATTGATCACTCAGTTATTGTTGACGATTTTGGCACTCCCATGGCTTTTAAGGAAAATGTTGAGCATGAATATGAACGCAATGGTGAACGCTATCGTTTCCTTAAATGGGGGCAGCAAGCCTTTCAAAATTTTCGGGTTGTTCCTCCAGGAACAGGGATTTGTCATCAGGTTAACCTCGAATATTTAGCGCAATGCGTATGGATGAAGAATGAAGAGGGGAGTGAGACGGTTTATCCAGACACCTGTGTGGGAACTGATTCGCATACAACGATGGTTAATGGTTTGGGTGTCTTAGGTTGGGGTGTTGGGGGTATTGAAGCTGAAGCGGCAATGTTAGGCCAACCCGTTTCTATGTTGTTACCTGAAGTGATTGGTTTTCATCTAACAGGGAAACTTAAAGAAGGTGTAACAGCCACCGATCTCGTGTTGACGGTGACTCAAATGCTCCGCCAGAAAGGTGTTGTCGGTAAATTTGTTGAGTTTTTTGGTCCTGGTTTGGAACATATGACGCTTGCTGATCGGGCAACGATTGGAAATATGGCACCTGAATATGGAGCGACGTGTGGCTTTTTCCCAATTGATAATGAGACAGTGCGTTATCTCAATATGACAGGGCGTGATGAAAATCGGATTGCCTTAGTAGAGGCTTATTCTAAAGCACAGGGGATGTGGCATGATGGAATGGTGGCTAGTCCCATTTTTAGTGATACAATTGAATTAGATATGGGAACCGTTGTTCCTTCTATGGCTGGTCCTAAACGTCCTGAAGGACGTATTGCATTGGAAAATGTTGGGCAAGGCTTTGAGAAGGCATTGGTCGAAGATTATAAGAAGACTGGACAAGATGAGCGTTATCCGGTTGAGGGTGAAGAATATACGCTTGGTCACGGAGATGTGGTGATCGCTGCGATTACGTCATGTACGAATACATCAAATCCAAGCGTTCTTATTGCTGCAGGTCTTCTGGCACGAAATGCTGTGGCAAAAGGGCTCAAGAGCAAACCGTGGGTAAAAACCTCTCTTGCACCTGGTTCAAAGGTCGTTGAAGCTTACCTTCAAAGTTCGGGTCTACAAAAAGATTTAGATGCATTAGGATTTAACTTAGTAGGGTTTGGGTGCACGACATGTATTGGAAATTCTGGTCCTTTGCATCCAGCTATTTCCAAAACCATTAATGACAATGAGGTTATTGCTGCTGCAGTTCTTTCAGGAAATCGTAATTTTGAAGGGCGTGTTTCTCCTGATGTGCAAGCGAATTATTTAGCTTCTCCTCCATTAGTTGTCGCACATGCGCTTGTTGGGACGGTGTGTAAAGATTTAACCAAGGAACCTCTTGGTGAAGATTCAGATGGTCAACCGGTTTACTTAAGAGATATTTGGCCAACTTCTCAAGAAATACAGTCGTTTATCGAAAAAAATGTTACACGTAAGGTTTTTGCCGAAAAATATGCAGATGTCTTTAAGGGAGATGAAAATTGGCAAAAAGTTCAAATCCCTACGGGCTCTACTTATTCTTGGGATGAGCAATCTACCTATGTTCGTAATCCCCCTTATTTTGATGATATGAAGAAAACGCCGGATGTCTTATCAGACATCAAGGATGCACGGATTTTAGGTTTGTTTGGTGATAAAATCACGACAGACCATATTTCGCCTGCTGGTTCTATTAAGGCTGCTTCTCCTGCTGGCAAATATTTAATGGATCATGGTGTTAAAGTCGCTGATTTTAATCAGTATGGAACGCGCCGTGGGAATCATGAAGTTATGGTGCGTGGGACCTTTGCCAATATTCGCATTCGTAATTTCATGTTAGGAGAAAATGGTCGAGAAGGGGGCTATACGGTTCATTATCCCTCAGCGGTAGAACAAGCCATTTATGATGCAGCAATGGCGTATAAACAAGAAGGTATTCCACTTGTTGTTTTTGCGGGTATTGAATATGGCAATGGATCATCACGCGATTGGGCAGCCAAGGGGACCAATCTTCTTGGTATAAAAGCGGTGATTGTGCAGTCTTTTGAAAGGATTCATCGCTCTAATCTTGTTGGTATGGGTATTGTTCCTTTTGTTTTTGAAGAAGGTGTAAGTTGGAAATCTTTAGGCTTAAAGGGAGATGAAAAGGTAACAATTGAAGGGATTCATAACTTGAAACCTCGTCAAAAGACTGTAGCAACAATTACTTTTTCTGATGGTAGGGTAAAGACTGTTCCATTATTATGCCGTGTTGATACTGAAGATGAACTAGATTATTTGCATCATGGTGGAATTCTGCAATATGTCTTACGTAAGTTAGCTGTTTAAATGCTTTTGTTTGTTGAGAAATGTCTTTAAACGATTAAGCTATAAAGTTGCGGATCAAAGAGTTTGACTTCGTTTTTTATGTCTGTCTTTGAAAATTCAATTGACGTTAGCTTTGACATTGCGCTATAAGTCACATGAATTATAAGCAGCTTTATAGTTTTGCTTAGGTTAGGTTTGTTTATATTGGTAGAGTTGTTCTGTAGACTCATTTTACCAAAGTGTTGAAAGAGAGATTATATTTATGGCGAATACACCTTCTGCTCGAAAAGCGGTGCGCAAGGTTGCAGCACGCACACAGGTTAATAGGGCCCGCCGTTCACGCGTTCGTACTTTTATACGTAAGTTTGATGATGCTTTAGCTGGGGGTGATAAGGTGGCAGCGGAAATTGCATTTAAGAATTTTGAGCCTGAAATTATGCGTGCGGTTTCTAAAGGGGTTTTTCACAAAAATGCTGCAGCAAGAAAAGTATCGCGTTTAGCGAAGCGTTTGAAAGCTCTCAGCGTTTAAGTTTTCTCTTTTTTATTGAGAACAAAGCTAGTATCCATCAGGATGCTGGCTTTTTATTTATTGTTTTAAAAAGTTTCTATTGAAAATAAGAATCGACAATGATTCTTCTCTTGAAAAATGAGAGGACGTTTATAGGGGAGCATGGTTATCCACAAGCTTTGTGGATTTTTACAGAGTCTTTTTTGTCAAGTATTTTATTTTTTTTTTAAATCTGAAGAGATTCTTTAATGATTGGTAAATTTAGAGAAAAAAAATGAATTGAATCAATAATTTTTCTCGTTCTTTATTGATATAAGCATTTTTGGGGGATCTTTTGATTTTATTTTGACCTCTTGCATTTTACCTCTGCTGTTTTGTATGTTTCTTGTGAAGATTGAAAAGCATGAAGGGGTTACATCAGCGCGTTATTCTGTATTTTGTTGGATACAAGATGCTTTGGTTTAGACTTTTTAAGCTTTTGTGTTGAAGAGGTATTCTGACGTTTTTTTAGTTTTCTTAATTGGTATGTTTACCATTTTAGAAGGTTGGGTCATATCATGAGTGCAAGTAAATCTTATTGGTCATCTTTGTTAGTGGGGTTGTGATGAGGCTATCCTAGGGGAGGGAGAGTAATCTTATTTGGGATAGGGCGTGTTGCCTTCGGTAGGTTTATTTAGCTGTTTGGCAGGACAGAATTTTATTTTTATCAGGATGGAAGATGGTGGATAAATTGAACTCTAAAGCTAATTCCTTTAAAAGGGTTTCGGTAAATATCCTATCAACAGAGAATATAATAAAGGATAGAATGACAGAGAGTGATGGGGCCGTTTGTAGAAGTTCTTCTGTAGGATATTCTATTGTTTCAGAGGATGAAAGTGCGGCGGCTTTTATACGCGTGATGGCACAATTAAAGGCACAAGTTGGTGTTGAGGCTTATACCAGTTGGTTTGGTCGTGTGAAGCTTGCTGAGTATAGTCATACGCTTGTAAAGCTTTCTGTTCCTACTGCTTTTTTACGTTCATGGATTAATAATCACTATGGTTCTCTTTTAACAAATTTATGGAAACAGGAGAATTCATCTATTCTTCGTGTTGAAGTTATTGTTCGCGGTATGGAACGCGTTTCAAGAGATGTTGTTTGTAAAACAAGTTCGCCTTCTGTTGTTCTGGAGGAGCAGGTGACTTCACCTTTTGTTGAAAGTTGTTCAGAGCATGCAATCAAGAATTCTCAGACGGGAGTTTTGGGGTCTCCACTTGATTCTCGCTATAGTTTTGAGACTTTTGTTGAGGGGGCTTCTAATCGCGTTGCTTTAGCGGCTGCGCGTTCAATTGCGGAGGGACATAAAAGTGCTTTGCGTTTTAATCCTCTTTTTATTCACGCCTCTGTTGGTTTAGGAAAAACACATTTACTTCAAGCAATTGCGGCTTCTGCATTAAAGCGTTTAACGTCTGCGCGTGTTATTTATTTAACTGCTGAATATTTTATGTGGCGTTTTGCAACAGCTATTCGTGATAATGATGCTCTTTCTTTTAAAGAACAGCTCCGCGATATTGACCTTTTGATTATTGATGATATGCAGTTTTTGCAGGGTAAGTCTATACAACATGAATTTTGCCATTTGCTTAATATGTTGCTTGATAGTGCAAAACAGGTTGTTGTTGCTGCAGATCGTCCACCAGCAGAATTAGAATCGCTTGATCTTCGCGTTCGTTCTCGTCTTCAAGGAGGGGTAGCCCTTGAAATTGAAGCACCCGATTATGAAATGCGTTTGCAAATGTTACGTCAGCGGTTGAAGGTTGCACAGCAAGATGATGGCATGGTATCAATTTCTGATGATATCTTGGAATATATTGCAAAAACGGTTTTAGGGTCGGGGCGTGATATTGAAGGAGCATTTAATCAGCTCTTGTTTCGTCAATCTTTTGAGTCTGATTTATCTTTAGAACGGATTGATGAGTTATTAGGTCACTTGACACGTCCCGGTGAACCTAGACGCATTCGGATTGAAGAAATTCAGCGCACGGTGGCGCGCCATTATAATGTTTCTAAACAGGACTTGTTGTCTAATCGTCGAACACGGACAGTTGTAAAGCCACGGCAAGTTGCAATGTATTTAGCGAAAGTATTAACACCACGCTCATTGCCAGAAATTGGACGTCGTTTTGGTGGGCGTGATCATACAACAGTTTTACACGCTGTGCGTAAAATTGAAGATTTGGTTTGTGGTGATCAGACCTTGGCCAAGGAACTTGAGTTGCTTAAACGATTGATTGGAGAGCAGGCTGTATAGTGTTTATCATTTCTTTCTTTGAAGAAACTTTAAAGGATTTAATGGAAAGATTTATTTTTTCTTATGCAGGAGTGACTTGCCATTTTAAGAGAGCTTTAATAAAATCCAGCAGGCGATTCTTTAAAGAGGATCTATTATTTTAATTCTAAGGAATTTTTATCGTTTTTAGTAAATCATATAGGGCTTTTATGCGTATTACAGTTGATCGCAGTCAATTTCTCAAATCTCTAGGTCGTGTTCATCGTGTGGTAGAGCGCCGTAATACTGTTCCTATTTTATCGAATGTATTGATTGATGCCGAAAATGGCCGTGTGCAGTTAAAAGCAACAGATCTTGATTTAGAGGTTACAGAATCTTTTACAGTTAATGTTGAACAAGCTGGAGCAACGACTGTTCCGGCATATTTGCTCTATGATATCATTCGAAAACTTCCTGATGGCAATGAGGTTGTATTATCTGTCGATGAGAATCAAGCAAGTGCAATGTCGATTGTTTCGGGTCGTGCGCATTTTCAGCTTCAATGTCTTCCGAAGGCGGATTTTCCAGAATCACTTCCTGGACAGTTTAGTTATAGCTTTTCTCTATCGGCATCAGGGTTAAAGCATTTACTTGATTGTACGCAATTTGCTATTTCTACTGAAGAAACCCGCTATTATCTTAATGGTATTTACTTCCATGTTATTAATGATGATATCTTGAAATTGCGTTTGGTTGCAACAGATGGTCATCGTTTGGCACAAGTTGAAATGGAAGCTCCTTCAGGCGTTGAGGGAATGCCTGGTGTTATTGTTCCCCGTAAAGCTGTAGGAGAGCTACAGAAACTTCTTTCAGAAGAAAATGATAGCGATGTATGTATAGAGCTTTCAGAGACAAAGATTCGTTTTTCTGTGGGGTCTGTGATTTTTACCTCGAAGTTAATTGATGGAACATTTCCAGACTATCAACGTGTTATTCCTCTTGGAAATGATAAAGAATTAATTGTTAATAGGCAGGACTTTTCTTCTGCAGTTGATCGCGTTTCAACAATTTCAAGTGATCGAGGGCGCGCGGTTAAGTTAACGATTGAGCATGGGCAGCTGAAGCTTGTGGTTAATAGCCCTGATTCTGGCAGTGCAGAAGATCAGTTAGCTGTAACTTATACAGCCGATCCGCTTGAGATAGGATTTAATTCACGTTATCTTTTAGATATTGCTGGGCAACTTTCAAGTGATGAGATGGTTTTTATGCTATCAGATGCTGTAGCACCAGCTCTCATTCGTGATAATAATGATGCAGATGTGCTTTATGTACTGATGCCCATTCGCGTTTAGGGGCCGTTGTTTTGCAATGCATGGCTGGTCATGTGCACAAAGTGGCAGTGAGACAGCTGAGGCTTTTGCGTTATCGTAATTATGCTTCTTTGGAGATTCATTTTTCGGGTCAACATGTGGTTTTTACTGGTCACAATGGTGCTGGTAAGACAAATCTTTTAGAGGCATTATCTTTTCTTTCTCCGGGGCGTGGTTTAAGGCGAGCGGCTTATTCTGATATTAGTTTTTCAGATGGTAGCGGTGAAGGATTTGTTGTCTTTGCGCGTCTTGAATGTGCGCTTTATGGTGAAGTAAAGATTGGTACAGCTTTAGAGATGAGCGATAACAGTCGAAAGGTTCATATTAATGGTGTGAATGAGCCAAGTGATTGCTTAACAGATTACTGTCATATAAGTATCTTGACGCCTTCTATGGATGGTCTTTTTACGGGTTCTTCGCTTGAGCGCCGACGTTTTTTAGACCGTATGGTTTTGGCGATCGATCCTTTACATAGTCACCGCATAGCCGATTATGATAGAGCGATGCGCGCACGTAATCGTTTGTTTTTGGATGGAAATGAAGATTATGCTTGGTTTGACGCTTTAGAAAAACAGATGGCAGAATTGGCGATCGCTATTTCTGCGGCGCGTATTGATATTATTCGGCTTTTAAACGACATGTTTACAAAAATGCCATCTCAGATATCTTTTCCACGGGCTTTTTTGCAAATTGATGGTTTTTTGGAAACTGCTCTAAGTAGATTATCAGCGACTGAAGTTGAAGAACAATTTTGTGATCGGTTGCAGCGCAATCGTGCAATAGATCGTGCTGCTGGGCGAACATTAGAAGGACCACATCGCGCAGATTTGCAGGTTTTTTATGCGGATAAGAATCGAGCAGCAACATCTTGTTCAACAGGTGAACAAAAAGCGCTGTTAACAGGTTTGGTTTTGTGTCATGCACGTTTAACAGGTATGATGTCGGAAAGGGCTCCTATTCTTCTTCTTGATGAAATGGCAGCTCATCTTGATTCGCATCGACGTGCTGCTTTATTTGATATTCTTGATGATTTATCTGTACAAACATTTATGACAGGAACAGATCGTCTTTTATTTGATGACTTAAAAGGACGTGCAGAATTTTTTGAGATTAAGGATGGTGCTTTATTGCTGTAAAAAACATTCTAAATATTTTTTAATAAGGGATGATCGAGAAGAAAAGGCTTGCTATGTCCGTAATGATAACGATTTTAAACGGTCCTAATTTAAACTTCCTGGGTCAACGCGAGCCAGAAATTTATGGAACTGAAACTCTAGAAGATATTGAAAAAAATTGCAGAGAATGGGCAAAGAAAGCCGATTTTATCATAAATTTTTATCAAAGTAACTATGAAGGGCAGCTCGTAGAATGGATACAAGAGGCAATAGGGCTAAGTTCTGGATTGATCATCAATCCAGCGGCTTACAGTCATACATCTGTTGCTCTTCTTGATGCTCTAAAAATGTTCTCAGGGCCGAAAGTAGAAGTTCATTTATCCCATATTTATCAACGCGAAGCTTTCCGTCACCATTCTTATACCTCTTTAGGTGTCGATGCTATTATAACTGGATGTGGAAGTGATGGATATCGATTTGCACTCGAGTATATTGCAAAAAAAATTAAATTATAATCATTAAAAAGCAAGTGTTGGATCATTGGATGAAAGAGTGATATAGGCTTTGAATTCACTTGATAATTATTTTCAAATTTGTACAATATGAGGTATGATATTTATGACAATTTTTAGTGCGTATGATGGGGGCAAATAAAGATGGAAAGTTTTGTTAGACGGACAAAAATGCTGATGATTTTAGGGGGAATAGCACTACTTTTGTTTGGTTGTAAGATTGATGTTCTACAGCCATCAGGTTATGTTGCACGTCAACAGCTCATTTTGATCGCTGCTTGTGTGTTTGTTATGCTTTGCGTCGTCATTCCAGTCATGGTGAGTGTAGTATTTTTAGCAATAAAATATCGGGCATCAAATGTGAAAGCGGAATATTCTCCTGATTGGGCACATTCAAATAAAATTGAAGCAGTGATGTGGGGTATTCCAATTTTAATCGTAATGGTTTTGGGTGTATTCGCAGCTTATTATACTTATAAACTTGAGCCTGCAAAGCCTCTTCCGGTGGAGGTTGTGGGTGAAGGGGAGCCATTGCAGATTGATGCTGTCGCTCTTGATTGGAAATGGGTTTTTATTTATCCCCAGTATGGTATTGCATCGATCAATGAAATTTACGCACCTAAAGGACGTCAAGTTTTGTTGCAATTGACGTCAGAAAATTCTGTCAATGCTTTTTGGGTTCCTAAATTGGGTACAGTTCTTTACGCTATGCCGCAGATGAATGCTAAGTTGCATTTGATCGCTGAAGAACATGGCGTCTTCAAAGGGACCTCCGCAAATTACAGCGGCGATGGTTTTGCGGGTATGCGGTTTAATTGGCATTCTGTGTCTTCGCAGGATTTTGATGATTGGATTGTAAAAGCTCGGGCCAATGGGCGAGAACTTGATCGTAAGTCTTATCGTCAACTTTCTATTGCGCCTCGTATGGGTGATATTGCTGCGAAGGAAAAAGATGCTGAAGTTCGTTATTTTGCACCTGTTGAGAAGCGGCTTTACTATCGCATTGTTAATCGCTGTGTCGATGAAAATACGGTATGTAACGAAGATTTAATGAAACGCGCTGCTGCTCAGACGCTATGGGGTGCACTATGTTCAGTATTTGATCCCGAGGTTATTTAAGGGATCAATAGAGAAAGAGCCCTTTTAACATAAGGTTTCTTTTAAACTTGAATTTCATTTGAAATGGGTTGAGAAATGTTTGGAAGACTTACAGATCCTACGGCAGGTGCTTTTCATGCGCTTGCACATGAACCGATCGTTTTATATACATGTATCGCGATTGTTGTGGTTGGTTTAATTGCTGTTGTTGCTTTAACAGCGCTTGGGTGGTGGGGGGTCTTGTGGCGAAATTGGATTACGACTGTTGACCATAAACGCATAGGTATTATGTATATAATTCTTGGAATTATTATGCTTGTTCGCGGTTTTGCGGATGCACTTATGATGCGAACGCATCAAGCTTTAGCTCTTGGGAGTGAAACAGCGGGCTATTTGCCCCCTGAGCATTTTGATCAAATTTTTTCGGCGCATGGTACGATCATGATTTTTTTCATGGCTACGCCTATTTTATTTGGTCTGTTTAACTATCTTATACCACTTCAAATTGGTGCACGTGATGTTGCTTTTCCCTTTGCAAATAATCTAGGTTTTTGGATTACGGCTGCAGGGGCAATCTTGATTAATATATCACTAGGTATTGGTAATTTTGGTCGTGGTGGTTGGCTTATGTATCCACCTTTTACAGAGTTGCAAACAAGTCCAGATACAGGGGTGGACTATTATTTATGGTCGCTTCAGCTTTCTGGTATCGCGACAACAATGGGAGCAATCAATTTCATTGCAACAATGATTAAGATGCGTGCTCCTGGAATGACAATGATGAAAATGCCTATTTTTTGTTGGAGCGCTTTTGTCAGTAATGTCCTTATTTTGGTTATTTATCCTGTTTTAGCTATCGCCTTTGCACTTTTGGCCTGTGATCGTTATCTGAGCATGAATTTCTTTACCAATGTTGGTGGCGGCAATCCAATGGTATGGATTAACTATGTTTGGGTTTTTGGTCATCCTGAAGTTTATGTTTTGGTTGTTCCGGCGTTTGGGATTGTTTCTGAGGTTGTATCAACTTTTTCTTCAAAACGCCTCTTTGGTTATGTTTCCATGATATGGGCCATGTTGGTAATTTTGATTCTTTCGCTTCTTGTTTGGGGACATCATTTCTTCACAATGGGTGGCGGTGAAACTGTAAATACCTTCTTTAGTATTGCGACGATGATCATCGCCGTTCCAACGGGTGTAAAAGTCTTTAATTGGTTGCTCACGATGTATAAAGGAAGGATACGCTTTGAGCCTCCAATGCTTTGGTGCATGGGAATGATCTTTACGTTCGTTGGTGGTGGATTAACGGGTGTTTTATTATCGATTGTCCCTGCTGATTGGCAATTTCATAATTCGCTATTTTTGATAGCGCATTTTCACCATACAATTATTGGAGGTGTGGTTTTTGCTTATTTGGCTGGACTTGCTTTTTGGTTTCCAAAAGTTTTTGGGTATAAACCAAATCGCATGCTAGGTATTGCATCGTTCTGGTGTTGGTTTATTGGTTTTTATCTTGCCTTTTTCCCAGTTTATGCTCTTGGTTTAATGGGAGCGACGCGTCGTCTTCAGCATTACATGGAACCTAGTTGGCAACCGATGTTTATTATTGCTGCGCTAGGGGCTCTTATTATCTTACTTGGTATTCTCTGTTTTGTGTTACAGATTGTTTTGGCAATTTGGTATGGTATTAAACATAAAGGTCATTTACCGGTAACAATAAATGATTCTTGGGGTGATGCGCGGACTCTTGAATGGTTAACCTCTTCCCCGCCTCCTGCATATAATTTTGCAATACTTCCAGAAGTAGAGACGGATGATGCTTATTGGAATATGAAGAAGAATGGTTATCAACGTCCGACAAGTGGATTTACAAAAATTCATATGCCATCAAATACTTCAGCTGGAATTATTGCAGGATTCTTCTCATTAGTGGTTGGTTTTGCGCTTGTTTGGCACATTTGGTGGCTTGTTGCGATTGGACTGATTGGTTTTGTTGCAACGCTTGTATGTCATTCATTAATAGGCGATCACCATGGTTATTATATTCCAGCTGAGGAAGTGCAAAAGACAGAAGATGCTTTTACAGCTGTTCTTAAAGAACAAGGAGTAACAGTATGAGCGCAGTAACAATGAATAATGCGAAGACAGTGGATGAGCATCATCACGACAATAGCTCGATAATGACGTTTGGATTTTGGGTCTATATTCTTTCAGACTTGATTCTGTTTTCGACACTTTTTTCAAGTTTTGCTGTTTTTTCTGCTTCTTATGGTGGTGGTAAAGCGGGCAATGAATTTATAGATTTAAAGTTTGTGTTGGTTGAGACGGCTTTTTTATTGTTGTCATCAATTACTTATGGGTTTGTGATGGTACAGGCACATAAGAACAGTATCAGTAGTGTGCGTTTATGGATGGCCATTACCTTTATACTTGGAGGTTGCTTCATTGCTATGGAGCTTTATGAATTCCATGAACTATTGGGTGAGGTCTTTTATTACGAGCCTCGTGCTTATGTGGGTATTGATCCAGCAACAGGTTTACAGCTTTTTGGAAAAGAGGTTTTATCTGCTTATTGGTCAGCATTTTTTGCTTTGGTTGGCACTCACGGGCTTCACGTAAGTGTTGGTCTTCTTTGGATGGTGGTGATGTTTTTTCATCTACGTCGGAGTGGTTTAGATCAGGATAATAAAACGCGTCTAACATGCCTTTCAATTTTCTGGCATTTACTTGATATTGTGTGGGTTGGTGTTTTCACCATGGTTTATTTATTAGGAGCGTTGTGATGAGTATGCAAAATGAAGCACATGGTCCCAGTACTGGTTCCTATTTAATCGGTTTTATTCTGGCTGTATTTTTCACTTTGGGTTCTTTTATTCCTGTGATGTATGGAATGATGGAAAGTTGGGCGATTAGTACAAAGGTTGCATATCTTATTGGGATGGCACTTATTCAAATTATCGTACAAATTGTTTTCTTTTTGCACTTGAACTCTGGTCCAGATGCCAAGTGGAATTTAAGCGCTTTATGGTTTGCAGCCATTTGCGTTTTTCTTATTATTGGTGGTACGTGGTGGGCTATTTCCCACTTGAACTATAATATGATGGGCGGTTCAGGACGTGTTATTGAACCGGAAATATCGGGTGTAGAGGGTGCTTCAGTATCTGAGCAGTTATCAAACAAAGATATATCCGTAAGAAAACAGCCAGAAAAGATGCTGGAGTTAGAAATGCCTATGGATCAAACGCCAGGTGTGCAAACTCCTGTGGATCAAGTCCCTGGTTCAGAAACTCCTATGGATCAAACGCCAGGTGTGCAAACACCTGTAGATCAAGTTCCTGGTTCAGAAACTCCTATGGAACAAACGCCAGGTTTGCAAACTCCTGTGGATCAAATTCCTGGTTCAGAAATTCCCATGGAGCAAACGCCAAGTATGCACTCTCCTGTAGAATAGCTGTGAGAAATGCTTGTAGAGCTGATGCGGACTGTATCAGTTCTTACAAGGTGCTACTGCTGGAACTCGTAGGATATGAAAGAGGGGGCTCAGTATAAGATATCAGTGGAATGCATATCATGATTTTGACTGTGCTTTTATTTTTAACAAGACGGTTCATTGAGCGTTTAGTCAAGCTTTAAAACAAATAGCTATTGTAGAATATACAAAGAATGGTTTTTATAAAATTCAATACAAAGAAAGAGAGCGTAAAAAACAAGTTTTTATGTTGTGTGCGATAAAGCTACAAAGAAATAACATTTTAGTTTTATAGGATTTATATTAAAGAGAGCATTGAAGTTATTTATAATCATAATGAGCAGTTGAAATCGAAAATTTAGAGAATAATCAGAAAACTTAATGAAAAACATTGCAATGACAGTTATTGGTGCGGGTTCTTTTGGTACTGCATTAGCCATTGCTCTTGCTCGTAATGGCCATAATGTTTTACTTTGGGGATATAATTCTCAACATATCAAAAAATTACAGGAACAACGTTGTAATCAAATATATTTACCTGATATTCGATTTCCTGAAAATTTATTACTTGAAGCTTCGCTTGAAACTGCAATAACAGCAAGTGATAATATATTAATCGCTGTTCCAAGCCACGTATTTCGTCAAGTGTTGTATAATATCCAGCCTTATTTGGATGAACATTCACGCGTTATTTGGGCAGCGAAAGGTTTAGAACATGGTACTGGACGTTTCTTACAAGAAGTTGCTCGTGAGATTTTAGGTGAAAAAATCCCTTTAGCTGTTTTTTCTGGACCAACTTTTGCTAAAGAACTCGCTATTGGTTGGCCTACTGCGATGACGATAGCAACTTCTGATGTTGAGTTTGGTAAAGAATTGCAGCGACTTTTTCATTGTGACAAAAGTTTTAGAGTTTATAAAAGCTCAGATATGATTGGTGTGCAATTAGGGGGAGCCGTTAAAAATGTTATTGCTATTGGTGCAGGAATATCAGATGGCATGGGATTTGGAGCAAATGCACGAATAGCTCTCATCACACGAGGATTAGCTGAAATTAGTCGTTTAGGGAGCGCTATGGGGGCTGAGCTTTCCACATTTATGGGAATGACAGGCTTAGGTGACCTTGTTTTGACATGTACTGACGATCAGTCGCGTAATCGTCGTTTTGGAATACTTCTTGGTAAAGGAATAGATATAAAAGAGGCAGAAAAACAAATTGGTCAGGTTGTGGAAGGATACTTAAATACCAAGGAAGTACATATATTAGCGCAACGCATGAGGGTAGAAATGCCTATTGTAGAACAAATTTATCAAATTCTCTATTGTGGTAAAAACGTAACTGAAGCTGCTAACACATTACTAAGCCGCACGCTCAAGGACGAAATATAATACGAGCCTGTGTTTTTAAATATTTCCAATCTTAAAAAAAATAGAAACATTCTATGAAAAAATATAAAATAGATTTTGTTGATGATTTTATAAGATAGTTATAACTCAAAAAATTACAGTTTCATGTCGTTTGATTTTTTTTTATGAAAAATGGCTGAAATATAAAATCTTTGTCTTTTGTTAAGCTATTGTTTTAAAATAAATTATCGTTTCCACTTAAACATGTTTTGTACTGCAATGGAAGGAATATTTTGTTTTTTTAAAACACATCTCACAATACTATTTGTAAACAGAATAATAGAAGATTTATTGGGGAGCGACATTTCATTTATGTAAGGTATAAGCTAAAAATATCATTTGCTATTACCCAATTTCCAATATTATTTGCTGCGTGTAATAGCTAGATAAGGGGAGGGTATTACGTATCTCTGTTTGTGTGATCTCTGAAAAAAATGGCAACCTAATTTGATAAGAATATAAAGTTTTAAAGGTACAGTTTTCATTTCTACCATTATTTTTAATTTAGCCTTACGACTTGCAAAGGCATCTAAAGCAATAGCTTTTAAATAATGGATATACTGTCTTACCTCACATTTATTTTTCTCGTTTTTTAATGAAAGCACATCTCCTGATGTATTAGATAAGATAGAGCGTCCAAAACAAAAACACTATCGCTGTTGCTCATTTATGTACTTTTTAACAAGGCATCTCTCAATACAGGCAACTCCATTCCAAAATGGTACTATAAATAGTATAATTGAACTCTCTGTGAAATACACAAAATTTATTATGCTTCTCATCTTAATGTTTTATTCTAAATATGTTACGGCTTTAGAATTAGATGTTGATTTACAACAAGTAGCAGAAAAGGCATGGAACTTGTTAGGAAAATAACGCCATAAAACACAAAACTTTTTAGAAAAATCGATTGTAGAGGTATGGTAGCTTTTTATAAAACACTCCGCAAAACAATAACAATGACACAATTGGCTTTGTGTTTGCTTATCCCTACAGGAATTCTTACACGTCCTTTGCGTTATATTTATAAAAATCAGATTGAGAAAATATATGGATTATCCTTGGATCGAAAAGTTGAAAGGAAAGCGTAATTCTACCACAGAATTTCATTTTTCCTTGTCATCAGAGGGATTAAAAATTTTAGAAACAAGCACGTTTGCTATCTCGTAATGATTTCTGTATTCTGCGACAGATTGTGATTCTCTTGGTAAGAATTGTATATCATCATATACGCAAAAGATTGGATTTTAAACTTTCCCATGAGATTCAGTCTAGTAGAGACAGCAACTCAATACGCGATTAAAGTACTTTACAGATGATTGATTTTCTTTTTTAAGTCGGATGTTTTTTATCCTTCTTGAGAATCTTCAGTTTTTTTCAGTTCTTCAAGTATTGGCATAGACATGATGTTATAGCCTGAATCAACATAATGGATTTCACCTGTAACGCCTGATGATAAGTCAGAGAGTAAATAAAGGGCAGACTTTCCAATTTCATGAATATTCACGGTACGACGTAATGGAGCATTACGGCGTTGATGTGAAAATATTGCACGTGCAGCTGCAATACCATTACCCGCTAAGGTTCTAATGGGACCCGCTGAAATCGCATTGACGCGGATATTTTGTGGGCCAAAGTCCGCTGCTAAATAACGGACCATAGCTTCTAAAGCAGCCTTAGCAACCCCCATGATATTATAATTAGGTACAACTTGTTGTGAAGCACCATAAGTAAGGGTTAAAAGTGCTCCTCCATTAGGCATAAGCTTGCCTGCGCGCTGAGCAATTTCAGTAAAGGAATAAGCTGAAATCACCATTGTACGTTGAAAGTTTTCACGTGTTGTAACATCAACGTAACGCCCTTTTAGCTGATTTTTATCTGAAAAACCAATGGCATGGACAATAAAATCAATCGTTTTCCATTCTTTTTCAAGTTTCTCAAAAACGTCGTCAACATTTTCAATTTTTTCAACATCACACTCTAGAACTAATTTGCAGCCAAGCTTATCTGCTAGGGGCTGAACACGTTTTCCAAAAGCATCTCCTTGATAAGTTAATGCTAATTCAGCTCCTGCTTGTGCGAGTTGACAGGCAATGCCCCAAGCAATTGAATGGTCATTTGCAATTCCCATAATAAGGCCACGTTTGCCCTCCATCAAACCTTTCATATTATTCTCCGTAAGACCGTACTTTTTTCAATTACTAAGAACTTTCTTTTATATATAGCGTTGAAAAACAAGCGTTGCATTGGTACCGCCAAAGCCAAAAGTGTTTGACAATACGGTATTCAGTTGTTGATGATCACGCCGTTCACGGACGATTGGCATATCAGCAAAAGCTGGATCAAGTTCTTCAATATGGGCACTTTCACAAATAAAATTATGATTCATCATTAACAATGTATAGATTGCTTCGTGAACACCTGCAGCTCCTAAGGAATGCCCTGTTAGAGATTTGGTGGCAGAAATGGGGGGACATTGATCACCCGCTCCAAAAATACGGCGGATAGCCTCTATTTCAGGAGGATCACCAACAGGCGTTGCTGTTGCATGGGGATTGATATAATCAATTTTATTATTGACTGTTGCAAGGGCCATGCGCATGCATCGTTCTGCTCCCTCTCCTGATGGAGCAACCATATCATATCCATCGGATGTTGCACCATATCCAATGATTTCTCCGTAGATTTTTGCACCACGTGCTTTAGCACATTCTAGTTCTTCAAGAACCAAAACACCAGCTCCTCCAGAAATAACAAATCCATCACGATTGACATCATAGGCACGTGAAGCTTTGTGAGGGATGTCATTATATCTACTAGACATAGCACCCATAGCATCAAATAAAACAGAAAGTGTCCAATCCAAATCTTCGCAGCCACCGGCAAAGACACGATCTTGCTTGCCATATTGTATCATTTCATAAGCATTCCCAATACAATGATTGGAGGTAGCACAAGCTGAAGAGATTGAATAATTAACTCCTTTTATTTTAAAAAAAGTTGCAAGTGTTGCGGATGCTGTAGAACTCATTGCTTTAGGCACAACAAAAGGCCCAACACGTTTTGGACCCTTTTGGCGTGTAATATCAGCTGCTTCTACGATTGATTGCGTTGAAGCACCTCCAGAACCCATAATAATACCAGTGTGTTCGTTTGATACTTCATGAGGCTCTAGGCCAGCATCAGCAATCGCTTGATCCATAGCAATATGATTCCATGCTGTTCCACGTCCATGAAAACGGAGAGCACGTCGATCTACGAGTTCTTCTATATTAATATCGGGTTTACCGTAAACTCTACTACGGAAGCCCAATTCGGCATACTGAGGTGCGTAAGAAATCCCGGATTTTGCTTCATATAAACTGGTTAAAACGGCCTCTGGATTATTCCCAATCGCGGAGACAATTCCCATTCCAGTTACAACAACTCGACGCATCCATACCTCCTTGTTCCATACAGAATAGTAAAAGATTTTTTCTGATGAAAATAATGTTCAATCTTCTTTGAATAAAGCAACGCGTAAATCATTCGCCTTATAAATAGTTTCTCCATCTGCTTTTAGCCATCCATCAGCTATTCCTAAGACTAAATTTCCACGTCGAATACGCTTAAAATCTATTTCATATTCAAGAAGTTTGGTTTGTGGGGTTACCATACCTGACAATTTTACTTCACCTGTTGATATAGCCCTACCTTTCCCTGGTTCGCCCAACCAACCAAGAAAAAAACCTGTTAATTGCCACATACCATCCAATCCAAGACATCCTGGCATAACGGGATCGCCTATAAAGTGACAATTAAAGAACCACATGTCTGGTGTCATGTCAAATTCGGCGCGAACCATCCCTTTATCGTATTTACCACCAGTTTCACTGATTTGAGTGATTCGATGAATCATCAACATTGGTGGTGCCGGCAATTGCGCATTACCCTTACCAAACATTTCGCCGCGAGCGCAGCTCAGAAGCTCTTCATAAGTGTAGCAAGACTTTTGTTCAGCCATGGTTACTCCGTTTATTTGCATATATCTTTATTTCTGCGCTTTTCTCCAACCTACTTTTAGAGCAAATTTTAAAGAGAGGGAAATGATTTTATATCATTTTTAATGACAAAAGCTCTTTTTTATGTATCCTACATAGGTAATTATTTAAAAATGGAATACAAGATTGCACCATACTATTCCCATTTTTTTATATTTTTATCTTATTGAAGCAAGAAGATATTTTAGTTTGTAACATGTCAGGAAGTTCAGATGATTTAGATATGAAGGAAGAGCAACAGTTCACAAAAGAGTGGGGAGAAGGTGTGCAATATTATTCCACTTCTATGTTAGAAAAACGTTTGCGTGAAAATGGTTTGCGTCCAACACGTCAGCGGTTAAAGCTTGCGCATATGATTTTTTCTCAGGGAAATCGTCATATTACTGCGGAAGAGCTCTATGAGGAAGCGGTGAGGGCGGATGTAACTGTATCCTTAGCAACGGTTTACAATACACTTCACCAATTTACGGAAGCGGGATTGTTACGGATTATTGCCGTAGAAGGTTCGAAGACTTGGTTTGATACAAATACCTCTGATCACTATCATTTTTATATAGAAGGTAAAAATCGTATTCTTGATATTCCTTGCAACTTGGAAGCATCTCCCATTATTGGGAATTTGCCTAAACCACCAGAAGGTATGGAAATTTCACATGTTGATTTGATTGTACGATTAAAACCGAAAAATCAATCTTGTGATAGGGAGCAAGGATATTCAATGAGGAATAAAAGCTAAACTTGATGCGCTTAAGCATTCACCAACCTTTTATTTTTTCATCAGGATAGATTCCCCATAATTGAGATTGATGAAGCCATCCATGAACATTATTAAGAGTGATTTTACACCATTGTCCATCGCATTGGTGGATATTGCCAATGACATTAGGCTCTACTTCTGCCACAAGTTCTGCATTGTCAGTGGGTTTTTTTCGTAGTATCAGCCTTTTTGTTTTATCTTTTTGCCATGGAATAGTTATAGCAGTTCGCTTTCCTGATAAAAGCGATTGATACACCCACCCTTCATCGCCTTCTGCATCACGAATTTTTCGCCATTGGTCATATTCTTGGATGATTTCAATAGGTAATCCCTTCTTTTTATAGGTAAAAATGATAGAATAGTTGCTTCCTGGCCCAACACGTACATTAACACGGTTAGGTTTAATCGAAGCAAATCGCGGAAGTGGTAAACCACTGGGGCCTATGTTTTGATTAAATGTTTGTGCATGCAACAAACGCGGTGAACCCAATACAATAACTTTTACGATTAAGATACATGATGCGAGCATTAAAACGCGAAACCAACGAGAATTTTGCACACTGAACTCCTTATATTGCGTCATATATTAGGTCATTTAAAATCTGGAAGATAAGATTGGAGACTAATAAAAAATTATGACATATTTCTCGTTAAAGAGATCTAAACAATGAAAAAATTGTTACGAAAAGAGCAAAATAAAGAAAACAAAATTTTGAATTTCTCAATGTTTATGCGGGAATAGTTATAAATAAATATTGAATTTTTAGTAAGCTATATGTGTGAGAAAGATATTAAAATAGCAAAGTATATTGCGGCTGAGGTGGTTTTTGTATAGGGGATCAGAACTAAAATATTGTATCTTTTTTCCCAAGAGTAATTCTCGAAATAAAAACACCATTATGCATACGAAAACTGTTCGGTAAAGAGATTATGGTGTGTGGCTGGAGAAGACAGTTTTAAAGGGACAAAATAATATAATGCATGAAGCATTCAAGCATAAAAATTGAACAACATTGTAGAGTAGATTGATGTATGAAGGGATAATTTTAACAGAATAGTTTCTATTACATAAAATTTGCTACCCATATGATCTTATGCAATGATAATGCTTATCCGTATGTTAGATAAACGAGTACAGTCATTCTATTTCACAGCTCTCTATGTTATGCTATTCCTATTATTTAGAGCGTTCATAAGAAGCATTTTTATTTTATTTGCATACAAACTCCGCTTATAATGTACAAGAAAAACATTTTCATCAAAAATGGTCATATAAAACGCCTACACCCATATTGAAATACAGTGTTTTCTCTGTTTATTTTACATTTTATTTTTTTGAACTCAGTATAAAAAGTTGAATTAAATAAATGGTGTATTTGAAACAAGGCCAATGATATAAGTGATAAGTAGAAGAAACTTATCAAGAACAAAGAATCTGTAGTGCAGTGGCTAAAATCCTTCATCCTTTAGAAGAATAGCGTCAAGAGGTATTACATAAGTGAAGGGAGAGAGAGTTATATATCCACACACAACCATATATTGCGATAATCATTTGTGGTTGTACAATCTGATCTAAAATCTTCTAAAGCTGCAGAATATTTAAGGATCCAAAAAGAAAATCATCATGAGAAGTTCATAGAAGAAACAGTTATCTGAGAGATAACAAGAAGAAAAAAATCATAGCGAAAAGTGATGATAAAACACCTGACATCCAATCCACATTCTACATAGAAACAAGTTGCTTAAATATCTAAAATGTTGTTTGTTAGTTATTTCTGAAACCTACAAGAGTGAATAAACCCCACCATCTATGATAAGAGCGTTTATCACTTCCAGATAATTAACACATTATTTTATATAACTAAATTTATATGATTGAAGCGCTAGACAACATTTCATAAAAAACACCAAAGATAAACAATCTATCACAATTGCCTATGAAGATAAAATTTTCCGGTAGCTCGTCCTCTATTGCTTATGCAATTCGATGATGCATGAAAAGTATATCACTTTACCGCAACAGCGCGTCCGTTACTAACAAAACCTTCTCTTTGCGCACGCTTACGAGCAAGCTTACGTGTACGACGAATAGCCTCAGCTTTTTCACGAGCACGCTTTTCAGATGGCTTTTCATAATAACTACGCATTTTCATTTCACGGAAGATACCTTCACGCTGCATCTTTTTTTTCAACGCGCGGAGCGCTTGGTCAACATTATTATCACGAACGAGTACTTGCACTATTTATCCTGCTTTTTTCAGTGTCATAAATGATAGGAAAACCTACGTCCTTTTAAAGGCATATCCAAAAGGACAAAAACTTATATCACATAAATAAGACATTTGTCTATATCGCTTTTTAAAATTCTATTCCTTATTTTCAATAAAAGGTTTTTTTTATAATGACTGATAGAGTTAACGGTTATAAACTTATGAAAGTCCTTGTATTTGATCATTTTCGTCAAGATAAATTTTTTCAGCGGTAGGATAATGCGGTAAGCCGGGCATGGTCATCACATCTCCACAAATGACAACAATAAAACCAGCTCCCGCACAGAGACGAACTTCTCGTACAGGAATTTCAAAATCAACAGGAGCACCATATTGCTTGGGATCAGCAGAAAAAGAATAAGGTGTTTTTGCCATACAAATAGGGTAGGTGCCAAAACCTTCTTTTTCCCAAGATTCAAGTTGTTTAAGAATAGGAGCTGATATGATGGCGCCACGCCCACCATATAGCTTTGTTATAATACAATTAATTTTTTGAATGAGGGGAATATCATCTTGATAAAGAACTTGAAAATGAGAATCTTGCTTTTCAATTAAGTCAACGAGTTCTTGTGCAAGTGCTACTGCGCCTTTTCCACCTTGTTCCCAATGTCTACAAATAATAGCTTTGTGTCCAGTTGTGGCAACTATTTTTTGTAATGCGCTTATTTCAGCATCGCTATCGCTGTCAAAATGATTAATTGCGACAACACAAGGGATACCGTAAAGCTCCATATTTTGGATATGTCGTAAAAGATTCGCTGCTCCCTTTTCTAAAGCGGTAATATTTTCTTCTGTCAGATTATTTTTGTCCACACCCCCATTCATTTTTAATGCACGAATCGTTGCAACAATCACTGTTGCATTTGGTACAAGACCTGCTTGTCGACATTTGATGTTGAAAAACTTTTCTGCTCCAAGATCGGCTCCAAATCCTGCTTCTGTGACAACATAATCAGCAAGTTTTAAAGCGGTTTTTGTCGCTATAACTGAGTTACAACCATGAGCAATATTGGCAAAAGGTCCTCCATGAACGAGAACAGGATTATTTTCAATTGTTTGTACAAGATTGGGTTGTATGGCATCTTTAAGAAGAACGGTCATGGCACCTTCCGCATTAAGATCAGCTACTGTTACGGGTGTTTTATCATAACGATAGGCAACAATAACTTTTTTAAGTCTTTGTGTAAGGTTTTCTAAATTTTCAGAAAGGCAAAGAAGTGCCATAATTTCTGATGCAACAGTAATATCAAAACCTGTTTGACGTGGAAAACCATTTGTTATTCCTCCCAATGAAATAACAATATCGCGCAATGCACGATCGTTCATATCAAGAACGCGCTTCCAAACAATGCGACGTGGATCAATGTTGAGAGTATTCCCCCAATAGATATGATTATCGATTATTGCAGCAAGAAGATTATGAGCCGCTGTAATAGCATGAAAATCACCGGTAAAATGCAAATTAAGGTCATCCATTGGGATAACTTGCGCATAACCACCACCAGCAGCCCCACCTTTTACACCAAAACAGGGGCCTAAAGACGGCTCTCTTAAAGTAGCTATTGTTTTTTTTCCGATGAGATTAAGAGCATCATTCAGTCCAACTGTTGTTGTTGTTTTTCCTTCTCCAGCAGGTGTGGGATTAATAGCAGTGACGAGGATAAGTTTACCATCTGGATTTTTATTAAGCGATTTTATGTAGGAGGAAGAAATTTTAGCTTTATCATGGCCATAGGGAATGAGATTTTCATGTGAGATGCCAATTTTTTGTGCAATTTCAGTAATATGCTGCTTCTTAGCAGTGCGAGCAATTTCAATATCTGTTTGAGGCATAGAAAAATTCTTTAAACTGAGCTTTTTTAATAGTCGATATCTGCACTCTGTGGATTAATGAGAAGAATCCATAGAGAATAGAAAGTATAAGGTATCATAAAGGTCGATGATATGCTGTGCAAGAGGGAATACTAAAGGAGCACAAGAAGATTTTTATTGTTTTTTTGAAAAAAGAATCTCTAAGTTTTAAATTTCCATAAGTTCTTAGCAAGCTTGCGATATCTTTCTCAATATCAGCTCATGATGAACATCAGAAATCAGAAAAAAGTCTTTAGGTCATTAATGTAAAAAAAACTTGTATGCGGTGATATCAACGCGATTTTTATATCTTATATTTATTATTCCAAATAGTATACTGAAAAAGTTTTATGAGAGTGGTAAACCGCAATTTGTGATGACATATCTAAAGTCCCTCTTAAGATGGGGCGGATAGAAATAAAATATTGAGAAACATCTATTGATGGAAAAGGTAAAAAATTGAGAAAAGAAAGTAATAACGCACATCACTTATGCAATCGTTACAATTATCACTAATAAAAAGCGCTTTTAGATTGAATTGAAGGTCGCATAACATCTCATTCTATTAAAAGGACTAAAAAAGCGACTCACAATAGAATGGAATAAAAGACCATGATAAAAATCAAAGATAAGCAAAAAAATAATCACATAAAAGAATTCAAAGGATCTCTGCTCACGAGCAAGATATTTGATAAATGGCGCACCCGAAGAGATTCGAACTCCTGACCCCCAGATTCGTAGTCTGGTGCTCTATCCAGCTGAGCTACGGGTGCATACATTTCGATTTTCTACATTGTCTAAGACACAAGGGTTCCTAATCGTTTCATTAAAGAAATGCAAGTGAAACTTAGATTATAATCAAAAAAATCTCTTTTTCTATGAGATATTTTAAAAAAGAGCATGGTATACGTTGGATTTTTGATAGGGTCACTTTCTGGTTGTGACCGTGTAAAGTTTGTTGTGATCATATAAAGCAAAAAGCAATATGAACGATCGTTAACTTGACGTTTTTGTATATGAAAGATAGTCATAGCAAAGTTGAGATATGTTTTTTGCAGCGGGGGGGGGTAAGATATATACCTGCTGTTTGGTTTCTGTGTAAAACGCCGATATTACTGTTGAAAACTATTTCAGATCAACATGACACAATAAGGGTGAATGTATGGCGTTATTAAAAAAAATCTTTCCATTGGTATTTTTAGTTGTTGTTTTAACGGTCACATATTGGGCGGGGAAACAGAGTGCAGAACGCTCCATTTCTATGGTGGATAAAACAAGTGTATCGTATAAAGCTTCAAAGGAAGAAACAGGAAGACCACCGGCGAATGTTGTCGTTGATTTTGTAAAAACTGCAGACTTTTATGAACACCTTAACGTTTTAGGAAGTGGACAAGCACTTGAAGAAGTCGAGCTCACCCCTTTATCGCCAGGTGTTATTGATAAGTTTTTTGTGTCAGCTGGTACAAAAGTAAAAGTAGGTGATATGATTGCAAAGCTTGATTCTAAAAAAGAGGAAATAGCGGCCGCAAAAGCAAAAGTACAACGAGATAATGATGCATTAACGCTTTCGCGTATTCTTAAATTACGAGCGAGCCATACAGCAACAGAAGTTCAAGAAATTACGGCACGCTTAGAGTTAGATAATGCAAATTTAGTTTTACGGAATGCTGAGGTTGATCTCGACCGGCGAACAATTCGTGCACCAATCTCTGGAGTTGTTGGTATTTTACCTGTTGATGTGGGAAATAACGTGAACCTTAACACGGTTATCGGCCGTATTGAGAATAGAGAACGTATTTTGGTCGATATATGGGCTCCTGAACGGTATGTATCACGTCTTCATAAAGGAGATGAGGTAACGGCAACATTAACCGCGCAACCAGATAAATCTTTTGTTGGTCATATTTATGCGATTGATAATGTCGTTGATCCAGAAAGTCGTACACTTCATGTTCAGGTTGAAATCAATAATGAAAAAGATACGCTCATGTCTGGTATGTCCTTTTCTGTTGCTTTGAAATTTCATGATGGTTCTTTCCCCGTCGTTAATCCTCTTGCGATTCAATGGAACAGTAAAGGGTCATTCGTTTGGCGTGTGAGAGATGGAAAAGTAGAGCCGATACCTGTATCAATTATTCAGCATAAAGCAGATCAAGTTTTTGTAAAAGCTTCTCTAGAAGATGGTGATACAGTTGTTATTCAAGGGGTACAAACGCTTTATCCAGGAAGTAAAGTAACTATTGATAATCCAAATGATGCTTCAAAATCCCATCAACAGAAATTATCAGCAGTTTATAGAACGAATATACAATGAGCCAAGAGTTGAGCACAAAACAACCAATGTCACAGGCGGAACAGGGCGGTCTCATTGCCTTATTCATTCGCAGACCGGTTTTTACTTTTGTTTTAAATGCAATGATCATCATTGCAGGATTTGCAGCATGGTTGAATGTTGATATCAGAGAATTACCCGACGTTGATACGCCCGTAACAACAATTGTGACGCTATTTTCTGGTGCGTCGGCAGAAACAATTGATCGTGAAGTAACAAAAGTTATAGAAGATGCTGTTGCTCGTGTTTCAGGTGTTAAGACGATTTCTTCCACATCTTCTTTTGGGCGCTCCTTTGTACAAATTAATTTTCATGTCGGCGTTGATTTGAATGTAGCGGCATCTGATGTCCGTGATGCTCTATCTCGCGTTACTTATTCTTTACCCAAGGATGCGGATACTCCTTTGATTATTAAAGCAGATTCGAATGCTGCTGCCATGATGTATTTGGTTGTGACATCACCAACAATGAGTATTGATGATTTAACAATGATTGTAGACGATAAGATTGTTGATGCGATTTCTGCTGTTGATGGCGTTGGTGATGTACAGGTTGATAATGCTCGCAAAAAGATTTTTCAGATTGATATAGATCAAGCAAAACTTGCAAGTTATGGATTAACTGTCGCAGATATTTCACGTGTTCTTGCTGATATGAAAACGGATGTTCCAGTAGGGTCAATACGCAATTCTAAGCAAACTTTAGTTGTCCGTGCTACTGCGCGTTTAACAACACCAGCAGCTTTTGAACAAGTTGTTTTAAAGCCTCATATACATCTTCGTGATGTTGCGCATGTTACTTTATCACCGGATATAGAAGACGTTATTCTTCGTATCAACGGAAAGACAGGGGTTGGATTAGGTATTGTACGTAAAGCTCAATCCAATACTCTTGATATTTCTGAAGGCGTGAGAGCCGTTGTCGATAATCTCAAAAATATACTGCCTTCTTCCGTAGATATAGAAGTTGTTAATGACGATGCGACTTTTATTAAAAGCGCGCTTCATGAGGTTGAGGTTGCTTTGATCATTGCTATTTTAAGCGTTATCTTGGTTATTTTTCTTTTTCTAAGAGATATTCGTGTAACGCTGATCCCTGCTGTATCCCTTCCAGTCGCTTTGATTGGTACTATTGCAGCTATTTATCTTGTAGGGTTTTCGTTAAATATTCTCACATTTTTAGGACTTGTTTTGGCAACAGGGCTTGTTGTTGATGATGCCATTGTGGTTCTGGAAAATATTGTTCGACGGCGCAATATGGGGATAGGTGTTAGAGCTGCTGCAGTGTTAGGAACCGGTGAAGTCTTTTTTGCTGTTATTGCCACAACATTGACTTTAGTGGCCGTATTTGTGCCTATCTCTTTTCTTCCTGGGCAAGTTGGAGGACTCTTTAGAGAATTTGGGTTTGTTTTAGCAATTGCTATTTTGCTTTCTGCAATTGTTGCCTTAACGCTTTGTCCTATGTTGGCTTCACGTTTTCTCAAAGAACATGTTGAGGAGACAGAGGAAAAGACCCATTATTTGACTTTTTTATATAAATGGGGTTCTTCGCTTCATAAGGCATATACTTACACTTTGCATAAGTGTTTAGAAAAGCCTTGGGCTGTTGTTTTTGCTTCACTTGTTTTTGCAGCTCTTTGCGTTGGAGGCTATACGAAGTTGCAACAAGAATTAACACCAGCAGAAGACAGAGCCCTCATCTTTTTGGTCATTAATGGGCCACAAGGTATTTCAGCAGAATATTTGAACAAACAGGTAGAGAAAATTGAAGAAAGTTTTCAGCCATTACGTGATGCGGGTGAAATTTCTAACAGTTACTCTATCGTGGGTATTGGCGGTGCACCCAATACTGCTTTTTTGGTTTTAATGCTTTCATCTTGGGATAAACGTGTACGTTCTCAGCAAGAAATTGTAAACGATATTAATGAAAAGGTTCGACAATTTCCGGCAGTTTTTGTGTTTGCAGCGCAGGGAAACTCTTTAGGTGTGAGAGGAACGGGGCAAGGGTTACAATTTGCCATTCTAGGCGATGATTATGCAGCATTACAACCCATGGCTGATAAATTGGTGCGTGCTTTACAAGCTGATTCACGTTTTATTCGTCCGCGTCTTACTGTTGATGCTAAACAACCGCAATTTTTTATTGAAATCAATCGAAAAAAAGCCTCTGATTTAGGGATTGATATCACCAATTTGGGTGATACATTACAAGCAATGTTGGATGGTAAAAAGATTGGTTCCATTAACGTGGATAATCATTCTTACGATGTTAAATTGATATCGCGTAAAAATTCTATGAAGAGTCCTAGCGATTTAGAAAATATTTTTTTAAAGACTAAAGACAATCGATATATTCCTTTATCGGTTATTGCGCGTTTGCATGAAAAAGCTATCGCTCCCCAATTAAAACGGGAAAAGCGCATGAGTGCTGTTATTTTAAGCTCAAATCTTGCTCAAGGTATTGCTTTAGGGGAAGCGTACCAAGCTGTACAGAAAATTGCTTCTCCTTTATTATCGAAAGGAACCTACATTGTTCCCTTAGGGGAAGCCGAAACACTTAACGAAACATCTTCTGGTTTTATGATTGTTTTTGGCATTGCCTTTTTGATTATTTTACTCATTTTAGCGGCTCAGTTTGAAAGCTTTATTTCAGGATTCATTATCATGGCTACTGTTCCATTAGGGATTGGTTGTGCTGTAATTGCTATGCTCTTAAGTGGTGTGAGTCTTAATATTTACAGTCAAATTGGGTTAATTTTGTTAATTGGTATTATGGCAAAAAATGGTATTCTGATTGTTGAATTTGCAGATCAATTACGTGATCAAGGAAGAAGCGTGCGTGAAGCTGTGGAAGAGGCAGCAAATATTCGCCTTCGTCCAGTTTTTATGACAATGATTTGTGCCATTTTAGGGGGTGTTCCTTTGGTTTTAGCCAAAGGAGCTGGTGCAGAAGCTCGTGTAGCTTTAGGTTGGGTGATCGTTGGTGGTTTAGGTTTAGCAACGGTTTTTACGCTTTATGTCACACCGGTTGTTTATCTTTTTTTAGGGCGTTTTATAAGATCAAAAGCAGAAGAAGATTTGCGCTTAGAACGAGAACTTAATCAAGTTAAATGATGGTTTGAGTAGAAAAGATTGGAAAGTTCATTCTTGTAAAAAATATCATTTTCGGATCTTATTTTTTGTTACTTTTATATTCCTTCATTTTTTGTGTGAGCAGTGAAAAGAGCGAGAAACCAAGGAGACGCTTTTTACTTTGTTATTGTTTAGGTATAGATTTCATTATCAATAAGCGTATAGGATAAGCTTATGGGAGATAGCTTTTCGATTCGAGATGAAAAGGCTTTTGAAGCTGCATTAAAAGCTTTAAGGAGGCATGCTGCAAAGGATGAGGTGTATGATATTCGTCGGCATTTTGTAGAAGATGACCAGCGTTTTTCTCATTTTTCTCTCAGGCTTGATGATCTTCTTTTTGATTTTTCAAAATGTGGTGTAACATTTAAAACATTGCAACTTCTTGATGAGTTAGCTGTTGCAGCAGATGTATTGGGGCGGCGTGATGCTATGTTTTCGGGGCAAGCCATTAATACAACTGAAAAACGCTCCGTTCTTCATATTGCATTACGTTTACCGGCTGATGAAATTTTCATGTTGAATGGTCATGATCTTATTCGTGATATTCAAGATGTTCTTGAGGATATGGAAAGATTTTCTGAAAAGGTCCGTGATGGAAGTTATAAGGGAAGCCGTGGAGAGAAAATAAGTGATATTGTCAACATTGGTATTGGTGGTTCTGATCTTGGTCCTTCAATGGTTACATATGCTTTAAAACCTTATCATGATGGGCCCCGTTGTCATTTTGTTTCTAATGCTGACAGTGCTCATATTTCTGATACTCTTTCCATTTTGAATCCAGCAACAACGTTGTTTATCATTTCTTCTAAAACTTTTACAACGGCTGAAACAATGGCGAATGCTCAAGTTGCTCGTCAATGGATTCGTTCACATTTAGGGGAAGAAGCTATTCACACGCATTTTGTTGCTATCTCGAGTGCGCTTGATAAAGTGGCAGAATTTGGCATAGATTCCACAAGAGTTTTTAAATTTTGGAATTGGGTTGGAGGACGTTATTCAATTTGGTCTGCCATTGGACTTGTTGTTATGTTTGCAATAGGAGGGCAAAATTTTCGTCAATTTCTCAACGGTGCTTTGCAAATGGACCAGCATTTTAAAACCATGCCTTTGCATAAAAATATTCCTATTCGGTTTGCTCTTTTAGGGTTCTGGCATCGTGTTATTTGTGGTTATTCATCACGCTCTATCATTCCCTATGCCCAGCGTTTACTGCATTTTCCAGCTTATTTACAACAACTTGATATGGAATCAAATGGTAAGCAAGTCTCGCTGGATGGAAAACCATTAAATTTTTCAAGTGGTCCTATCGTTTGGGGTGATTCTGGGACAAATAGCCAACATGCTTTTTTTCAACTTCTGCATCAAGGAACAGATGTTGTTCCAGTAGAGTTTATTTTATTTACAAAAGGGCATGAGGAAAATTTACATTCTATGTATGAGATATTGCTAGCAAACTGTTTAGCACAATCAAAAGCCTTGATGAAGGGTCGTAGTATTGAAGACGCGCGGCATATCTTGATAAAAAATGGTGTTGATGAGCGTGAAGCAGATCATTTAGCACTTCATAGAAGTTTTAAAGGAAACCGTCCCAGTATGACGCTGGTTCAAGATTTATTAACACCTTTTGCACTTGGTCGTCTTATTGCACTTTATGAACATCGTATTTTTGTTGAAGGTATTTTAATGAATATTAACTCATTTGATCAATGGGGTGTTGAACTTGGCAAAGAATTAGCAAATGAATTACTCTCCATTCTTCGTGGAGAAAGTAAAGCGGATAATCGCGATAGTTCAACATTAGGGTTACTCGCTCATATTCAAGCAAGACGTGAAAAATAAATATAGTTTGATCATAGGTTTTGTACGAATTCAGTAAAGGTAAAGTGAGAGAGAAATATGAGATAACTCTCTATTTTACTCTGCGCTTCCTTATGGTCTGAATTGGATTTTGGCAATAGAAAATAAAAAAAGAGCAAAAAATAGATTTTACAGGTCTCGTACAGTGTTTGTGGAACCACTATCCATGTGAAAAAAGGCTTTAAATGCTGTGCGATTAGAAAGGATAGGTATCCTATGAGAAGATCTTCTATCTCTAAAAGAGATCCTCTCCGCAATCATGGTTGAGTCATCACTTTGAGGCATAGAGCGACTATGAGGTATTATAAGAAAGGATGAGATAGGAATTTTAAAAAAGCTTATCCAAAATCTGACTGAGAAGTTATTGGAACTTTAGCTGTGCAGTTGGCTTTGTTTCATGTTGCTCAAAAATTAGCACCCAGTCTTGTTATGGTTAGATTAAATTTAGAAGATCTTTTTGCTGAAAGTTTTTATAATATCATGAGAGATAAAAAATATTTCCTCTTATTTTATGCAAAAAGGGGATGCTATTTTTTTATTCATTGTACCATTGTCCGCAACATATTTTAGATGGTTGTCATTTGAAATATGCCTTAGAAAATTATTTGGCAAGAGAGCGTCTCCATATGTATTGGAAAGCCGTTTCCTATTCTTTATTTCGATTTATAAGTATAGTGTTATCTCGTATATAATTGATGCGGATAGATTACTTGCGAAAAATAAATACCCAAAACGCATTTACACTCAAATTTTATGAACAATCAGAGTTTAGGACCGCGCCATATTCAACAATGGAGCAAAGCATAAAATGGCTTAGTACTTTGTACGGAGGTGAGAAAACTATTGCGTAATTCTGTTTTTCTTATGATTTTGATTGGATCTTTGACAAGTTTTTGTGCTGGTAGTGTATTATCTATTGGCCTTTCTTTATTACAATTACAAGATACAACGGGAGAAGCATCTGCTACTTTAAATGTTGTTAATTTAATTGCCATTGGAATCGCAGGCTTTTATGTTTGGGGAATGTGTTAGCTTGCTATCAAGGTTTTATTATTGGATTTTATAGCCAAATTATTTGTGCTTGCTTATAGTTTTTCTTATTATTCATAAACAACTCAGTACTTATTTTATTTGTGTTTTTTTACTTGCACTATTGATGGGGGCTGACAACCCAAACAATAACACTGTCTTGAATAAATTGATTCCAGACCCTAAACAAAAAGCCAGTATTTTTGCATTTTACACGAGTTACTGTCAGTTCTTTATTATTGTGTCTCCATTGCTTATATATTTTATAATTGTGCGTTTTGGCCATAAAATAGCTATAGCCTTTGTTGTATTTGTTTATCTTTTAAATGCCGGTTTATGGTTTCATATAAAGTCTATACAACAAATAAATAGGATAAAAGAGCCATCAAAAGAAGCAACCCAAAGAACTTATGGAGTTGGTTTTAAGTGCCTTTGGAGAATTTCTGCTTTATGTTTTTTGACGATTAATCGTATTTTAAATAACTTTCTCTATACAGGGGCTCTCATTTTATTGCCGCTTGTTCTTGCATCTATAACGTCAGATAATATAAAATTTACAGCCTTTCAAAATTCTATCTTTGCTTTGTCGGCACTGGGTTTTGTAGTCAATGGCTTTGTCTCTTCTTATTATTTAAGGAAAATTCCATCTTTAATTCGTTTTTTTGTATGGGGTGTACCGGCTTTTGCAATAATTGCAATTTTTTTAGCTTTATATTTAAATTTTAACCAATATTTTCTTTATATCATGGACTTTTTATTAGGTATTGGACAATTTTATTTTAGGGTATCTGGGATAACAATTGGTCAAGCTGTTACACCTAGTGACAATTTAGCTGAGGTGATTTTGGTAGGTGATGCCAGCGTGCGTATTATAACAGCTTTATTTTCTATTGTGCTTTTATATGCAGCAACCTTTTTTTCATTTCCTATATTATACAGCTTTTGTATATTTATAGGGTGTTTCGCACCTTTACTTATTTTACAAGGACTATCTATTTACTTAAAAGGCTTAGAAATAAAAGAAAGTATCCTATGAACGATATTCAATTATTATGCCAACCTTTTTGTGATTATAGTAAGAGATAAAAATTTTGTAAAAATACTCAATAACATTAATTCTAAATGAGTACATTGGGTGAGAAAAGCTGATATGTGCAATTAATATAAAAACCTCTGACGCGGATAAAATGCATTGAGTTCGTTAATCAACGGAATTGCAAAGAGCACTATGATCACCATTGTTTCTAAAACTCTATCAAAGGTTGGTGATTGGCAAAAATCCTTTAATGATATTGAAGAGATATTTTATGCTAGATCAGGTAATCTGAAGATTATGAGAGGAGAAGCCTAGAAATTATAAAACGCGTGGAAATACAATACCAGTTCTAGGGGATAGATAATGGCAAGCATAGATTGGTGTGCTCTGGTCAATTGCAAATAAAAAAATCCTACAAATGCTAGGCTTTCAGCTATACTATACCGAGCATAGACAAGTTCGTTTTAAGTTAATGGCGGAGAGAGAGGGATTTGAACCCTCGATAGAGTTACCCCTATGCCGCATTTCGAGTGCGGTGCTTTCAACCACTCAGCCACCTCTCCATATAAAGTTAAAGTGCAACAAAATATACACTATTTAAATAGTGTATATGATGGGTAGATACCCTTCAATTGTTTTTGGTACAACCTTTTTTTCTTTTTTGTGAGACTTTATTGACAGAGAATAGAAATTCCTTCATATAGGCAGAATATGAGCGTGGGGAAACCTGCGCATATTTATATTGAGGAAGGTTTTATCCTTCTTTAAGGGTGGTTACGACTGATAAAAAGCAGCCTATTTTCCCTTATTTCAAGGCAGAGGTTAAATAAGAGCTGGAGTGAACGGAAGGATAAAAAATGTTCGCAGTCATTAAAACCGGTGGTAAGCAATACCGCATTGTTGCTAACCAAGTGGTAAAAGTTGAAAAAGTAAGTGGCAATGCGGGTGATGTTGTTGAATTCAATGACGTATTGATGGTTGGGCAAGAAGGTAATGCGGTGATTGGCACGCCTGTTGTTGCAGATGCATTGGTGACAGCTGAGATTGTAGAACAGGCACGTGGGCGCAAAGTTATCGCATTTAAGAAGCGTCGTCGCCAAAATTCTAAACGCACACGTGGTCATCGCCAAGAATTTACGACATTGCGTGTTTTAGAGATTTTAATGGGTGGTTCAAAGCCTAAAAAAGCAGCAGCAAAATCCATAAAAGAGGAAGCAACCGTACAAAAAGAAACAAAAGCTGCTTCTGTTGAGAAGACAGCTAAAAAAGTGGCTGAAAAAAAGACAGCATCGCAGAAGAAAGCGGCTGTAGCATCAAAGGTTAAGAAAGATTAAAGGAGAGCGTCTATGGCACATAAAAAAGCTGGTGGTTCCTCGCGTAATGGTCGCGATTCAGAATCGAAACGTCTAGGCGTTAAAAAATTTGGTGGTGAAACCGTTATTGCTGGAAATATTATTATCCGTCAGCGTGGTACACGTTGGCATCCTGGCAACAATGTTGGAATTGGAAAAGATCATACGCTGTTTGCGTTATCAAATGGAAAGGTTTCTTTTCAACGGAAAGCCGGTAATCGTTCCTATGTTTCAGTCATTCCTATGATAGAGGCAGCAGAGTAATCTGTAGCATTTTCTCTAGCAATCAACTGGAATTTTATTGGGTTTTGTTATTTCGTTGAATTGAAATTGTAATTTTATGAACGTTAGAAGGGAAAGGTAGAGTGTTATCTTTCCCTTTTTGCATTGGTATTCTAATAAATTTATTTAGAGCGTATACGCAAAAGGTAGAATTGGGGAAGTAACTTTCCTCAATGAGAGAGAAGGCTTGTACGGCGTTGTGTTTGCACTAAAGATAGTTAGTATTATCATAGAATTTGTTGATAAATTTATATATGGTAATGGCGAAAATAGACTGTCTTTTGATTCATAAAGAGGGGTTCAGTATTTCTTTATAAGAGAGGCGATTTTTTCTGGAAATTATGAAAAATTTAATGAAGGCATTATTGATGCGATTATTTTGATAAAGAGAAATCTTTTTATCGGTATGTGTGCTGGTGATGGGGTGTCATACTCTTTTTTAGAGCGTGATGCGGGCAGGTGAGGCCATTCTTTTAAAAAAGAAGGAATAGAAAATCCATAAGACTGAATGATTAAAACTACTTTGAAGGAAATATGTATTAAGGTGTTTTAGGCAATTGAGAGTGAAATTATATTTTTAAGGAGAACTGGAGATATAAAAATAATCAATGTGCAATCAGCTATCTTCAAGAGTATTTTTTTGATTTCACTATTTATTGTGCATTGTTGAAAATCAATCAGAATAAGAGCTAAGGTTAAGGCAATAATTGTTTTTTATTTATCTCAGTTGTCCAAACGTCTAAAAGGTAAGATTATTTGTAGAGTTTTTCCTAGTTTTATTGGTTAAGGATGGCGTTTGGGGATGTGTGTACTTTGCAAATCTGTGACAGAGGGTATTGTGTGTTTGATATATTGATTGAAGTAAAGGAGTAGCTAAAAATATATCAATGTTATATATTAGGGGGTAAGTATACTAAGATGAGCGGCGCAGAATTTTAAAGATGATAAGTTGCCTAGAGCAATTTGTAGTTACGTAATGAATTTATAAGAGAGATAGTAGGTTAAATCAACCTAGGAGGGGATAAGTTGAAATGTTAGCTGAAGTTATAAATGATGGGGGAGGATGCTTTCGAGGGAATAATAACAAATTATGTTGGATAATTTGAGATAATGAAAGCGTTTTTAAAACATAGTTTTTTAGGTGATTAGGGCTGCAAAATCGAGGGTTTATCTTACGTAAAGTAAAGAGTCAGATTCGCATATGATAGTTTTAAGCAACCTAGTGGATGATAATATTCAATTGTTTTATCAGTTATATTAAGGTATTTAAGCACCTCATCTGGCACTATTCCATAAAATAAAAGAGATCTGTAGTGTTGTTTATAGCTTATATTTTTGAAAAATCAGCTCTGAAAAGGAATTTATTAGAGATATTCGTGTTCAGATGTGAGGTAGTTTGAATTCATGATAAGATATGAGAAAGCAGAAGCAATGACTGTAGATTTTATAGAGAGTGAAATCTTGTCTATAAGGTCTGTGCAACTTGCAGCTGCTTTTGATCATAAAAATGATGCGATTTCAGCAGCTGCTGAATTGCTTGTGCAGGTTGGTGCTGTTGATAAACGTTATCTATCGAGCATGCTTGCACATGAAGAAATAACCAATACTTGGTTTGGGAATGGTATAGCCATTCCACATGGCATGGTTGAAAATAGTGATTTGATTATCAAGGATGCTGTTGCTGTTATACAGGTTCCTGCTGGTGTTGAGTGGCAGGATGGAAAGAAAGCATATTTGGTTATCGCCATTGCAGCGTGTCCAGATCGCTATAGAGAAATTTGCAAAAAGTTGACATCTCTTTTATTTGATAAAAAACAGCTTGAAGTACTTGCAACCACTAAGGACAAACAGCAAATTGTTACAACTCTGTTTAATCAAGATATAAAGATAGAAAAAACAGTTATTGGTGACCTTTCGGTGTGTCAGGAATGGACTTTAGATTATCCCGGTGGTCTTCATGCACGCCCTGCTTCTCTCTGGGTTGATTTTGCGAAAAAGGTTCAGAATTCTATCAGAGTTCGTCATGGTCAATATGCCGTTGAAATGAAAAATTTGGTTGGTTTATTGCAATTAGGAGTAAAAAACGGTGATGTTCTGATTTTTTCTACGGATGCTGAAGATGGAGTACAACTTCTCAATGAAGCCATCGCTATTGCGAAAAAAGTGAGTATTAGTGAACAATACGTCATGAGAGAAACGGAATCTCAAACAAAGACTTTGCATGGTTGGTATCCAAGCTCTCTGCAAAAAGGCATTTCTGGTGTTGAAGCAAGCTCAGGGTTAGCGTTTGGTAAAATTTTTGTTTTAAAGCAAAATGATATTTCCATAATAGATCAGCCAATTGATTTTGCAGTTGGTGCAGCCTGTCTTGAAAATGCTCTTACAAAAACAAAACATAAAATGGCATCTGTGATTTCTGATATTACAGTGCGTATGGGAGAAGATTCTGCGGCGATTTTTTCTGCGCAAATAGTTTTGCTTGAAGATGAAAATCTCATAGCTCAAGCTTGTCGTTTTATAGCAGAAGGTCATGGTGTCGCTTGGTCTTGGGATAGAGCGGTTCGGCAGTTTTCAGATATGTTTTCTAAGGTAGATAATCCTTTGTTAGCAACACGCGCTATTAATTTAATTGATGTTGGTCGTCGTGTTTTAGGTGAAATAAATCCATCCTATAGAACATTCTTTTTAGATGATATTCCAAATGATGTTATTCTGGTTACAAATGACCTTTCTCCTTCTGATGTTGCACAACTTGATTGCGCAAAAGTAAAAGGATTAGCAACGGCATGGGGAGGTCCACTCTCTCATACAGCTATTTTGGCGCGTACTCTTAATATTCCGATGGTTGTTGCTGCAGGTGATGATATTTTAGCGGTTCAGTCTGGTATTCAGGCTATTATTGATGGCGATAATGGGTTCATTTACCTTGACCCTACGCTTGAAGATGTTGAAGAAGCTCAAAGGCATCTTGATACTGTTGCACAAAAACGTGTTAGTGAGATAAGTGCGTTTAGAATACCAGTGCAAACGACAGATGGTCAAAAAATTCGTATTATGGCTAATGTCAATCATGCAACTCAGGTTCCTATTGCGCTTGACTTGGGGGCCGAAGGTGTGGGACTCATGCGCACAGAGTTCTTATTTTTAGATAATCCACATATTCCGGATGAGGAGGTCCAATTTGATATATATCGAGCGATGATTGCAGCTGTAGGAAATAAGCCATTAATTATTCGTGCGCTCGATATTGGTGGAGATAAACAAGTTACGCATTTACATTTATCTAAAGAAGACAATCCTTTTTTAGGAGTTCGAGGAACGCGGCTTTTGTTACGTCGGCGTGATCTTTTAGTACCTCAACTACGTGCTTTGTACAGAGCTGCAAAAGAGGGTGGAGATCTATGGATTGTATTTCCGATGGTGATGTCTGTTTCAGAGATTGTTGCTATAAAAAAGATTGCAGAAGAAATACGCAATGATATTGATGCACCAAAATTAAAACTTGGTATTATGATTGAAGTTCCAGCTGCGGCCATTATGGCAGATATGTTGAGTGCCCATGTTGACTTTTTCTCAATTGGAACCAATGACTTAACGCAGTATACAATGGCTGTTGATCGGCAAAATCCGTACCTTGTGTCTGATGCTGATAGCCTTGATCCAGCAGTTTTACGTATGATTTATCAGACTATTCAGGGAGCAGCACAACATAAGTGTTGGGTTAGTGTATGCGGTGGTATGGCTGGAGATCCTTTTGGTGCGATGATTTTGACTGGATTGGGAATTAAGGAGCTCTCTATGATATCTTGCGATATTTCTCCAGTAAAGGCGTGTTTGCAGACTCATAGTTTTGAAGATATGAAAATTTTAGCACAAAAAGCACTACAATGTGAAACAGCACGAGCTGTACGCGCTCTAAGCAAAGATATCCGGTGGTAAAGAATGTGAAGAAGAAAGACCACGTACATTGTGCAAAGTTGTGAGATTTTTAGTACTGTAGGACTATTGTCTTTTATAGCGATTATAGGCAACATATTAATTTGTGTGTGATAGATCATCGTTTTACATAGCGAAAGACTAAAATAGGATAAGATTTTTTCATTTTAAACTTTCTTTATCTTAAATTCATAAGATTATTCTCTTATACTTTATAAGTAGGATTAACTAACGTATGGATAAAAATACTTTAATGAAAAATAAATGCCTCTTCTAGACTTTCTCAAATAACAAGAGCTGTTGCAAAAATTGGAGTTGGTAAATAGCATGATAGTGCTATCCAATAGATTTTATATCACTTATAAACACCGTTATGATTGTTATGGGATGAATGTGACAAGAATTGAAAAACGTTTTTTAACAAACGCGTGGATAAGCAGAACAATAGTATTTTATTTAGAGTGTTTTTTTGCTTTTAAATCAACATCTAAACCCAGAGCAGCCCTATGTTTTAAGGCGGCTCAATACTTTTTCTGCTGTTGTTGTCTTTTGATACCAAGTAGGAGAGAGTATATTGTGTATCTCTATTTATATAATCTCTAAAATGGGCGGACACCCTAATTGGGGGGAGAATATTAAGGTGTAAAGATGTAAACTAACATCACCTTACTATCATCTTTTAATTCGGCTTTACAGCTTTCAAAATTGTTCAACATCTTTTAAATAATGGAGATTACCTATTGCCTCACGCTTTTATTTTACGTTCTTTAATAGGAGGGCACATCCTTCACGTAAAACTAAACGTCATTGGATTGCTCATTCACGAGTTTGTTAAAAAAAACATTCGTACACACAAGCTCATTTCGCGTCAGCGCCGGTGAATGGTATAATGGTAAATTCATTATTCCCCTCTTTCTGATGAGGAGAAAGTTCGCACCATCACTATTCTATTTTTCAGTCTCGCAATGTTGTGACAGCTACTTTTATTTGAGAAAATTCATAAGAAGTATTTATCCTTTCTTAAACGTTTTTTCTATATACCATCCCCGTTTATGACGTAAAAGCAAGAGAGTTTAATTCACCAAGATGAAAGGAGTTATGAAAAGAAAAATTTACGCTATTTGAGGATCTCATTATGTAAAAACAATAAGTTACCATTATAAATTAAAACGTTATCTATGAAGTGAAACATAAAAGTGATGAGCAGGTAAATCTTATCTTAAAAAGAGCAATTTGTAATAAAATTTAGTGATAAAGGATTTTCATTCTTGAGGTAAAAAGGAGGTTGAAAGATTTTTATTGAAATGAAATTTATTATCTAGATGAAGCAATTTTAATGTTAGAAATATAAGAAGTTCATATCGTTATTATTCTATTTATTATTGGATCAGTGTTGATAGGCGAGAGATTTTTAATTATTTCATTGTGTAGAAAACATAGACCGTATGTCAATTTTAAACAGTGTTTCTTCAATAAAGCAGAAAGTGTGTCAGTCAGCATGAAAGTTTATGATACAATCTTTTCACTTCCATTATTGTACAGACCTATCCACGGAAAAAGTTTTTTAAAAAAAGATATGCTTGTTATTCAACAAATATTAGCTCTTATTTAATCAATAAATTTGAATTTTGAATTTTAAATGTATAATTTAGGCTTGCACGTTATTTCTTTCTGGGTATAGTGCGAAACTTCTGGAGAGGTGGCCGAGTGGTTGAAGGCGCACGCCTGGAACGCGTGTATATGGGAAACCATATCGAGGGTTCGAATCCCTCTCTCTCCGCCACGGCGCTTTTACCATATTATAACATATTGATTTTATATGTGTTTTTTAAGGGTTCGGGATAAATAAATAAAGGTTCGGGAATAGTTTTACAATGTTCCTCTACAGAATCATTCCTTTTTTGCTAACTTGTACTAAAAATTTTTTGAGTGTTACCAAGTTCTGTTGTGAAAAATAATCTAAAGTTTTTACAAATTTTTTGCGTATTTTTTAGCTATTGTGAGGAGAAATTTGATGCGTCAAGTTTTTTGAAAACCACTGTAAAATATGTAAAAACATTATTGATCGCTTTGATGAGACGTGCAAAATTAAAAATCTATAGGCTAAAATTTCGCACGTCTCAAAGTGTATTTAGAGTCGGATATTTGGTTTTTGTGTAAAAACACTTCCCAATGCATCTATAAGGCGTGAAAAATCAAGCGCTAATAAGAGTATAATCAGTATAATCCATTTCGTATAACGTGACATCACTTTCACGCTTTTATAAGTCATGATGATTTCTTGAAGAATTTCTTTTTCCGCTTCTGTAAGCTCTATATCGTCTCTTGTTTTTCTTCTAGCCATGTTTCCACCCACACAAACGTTCACCTAGGGTGTTATGTTTTAAGATATTTCTTGCTAAGCTTGAACTGATGACGTCAACATCTCTTTTGTTTAAATAAATGGGTAACCAACCAACACAAGAGACATACTTATTTGTCGTGCAACCAACGAGAAAGAGCAGTACGCACATCAGTGTCATTTTTTTGATTAACTTCATTTTCCACCTCCAGACGTGTTTTTGCTGCCTTTAGCGTTTTTTCTGTTTGCTTTTGCTGTTCTGCTTTTTTGCCAAGCATGAAAGCTTTGGCTAAAGCCATAAAAAAAGCGGCTAGTGCCGCACCAGTTAGGAGCAAATACTTTTTTATCCATAAGATCATAGGCGGTGCTCCTGAAAGCGTTTGGCAACAAAGAAAAGACCAACACCTGCTGCTAAAACCATAATACTAGCAAAAGCCCATTGCACTGGACCATTGCCTGCCAATAAGCCTCCAAGCCCCGAGAAAGAACCAATAATAGGGGCAAGGGCTTCAGCCTTAAAGCGTCCTGTTGCTTCTTTGGTTTCCACGGTTTGGTAGTTAGAGGAAACATAAGCGCCTTTCGCCCATAATCCTGCTTCTGCTGCACGACGGTGGACAAGACCTTGCAAACGTTTGCCACCCGCTTTGGTCCATTTTTGTAATTCGGCTGGTACCGCTTCATAATCGCCACTATTGAGTTTTTTTAATAGGGTGGAATTGCAAAAAGCTGTTGTTCCTACATTATAGCAAAAGGATACTAAGGCTGCGAATTGCCAAGAATTTAAAGAGACCGTAACGGCTTGTGCAACAGTGTTTTCAAATTGTCTTAAATCTTTACAAAGAATTTCTTCGGCTTGTTTTTCAGTGATTTTCATGCCCTTGTGAACAAAAGGTTTTCCGGCGCTGTTTGTATGTCCATAACCGATTGTCCATACACCAATGGCATCTTTATAAGCGTTTAAACGCAAGCCTTCCCATTGTTTAATGAGTGCAAGCCCTTCTTGTGATATTTTTCGCATAAAGTTCTCCATAAAAAAAGTCCCACATAAAGTGAGACTGAGTGAATGTTAAAAATTGTGATTATTGCGTTTTATTAAAAATATTGTTTCATGTAACTTTTTTCTGTGTTATACGTTACATGAAACAAGAGGAGATTTTGTTATGGGTACAATGCACGTTAATGAACGGGTTCAAAAACACCGCATTGCACAAAGAAAAGCAGGTCTGCGTTTAATGCAAATTTGGGTTCCAGATACACGCAGACCAGACTTTGCAGAAGAGTGTCGCCGTCAATCCCGTTTAGTGGCAAAAACGGATAAATCTGATACATCGATACAGTTATTTATGGATCAATCTTTAACGGATGTTGATGGCTGGACAGAATAATGCGCGGTTCTCTCGTAACAATAGCTATGCAAGGTGATTTTGGTAAACCAAGACCTGCATTGATCATTCAAGCGAATGAATTTAGTGAACATACAAGCATGACGGTTTTACCGATTACAAGTACACTTATTGATGCACCATTACTCCGTATTACTCTTCAGCCAAACGCTAAAAATGGTTTACAAAAGCCTTCGCAAGTAATGATTGATAAGATCATGACTGTAAGATGTGACAAAATGAGTTCCATTTTTGGCTCTCTTCAAGCAAAAGAAATGTTAGGAATTGAACGCTGTTTGGCTGTATTTTTAGGAATAGTAAAATGAATCTACACAACAGATGGATATCGAAAAAGTCCTTCAATTAGTCAAGGAAATGAAATATGGAAATCACTAAATTTGATACAAGTGAATATTTCAAAACACCTGAGACACAGAGGATTCTTTTAGAAGATGCTCTTGAAAGCAAAGATAGTAAATATCTTGCCCATGCTCTTGGCATTATCGCGAAAAATCAAGGTATGAGTAAAATCGCTCAAAATACAGGACTATCAAGAGAGTCTCTTTATCGTTCATTAAGCGATAAAGGTGACCCACGTCTTTCTACTTTTCTTAGTGTTTTAAGTGCCTTGGATTTACAAATGAGTTTAACGCCAGTTAAAAATAACTGTAAGGAACAAACGGCTTTAGAAGAAGCCTCTTAACTACCTCCCCACCTTTGAAGTGGGGAAGAGGATGTTTTTACCTTAAGCAACCTTTTTAATGGGATTGTCTAAATTGGGTTCATAAGCACGCAACAAAGAATCCATGCGATGTGGTAGTTCTGAAGAACCAAAATCTGTGAGAATTGCCAAAATTTTTGTAATATTAGGCACGTCATTTTGAAGTTTTAAAATGAGAACCTTTTCTATTGCATTCATAGTTTGAACCAAAGCACTACAGTCTTTGTCGCTCACATTTTCATCATTAGAAAATTGAGACAATGCTATCCATAAATCGCATAAAAAGTTAGTATCTACCTTCATTGTACACCTCCATGGATTTGTTCTCTTAAGCATGCCAAACCTCTAGAGGTGATTTTTGTCGAAGGGAGGACCTTTTCTGTTCCATCTGGTCTTTGAATGGTAATCGCGGGGCAGTCCATAAAACCTTTCTTTATTTTATCTTGATAAGGCAACAAAGGCGCCCCTGGAGCACGTCGATAGACCCAATCATGTTTGCGCAAATAATCGCTTAAATCCTCTGGTCGTACCTCTAACATTTTCGCTGCTTCAATAAGACCAAACAGCCCATCAGAGCGCTTTAAACCATCCAAAGCCTCTGCTTTTGGAGTTAGTTCTGCAATCACATGATCTTTCTGCTCAATTTGGCTTTGTAGATGATTCAAAACACCAAGTAATGCTTGAGGAGTCGAATAATCGATTTGTGGTGTTGCTACTTTTTTCAAAAGCCGTTCACATTTGATAAAGTATTGACGTGCTTCATGTCCTTTTTCATTACGCTCGATCATCGAAAGGTGCTTAGCCATATCTAATGTAATGTGGTATTCTTTTACCTTTCCACCGCTTACTAAATTTTTAGTAAGCGTTATAAAGTTTATATTTTCCTGAAACTTACATTCTTTAATGCGATTTTTAATCCAGTCATTAAAGCGGGCTTTTATTTCTAAAAACGTATGCAAGTCACGAGCATTGACCGTTTGAATAGTCTCTTGATCAATTGTTTGTTCCGTAATTTTTATAAGAGTGTTCATGATGAACTCCTTATCGTTAGATGTTTTTCATTGACACTCTAAAGAGAGTGCCGGGCGCTGAAAAACACGGCGATAAGTCCGTCGTTACACTTTCCCCGCAAGGGTATTGTATAGTGCAACCACACCCGACAAAATCACTATATGCTATAAAGCATGTGATGAGTCAAAGTTTTTAAATTTCGGCGGGAAGAGATTATTTCGGTAATCTATCCGCTTATCGTTCGGTGTTTTTCAGGCACCTGATTCGAAAATACAGATTACAGAAATAATGTCAAGAAACTTTCTATAGTTTTTTTATATTTTTGCTAATTGATATCTTCTTTATTCATATGTATGACGCTGTCTCCTTCGTCACATGCATCTGGAGGGGCGTTTGGATCAAGGGTATCGTCTTTGTCTGGTGTGGTATTGGCTACGTTTTTAGCGGCATCTTCTTGGGCTTTATCAAAAAGTTCGCAGTCTATCTTTGTTGTAAATCCACCTGTTTTATCAAGCTTGTGTTTAACACTTTTGATACGCCATTCTGCTGGAATATAGGGGCGGAAAGGGGGCTCTTGAACCAGTTTTGCTTCTGCTTGCACAAAGGGGTTGCCACCAATATCACACGAAAAGGAAGACTTTCCACGTGATGATTTGTTGCGATAAGCGGCAATGGCCGCAACAGCTTCTGATTGGTTATGGTAAGTATATTTAAGTTCATGAAAAGGTTCGTGACCAACCTTGACTTCCTTTTTTTCACCACTGCGGATATCATGATAGCTTGCAAGTACACCGCCTTTTTTCTCTTCTTCTAGCTCTTGTTCTTCGGGTGTTTTTGCTGCTGTCTCTGTTTTAGGAAAATTCTGGGTATCACTTTCATCCATATGGATAACATCTTCGCCTTCATCAATTTCCTCTGGTTTCCTTGCATCAGCGGCGGCTTTTTGGTCATCTCCCGCATCTGTTGCTAAGCCATTGGCGGTACCTGCTTCATCGCGTGCACTGTATTTAAAATCCCAAGAGGTGCATTGTTTTTCATGAATGACAACAACGGGCAGTGTTTCACCGGTAATGGCTTTGCCTTCGCCTCTTTTGGCAAGCACCAATTTACCATCAACGGGTTTTGCGACGGCGTCATATTCTTCAGCAAGGCGTGTGGCAAAAGCCATATCGCTTTCTGCGGTTTGATCAATATGGCGCACAACAATTTTGGCAAGAGCAGGGTCGACCTTTGCTGTATAGCCATTGCGCTGTGCTATCTCTTGAATGATATTGCCAAGGGTTTGTTGATGATAGGATTGGCTTTTGGGTGTTCGATAAGATGTATTCATAGAAGCTGCGCGCCCTGTAACACTTAAGGTTTGTGGTGGGCTGCTTACAGAGATTTCATCAATCAGATAGGCACCCATATCGCGGTTTTTACCGCCTTCATAGCCAAGAGTGACAGAAAGGATTGTTCCAATGAGAGGAATGTCAAGAAAGCCATTATCGCACTCACGGGCGCGGTCATCAAGCTCTATAGTGATGCGGTCGCTTTTGTCTTCTGCTTCATCGGTAATTTCAATCGATAAAACATAGTCCATAAGTATGCGTGTAATGTCCTCTCCATTTGCTAAAACCATGCAAAAAGGTTTCATGATTGACTGCCCCAAAGTCTGATAACCGGTGTCGCTTTAGGATAGGGAAGGGCTGGTAGGAGAATGGTCATACCTGCTTTTAATATGGGTCCATAGTCTGCAAGACCAAAATTAGCTGCATAGACGCGTTCAACAGCAAGGGCTTGTTGACCCTTGGCATAATATCTCCAGCAAATGGCATCAACCATATCGCCTTCTTTGGTCACGTAAAGATCACTCATAGTTCTTCACCATATTCTCTCAAATTGACGGTAAATTCTTGTTTTTTTGGGTTACCATTTTTGTGAAAAATACTCTGTTTTTCTTTTACAGAAAGGATGACAAATTTGCCTAAAATCCTCCCCTGACCTGTTACGAGGATATGAGGTCCCTCATGTGCCATTTGCCGCAAATATTCCAGTTGTCTATAACCGCCTTTAAAGTCTGGATAAACCACACCTGTTAGGGAAAATTCCGCATTGGCAACGGCTGGCAATTGAAGAGCAGCCTTGCGTCCCAATCGCCCTTGCTCGACCCATGGAATGTCATAGGTCATATCGAGGGCTTGATAGGCTGCTGTTTCAATGGAAAAGATAAAACCACCTAAAGCTAACATCATGATGTTTAATCCGAAAGGCTAGAGGCGATAGCCAAACGCTGTTGTTTGGCATAGTGTTCAAGAGTTTGATTGACGGCGGCGCGGATTTCGTCTTTTAAACCATTGGGCACAGAGATATTTAAATTTGAAATTATCACGCGGGCATCGATTTCTACCGGCTTATGAACGGTAATGGGCTCTGGAACTTTGAAAGAGTCAACTTTTACATTTGTCGCCTGCATTTGTCCTGCTTCGACTCTAGTGGTGTTAAAACCGCTTTTGCCTTTTCCAGATGGAGCATTGGGAACAATGGCTGTATCAACCATTCTTTTTGCACGTGCATTGGTTTCATCGGTAAAGGTTTTAATGGTTTGGGTTGAATTGTTATCGATTGTAGCCTTAAATCCTAACTTTTCTTTCATCCAGTTTGGCATCCAACTGGTTAATTTATTGATCTGGTTCCCGAACCAATCGGATAGAGCATTCCATTTGCTTTTGATACCTTCCCAAAGTCCGTTAATCAGATTAGCACCTGCATTCATTAAATCGACTCCAAACAGCCATTTAATCAATGCATTGATTTTTTGCGCAATCCAAGAGAGGGGGGAAAAGTTTTTAAAGAGACTAAAGAGGTTATTAAAAATATTACTACATAAGCTGGCGAAAGAACTCCACAAATTGCGTAAGAAATTCATGACCGTATCCCAATTTTTGTAGAGGAGATATCCAGCACCTACAAGAGCAGCAATACCGCCAATTATCCAACCTATGGGGGTTGTCATGATGGCAACACCAAGCGATATAAAAGCAGAACCAACGGCAGTTATTGCCGAGATCAGTGAACCTACAAGAGTTAAAGCAAGACTGGCAACAGCAGAAGCAGCTGAGGCGAGTGCTGAAAGGAATGATCTTCCAAGAGTTGCAGCAAATCTGATAAAAGCTCTATCTGCTGCGATTATTTGTGAGAGTAGGGATTTTCCAAGATTTGCAGCAAGACCAGCAATTTTAGAACCAACTTTAGTTAAGACTGAAGACACTGGTCCTGAAAGAGCGACAGCAAGCCTGATGCAAACTAGGCTGACTAAGGCTAGGGATGTAGCCACCCAGCCGTTGATTTTATCCCAATTTTTATAGAGTGCAATAAGTGCTACAATGCCACCCAGTATCCAACCGATAGGTGTGGTCATAATAGTATAACCAAGGGTAACAAATGCGACACCAACCGCTGCTAATGCAGCAATGAGTGGACCAAAAATGAAGGAACCAAGGGCAACAAGACCCACTTTAAAGAGGGTTATTTCACCAATTAAAGGCTCTAGCCATTGGAACCAGCCTTTAATCCTCTCTGTGAGATCACTGATACTTTTTCTTAAATCAGAGGTAGGATTCAGTAAATCCTGCAAGACTTGTTTTAAGGTTTTAGCCCAGCTTGCTATGGTTGTTTGGATAAGGTCACAGTTTTCATCAATCAACTTTGAAAAGCCATCAATCATATCATTGATTACGGGCATGAAACGTGCACCAATAAAGCTCGCAATACCGCCTATTTTTTTCTTAAAAGCACCAAGCTTATCACTTAAATCTGCTGCATAGCGTGCGACATCAGCACCGATTAGCCATTTTCCTTTTCTCGCCTTTGCAAAGAGTTCTTTAATGGGCGCCATGCCTTGTGAGAGCATAGATGCCATTTCTTTACCATCTCCACCAAACAGTAGGGCAGCAATATGCTGTCTTTGTGCTTGATTTTTCATCTTACTCATTTTTTCGGTAATTTCTTCTAGTAAGAGAGAGTTTGATTTGAGTTTTCCAGAAGCGTTTTTGACAGAAATGCCAAGTGCTTCAAATCCCATCATACCTCTTTTTTGTCCGGCATATGCTTGCGCAGACCGTCTATTTAAGGTTGCCAAGGATTGTTGAAAGAGTTCGGCAGAATATCCTGAATTATCCGCTGCATCACCCCATAATTGAAGAGCTGTTACACTCATTCCTAAATGGCGTGATGCATGGTAGAGACTATCGCCCATATGCATGGTTTTCATGGTGACGGCGGTTAAGCTTTCCACGAGACCACCCCCAGCAAGCCCTAGAACACCGGTAAAGACAGAAGCACGGCTTGCCGCTGTACCAAGAGCACTTTGAACGCCATGAAGGCTTTTTGTCATGTTTTTTACAGCAGCAGAAAAGCGCGGAATACGCAATCTATGAGATAATGTTTTTGAAAGTTTATTGAATTTCTCTTGCACACGTTTTAAAGGCGCGGTGAGTTCGTCTTCAAGAGACAACTTGACCTTTGCATCGGCAACTTTTTTACTCATTTTGTTTTATACCTTTCTGCTGCTTGTTTTCGCCAAAAGAGCAATTCTCTTGGTTCCATTTCCATCATCTCTGAAAGAGACCAATGGAACACAATGGCAATATCGGCAATCAGTTTAGCGGCGGTTTCCCAGTCGAGGTTTCCCGCCGTTTGATAAAAGATTCCAAAATCTCTCCAATGTTTGAGAGGTCATTGATATCGAGTTCATTGATAGCTTCATGCGGCCATTCAGAAAGACGTGCAATCATAGCGATTGTTTGCTCTACGCCTTCTTTTTTATCAATGGCTTGCAAATCTTTTGTTTTGGGGCGGCGTAAAGTAATTTTGGTGTGTTCTTTTCCTTCAAAGGTAATAGGGATAAGCAATTGATGTGTAATAGTTTGTTGTATCGTCATTTTATAATCCTATATTTTCTTTGTGGTCTGCTAATTGATTGACACCATTGAATTTCCTCACCAAGTTGAGAACGTCTATCTCAACAATTTCAACATCCTTTTGGACATATTTGAAATATTGCAATGTAAATGTTGCTGTAGATGTTGCTTTGCCACCCGGTTGCCATTCTGCCATTTCAAAGCCTTTGCAAAGCCCTCTCATGGTAATGATAACCCCTTCTGCGGGTGTGCCTTGGGCTTGCATTGAACTGCGCAATGAGATGTCAACATCTGTGCGTCCCAACAGCGCCATTAATTCTGGTGAACAATCAGAAATGGTCATGGTAAGGATAAGGGTTTCAAGACCAAGATCAACTTCAATAGCGCTATCCATGCCACCACCGCGATAACTCTCAACGACCAAATTCAAGTTTGGTAGGGTGACACTTTCACATTTTGCTTGATAGGGAATACCGTCGACAAAAATGTTAAAATATTTCAAGACTCTTGGTAAAACGGATACGGTCATTAAAAGATCTCCTCTAGATAATCATTGATGATTTGTGAACGGAATGTGATGTGTTCTGCGGGTGTTGTGGGCGTGAATTCCACATTGAAATAGACTCTGCCATCTTCAATAGCGCTTGCTGTGTTAAGCTCTGGATCTGGTGTACAGCACCCCCAAAGAATGGCGCCTTGCGCTTTTAAATCACGCAAATAAGCATTGACGCTTTCACTCACATCATTCAGATAGGTCTTTTTGATGTTGCGGTCGACTGCCCATAGATGTCCGCGTAAAATGGCATCATTAATCATATCTGCGGTGCGCACTACGGATAAAAAGGCAAATTTTGTATCGCTTGAAAGGGTGCGATTACCCCAGAGGCGATAGCCGTTTTCTCGAATAATGGTTGTGATATTTTGTTCGTTAAGCAGGTTAGCGCGGCTTGCGCGATCACCAATAGAAAAATCAATGGGGCGCGCTATGCCTACTATTCCATTGATCACTTTATTGGAAGGGGAATGCCAAAAACCATTAGCAAAATCTGTTTTAGCAATGACACCAGCAACCGCTGCACTTGCCGGTTCTTCTAAGATTTTGCCATTACGATTAACTTTGACAAATGGATCAATAAGAATGGCGCGTTTGGAATCAAAATCCTTTGCTGCGCTAAGAGCTGCTTCATCTGTTGTGTTTGGGGCATCAAGCACCACAATGGCACGCAAACGCTCTGCAATGCCAATCAATTCTGCTGCAACGGGGTTAGAAGTTGTACTGCTCTCATCTTTGACAGTCGCCTCCGTTTCATCAGTGTTTACACTGGATGGGCGTTGATGTGTAAAGCCTGGAGCAATCAGAATACGTGGTGTTTGCCCCACAACAGATTGCGCTCCAATGAAAGCATGAACACCTTCATAAGCGCCATTTTCATTCACACCACCTAGAATATTTGTGAGTGTTGCTTCTTCATTGTCACCTTCTTTTACACGGACAACAACAACAATTGCTCCCACTTGCTTGAAAATAAGATCAAGGGCATTAGGCAAAGTACCGCGTCGTTTACCTGTTTTGTCCAGTTTTGCGGCTTGTGAAAGAGAGCCCGTGACCAAAACCGGTGTGTTAAGAGGAAAGGCTTGTTCATCGGCATCGGGTGCTGTGCCAATAATTCCGATAACGCCAGACTGAACTGCACGAAGGGGGCGTGTACCGTCATCAACCTCGACGACTTCAACACCGTGTAGAAAACCTGTTGCCATTTTATGCTCCTTTAAAATAGTGGTGAATTAAAATGAATATGAAAAAATGAGAGGTGCAAGCCGCTCTTGAGAACGACTTGACAAAATATTTAAAACCGTTAGATTCATACAAAGGTGCTTGAAAAACACCTCAAAACAACAAGCGGATTGGTTGCCGAAATAACCAGTCTTCCGTAAACTAAAAGCTTTGACTCATTGTGTGCTATACGCATATAATAATATTGTCGGGTGTGGTTATGCTATACAATACCCTTTTGGGGAAGGCATAACGACGGGCTTGTTGCCGTGTTTTTCAGCACCCGGCGCTCTTTTTAGGGTGTCAATGAAAAACCTCTATTACCAAGGAGTTCAAAATGAACACTCTTATAGAAATTACAGAACAAGTCATTGATGGCGATACTGTCCAGACAGTAAACGCACGTGACTTGCATACATTTTTAGAAGTTAAAACCAGTTTTAAAGATTGGATTATTCGTCGTATTAAAGAACGTAAATTTAAAGAAGGTTATAACTTTTGCTCTTTTTTGAGCGAAAGTTCAGGAGGTCGCCCTTCTAAAGAATACTACCTCACATTAGATATGGCTAAGCACCTTTCCATGATAGAACGTAATGACAAAGGACATGAAGCCCGTCAGTATTTTATCAAATGCGAAAAGCTTTTGAAAAAAGTAGCAACACCACAAATCGATTACTCAACGCCTCAAGCATTGCTGGGTGTCTTGAATCACTTACAAAGCCAAATCGAGCAGAAAGATCATGTTATTGCAGAACTAACACCAAAAGCAGAGGCTTTAGATGGCTTAAAACGCTCTGATGGGCTGTTCGGTCTTATTGAAGCAGCGAAAATGCTTGAAGTGAGACCAAAGGATTTAAGCGATTATTTGCGTAGATTTGTTAAATTTTTATTTGACAATATGGCGGGAATGTGCCTATTATCGAATCAGGTACCTAAGAAACACCTTGATAGTAAGCGGATTGGTTGCCGAAATAACTAATCTTCCGCAAATTTAAAGGCTTTGACTCATTATATGTATGTAGCATATAAGGATCTTGTCGGGTGTAGTTATGTCATAAAATACCCTTACGGGGAAAACATAACGACGGACTTACTACCGTGTTTCTTAGCACCCGGCGCTCTTTTAGAGTGTCATTAAGAAACGTCTAAGTAGTAAGGAGTTCATCATGAACACTCTCATAGAAACTAAAGAAAACACTTTTAGTGAAGCAATCGTTCAGACTATGTCCAGTCGTGAAATTGCTGAACTATGTGATAAACGGCATGACCATGTTATGCGTGATATCAAAAAAATGCTTGAAGAACTTAACGCCCCCAAATTTGGGGTGGTTAATTTTAGCGGTTATTATCTTGATAGCAGAGGAGAAACGCGCCCTTGTTATAACCTTCCAAAGCGTGAATGTTTAATTCTGGTCTCTGGTTACAGTACTGCCTTACGAGCAAAAATAATTGATCGTTGGCAAGAATTGGAAAAACAAATAGCCGCACCACAGATTGATTACTCCAAACCCGAAGCCTTGCTTGGTGTTTTGAATCACCTACAAAGTCAAATAGAGCAGAAAGATCATGTGATTGCTGAATTAACACCCAAAGCAGAAGCTTTAGATGGCTTAAAGCGCTCTGATGGGCTGTTCGGTCTTATTGAAGCAGCAAAGATGTTAGAGATACGACCAAAGGATTTAAACGATTATTTGCGCAAACACGATAGGGTTTATCGACGTGCTCCAGGGGCGCCACTGTTGCCTTATCAAGATAAAATCAAGAAAGGTTTTATGGACTGCCCCGCGATTACTATTCAAAGACCAGATGGTACAGAAAAGATACTGCCTTCTACAAAAATTACCTCTAGAGGTTTGGCATGTTTAAGAGAACAAATCCATGGAGGTGTACAATGAATACTAGTATTGATTTTTTATGCGATTTGTGGATGGCGTTGTATCAGTTTTCTGATCGTGATGATGTTGAAGACAAGGCTTTTAATACTCTCATTGAGACTATGGATGCGATAGAAAAAGCTTTAATTTTAAAACTTCAAGATGAAACCCCAAATGCACTGAAAATTTTGGCAATGATTACAAATTTTGGAACGTTAAGACCACCTCCGATTATAGAGTCTTTGTTAAAATCTTACGAACCCAATTTAGACAGCCCTATTAAAAAGGTTGCTTAAGGTAAAACATAACCTCTCTTCTCTGCTTCTAAGTGGGGAAGAGTTTATTAGATTCCCTCTGAGAACGGCTTATTCCAATTACAAAAGGGTACTTTTTTCTCCAGTACGTTGTAAAACATCTTTACATAATACATATTATACGTACAATACGTATTATCTATTAAAGGGCTGTACTGATGAAAAAATATAGTTTTACAGATGTAAATCGCGGGGCAGGCGATATTTTAGACGAGGCGATGTCAAAGCCTGTTGCTTTAACGAAACGAGGGCGTGAAAAAATCATTATGCTTCCTGTTGATTTATATCATGAATTAATAAAAGCGCGCTCTCACGCACAATCTTTTTCTTATGCAGATGCACCTCAAAATATATTAGACGATTTAGATCATGGTTTAGATGACATTTTAAATAGTGATGAACATGTTTAAAGCGGGGGATGTTGTTCGATATTATTATTTATGGCACGAACAAGCGCAAAACGGTGAACATTCGGGGCGTAAAGCGCGTCCTTCGTGCGTTATGGTCAAAACTGAAAAGCATCTTTTTTTGTTTCCTATCACTTCTCAAGAACCTCATGATTTGCAGTATAGCGTAAAGGTACCTGAGATAGAATGTCAGCGTGCGGGTTTGCAAAAGCAATCTTGGGTACGTGTTGATGAATTTAATGTTGTTCCTTGCGAATCTTTGTTTGACTTTGAAGATTTGAAGCCACAAGGGCGTTTTAGCCTTGCTTTCATGCGTAAAATTGCAGTTAAAATTAAAGAAGTTAAAGCAATAAAATTACTTAAAAAAGTTTCTAGAGACTTAGTAATATACTTAAACAGTGTGGAGTACCGGAACTTTGCTAACATCTGTTTCACGATCCGCATGCCAAGCATCATAATTGGCTTGCATACGTAATCATATGCCTGCTCCATTCCCAAACATCTTTCCAAGACAAGCCGAAGAGAAGGGGAGATAGGCTTTTTTGCCTGCAAGATATCGCAAAGATGTTGGTGTGATATACCAAGCATTTGTGCGATTTCTGAATTTGTTTTACCAGTTTCTGGAATAATATCTGCTAAAAGCTCTCCTGGGTGAGTAGGGCAACGGTTAGGATTACGTGTGGTCATAGATAGTCTTCTTTGCAATTAATTTTAAAGCTATTACAATCTAAATAGTATGACATCAATATTGTGTAATTTAAAGAAATTAAAAAAATGAACATTAAGCCTATTCGCACTGAAGAGGATTATCAAGAAGCCTTAGAAATTGTATCTGCACTGTTTGATAATCAACCTCAAGAGAACACTCCAGAATTTGATCAAATGGAGACTCTTGTATTATTAATTGAAGCGTATGAAGCCGAACACTATCCTGTCTTTCCACCTCATGCGTAAAGAGAAGCACAAACTTATGAAGGGAATAAATTTGCACGTTAACATCAAGGATTTTGCAACTGCACCAAAGGCTGTCTGATTAAATATTGCTAAAAACTCAGATTTCTTGCCACCCTTCATAAAGTGAATACGAAATGTAAATTCTATTGCCATTTTTCTCTCCAAATCAATGAAGAGACATTAACAATTAACAGCACTCTTTCATAAGACTGACAGTGTCAGTCAAAAAAAGCTCTTTGAAAGGGCTTTGAAAGAGCGATAAAAAGACTTAAAAATCATATAAAGCCCGCTTATACAACAAGCATCCATTTGACTTGCGCTACTTGTTTTGTATTTAATCTTTCCATAATCTTATAAGGACAGCGCCATCAGCTCCAGCACCGCTTGAACAATCAGTCCCATGAGAACCTGCTCCACCACCCCCAAAACCACGTCCTGCTTTTCCTGAACTATAGAAACCTTGTCCTATCCCTCCAGCGCCCCCCCTTGATGTATCACCCCCAGCATCACCTCCGTTACCGCTTGTCTTGCTCGTAATTCCATTCGTTCCAGCATAACCATTCCCGCCTTTGGCAAGTCCTGGATGTTCGTCTGTTGCTAAACCAAAGTTTCCACCTGTACCTCCAGCACCGCCAGAGCCTGAATAGAAGGAAGTCGTACTCCCAGTAATCGAGTGAGAGATACGGGCGTCAGCTCCCCCACCCCCCTTTCCTCCGGTAGCGGTAATAAAATTTTTGCCAATGGTTGTTGTTTCTCCAGGCTTACCGCTTACAAAATTCTTTGCAATAGAAGCCCCTCCTTTACCAATGATGATATTCTCGTGACCGTTTAAACTGACTTTATAGCCATACCACACCGAGCAACCGCCTCCACCACCTCCTCCTCCTAATCCTATCCCAAACGCTCTACCACCACTACCGCCACCGCCCCATGCTTGGATTTCAACTTTGGTTTTATCCGTCACCCAGTCTGGCCATTGAATTTTTCCATCTTGCGTATAAAGCAATTCAGCATCAGCAAGAGCCGGCCAATAAATGGGTTTATCATCAGTAAAAATTTTTTTAAGATTCTTTACCTCAGCCCATATTTCCTGCTTGAGAGCATCAACTTGCGCTTTGG
>NZ_CABFVS010000012.1 GCF_902150025.1 Bartonella massiliensis
AGCCATTAACATTGAATCGACCTATCATAGTCTTATGAAAGGAGAGTACATTCCTTTCAAACATATTGGTTTGGCTGATACGTTTCAGATGCTTAAAGAAAAAGACCTTATGGAAGGTATACTCAAAGAAAACAGTGAATATTTAGAACATCAAAAGAAACTGGATATCAAAGTTATTTTTGGTAACCCCCCTTATTCGGTAGGACAAAAAAACGAAAACGACAATGCAAAGAACAGTCCTTATCCCATATTAGATAACCGTATTCGTGAAACTTATGCCGCTCAATCAAAAGTCACGAACATACGAGCGCTTTATGATAGTTATATTCGTGCTATCCGTTGGGCTAGTGACCGTATTGGTGATGCAGGGGTAATCGGCTTTGTTTCTGGTTCAAGTTACATAGAAAAGCCAACAATGGACAGCTTGCGTAAATCTTTAGCCAAAGAATTTACCAGTATTTACGTGCTCAATTTACGGGGTGATATTCGTAAAAATATGTTAAGCAATGGAGCTGCTCAAGAAGGTGAGAATGTTTTTGGTAATGGAAGTATGACGGGTATTGCCGTAACACTATTTATCAAAAATCCTAATGTCTCTGGAGATTGTAAAATTTACTATCATGATATTGGTAATGATCTCACGACAAAAGATAAACTCACGATTATAGAATCCTTTAGTAGCGTTGATGGCATTACACATGAAAACGGTTGGCAAATAATTATACCTGACAAGTATAATGATTGGATTAATCAACGTGATGAAAGTTTTAAAACATTCCTAGCAATAGGTGTTAAAAAAGGGCATGATAAAAAGCTTTTTGAAACTTATTCTCGTGGTATTATGACAAGTCGTGATACTTGGGTTTATAACTCAAGCCGTGAAGCTTTATCACAAAACATGAGTAATATGATTGTCTTCTATAATAGCGAAGTAGAACGTTTTAATGATACTTATGTATATGCTGATCATAAGTTGCGTGCAAACTCTGCAAATGATTTTGTTAATTCAGATGAAAAAAAGATAAGTTGGAGTCATAATCTCAAACGAGATTTGGTCAAAGAAAAAACTTTTAACTTTGAAAGACATTGCCTTACGCAAAGTCTTTATCGTCCTTTTACACAACAATGGCTTTATTATAGTCGAGATCTTAATGATGGTGTTTATCAAATGCCGCAGATATTTCCTAT
>NZ_CABFVS010000013.1 GCF_902150025.1 Bartonella massiliensis
GGGAAAAGCCGTTAAAAATAGAGTAATACAAATTACAGGCATAGGAGCAAGAAGTGGTTTTTCTGTACTTATGACTAAGGATTTACCTGATTTTCACGCAATAGATACAGGTCAATGTTTTCCACGGTATCTTTACGAAGATGCTTCGGTTTCAAAAAGTAAAAGTGAAAAACAATCCCATTTATTTACGATTTCTACAGAGGAAAGCAAAAATGCTGGTTTACAGAGGCGTGATGCCATTACGGATGAAGGTCTAGACCATTTTAAAGCAGCTTATCCGAATGAAAAAATTACGAAAGATGATCTATTCTATTATGTTTACGGAATCTTACATTCGGAAGATTATCGTGCTCGCTATGCTGATAATTTATGCAAAGAATTGCCTCGTATCCCTTGTGTAAAGAGTACTGATGATTTTTGGAAATTTGTGATAGCAGGACGTGAATTGGGTCATTTGCACGTAAATTATGAAGATGTAGAGCCTTATCCAGTGACCTTTAAAAAAGGCAATCCAAAACAGACAGATATTTCTAATCCAGAAGAATTTTACCACGTTAAAGAAATGAAATTCGCAAAAGTTAAGAATAGTAAGGAAAAGGATAAAACAACAGTTATTTATAACAGCAATATCATCATAACAGATATCCCTCTTGAAGCTTATGAGTATATCGTAAATGGTAGACCCGCCCTTGAATGGGTTATGGGTCGTCAATGTGTAAAGACTGATAAAAAGAGTGGTATTGTGAATGATGCCAATCGCTATGCTGTTGAGACCGTTGGAAACCCTGCCTACCCTCTAGAATTGTTTCAAAGGGTTATTACTGTAAGTTTAGAGACAATGAAAATCGTGAAAAAACTACCAAAATTAGAACTTAAAGAAACTGAATACGCTTATTAAGGCATGCTCACATAATGGATATGCTAATCTTATTAAGGTCTCTTATGTATTGGTTTAAATGACAGTCTATTTTATCATCTGTTATGAAATAACAAAGATAGGAAATATTATCAAAATCCCTTTAATGAACTTTTGTAAATTCTATAAATGTATCATCTTGTAAGTAATGGAGATTGCGCATTACTTCACGCTTTTATTTATTGCGTTCTTTAATGGCGTCACGACTCTCACGTAAAATAGAACACTATTGGATTGCACATTCACGGGCTTGTTTTAAAGAAATACTTCTCAAGGTACCCAAGCCCATTTCGCGATAGCACCCGTGAATAGCGTAACGATAAATCCATTGAGCACCACCATCACACTATTTTCCAGCCCTAAAATGTTGCGATAGATCTTGGCACTTAAGACGGTTCATAAGAAACATTTTTAGTCCTTTGTTGCATAAATTTTATCCACACGCTAATCCCGCTTGTGATGCGCAAGCAAGTGATTTTGATTGATTCAACATGAACAAGTTTGACATGAGAGAAGCCTATGATATTTGGAACTCTCATTCAACGTACAAAACAATGAATTATTATTATAAATAAAAGCGTTGTAAGTGATATGAGCTTGGGGGCCTTGAGAGGTATTTCTTTAAAACAAGCCCGTGAATTGGCAACTGGGTGGCGTTCTATATTACAGCATTCCCTTTTATCTCAATATGAAAAAAATCAGTCTATATGTTACGTATTCCGACATGGGTATATTTCTGTTACACTATCTTTGGAGGGTTACTGCTTATTGCTGCTTTTGTTATTAACCAATAGCGATATATCAATGGCAAAGTTGTATTTTCTTGAAAAACTGCTGCCCCCAGCTGTAGAGCTTTTTGAAGAGAAGCTGGTATAATGGATAATGGAAGAAATGCTGGCTTAAGAGTTCTAGGTAAAGCACAAGAATGCACGTAAAATTTGCTATAATGATCGCGTGATAATGCTACCATAGCTTCAACAATACGGCCCTTTTGTTGATCACTGAGACGATGAGAATCTAAATCCTCCCTATTTACCCCTACAACCTTCAAAATATCAGTAGGTAAATAATAATGATAGCGTGATTGCATGAATGATAAAAGACGTAATATACCGCTTAATCCTTGAGCAATCCCCCCATGTTCATAGATATCTGTAAAATCTTGTGCGATATCAGGATCCAATATCTGACAAGAAAGCTGTAAAATGATACCTGCTGTCTCACCACAATAGTGCTCGAGATCGTGAAGCGTTTCTATTGGATTACGGTAAAGATCCAAAATTTGTGCATCACAATAACGTAAAAAAGCTGCCTTAGGTAAATTAAAAAGAGTTATTGCTGTCAATAAACCACTCAAAATCGGATTATTTCCACTCGTTTGTGTTTCACTATGCGCAATAGAATCATACCACCAACGTAATCGTATTTCTCCAATGAGTGGATCATGGACACTTTCACGAATACGAGAAATCTCAGCATTAAATGCGTAGAGAGCAGCTAATGCTTGGCGCTTTTTTTTAGGTGCAAATAAAACTGATATATAGCGATCACGATCTATGTTACGTAAAATATCAAGACAATAAGGAAGAGAACCTACCATTCTATGAACCGATTAACGTCCCCTTTTTTAGCCATTAAATTAATAATTCTCTTTTTATTCATATTAAAAAATAAAGCTCAGAAAATAAGACATTTTCAATGTGCCTCTTAATGTATGATGAATTAAGACTTCTTTTCTAATCACTTTTCTTTCCAGAAAGAAAGTTTTTAAAAATTAAATAGTTCATTTTTTGGATAAAATTTATCTTATCCGGCTTATGCTAAAAACACCTAAAAACTAATCTTAACATGTATAGTGAAACTTAGACAACAGAACAATGCAAAACACTTTTTGACTGAATAGATAACAAGGCACTTTTATAAAAAATGCACTGATCACAAAGACTTCATCAACTTATTAGCCTTCTTCCCATCCTAAAAATAAAAAAACCTCTCCCCCCCTGTTCATCAAAAATCCAATTGCGCTCTATAAAATTCTATTGTTATCAAGACATTGATTTATAATGATAATTTATTTTTGCATGTTGAGTTAAAAAACCGAATATTGTATAAAATTATTTCATTTCAAACCTATTGCATGTTGCAAGTAATCAAAACTATTCTCTTGCACGCCACAAGCGGAGCTGACACGTGATTTAAAAAAAACAAAAATACCCCTTATAAACCATCTCAAGTGCTAGAAGCTTATCACCTCTATGATTCACGAGACATTACAAGTTAGCCCCGCTCTGAATACTTACTAATGTATTTAAAATACACTTAATGCGTTAAGTTATATAATTTATGTTCCTTTATATTACCGCTTTAAACGGCGGTATTTTGCAGCACAACGTAATAATTGTACTCATCTTGTATGCTAGACGAGATCATTTATTTTATTAAAAAATACTTCACTCTACCGCAAATAATAACGCCGCAACAGCGCGATCTTCAGCCAGTAAAACATTAAATGTACGCACCGCTGCTCCTGTACTCATTGTATCTGATGAAATACGCTTTTCCCCTAAAAGACCCCGTAACTCTTCAGGTAATCGTAATAATTCAATTCCAGTCCCTATTAATAAAACTTCAATCTCAGATGCTTCTTCTAAAACACGAGATAGATCCCCTTGAGTGGGAATAGGCCCTGCCATATCAATGCCATAAATTCCTGATGGGACACAAATAATAGAACCTCTATGTGACATATCAGCAAAACGAAATCCACCATTTCCATAAGCATCAATAGGTGCACGACTTGGAAAATGTGCTTCACGAATTTGAATTGCATCGAACATGAATAAGCACCCTTTACTTTTGAATAATCCTCTTGTCTTTTACTTTTCAGCATAAAACTTAACGGTAAATATAAAGCCGTAATATGTTAATCATAGTTCATCAGAATATTGAAGTAGAAATTTTTGCTATAAAACTTTGATCGGAGCATACAACAAATATATGAAAAATTAGCTATAAACTGCCACTAAATGCTACGCTTAACCTACCTTTAAAAATTTTTCTCAGCTTAATTGACACAAAAATAAGAAGCTTCTCTTTGTGAGAAATAAGGATACTGTTTAAAAGACAGAAAAAATTACCTTAACATAAATAAAACCGTTGCTTTAATTTGGATAGCCTACAGAAAACAAAGACACCATTTTTTGTCGTGATGATAAGAAACATTCCTCCTCACGAAATTGTCTTTATATTGTTATATTTTTTATAAAAACGCTTGTAAAAATGGTGTAAATTGCACTTACACCTTAAAATGTTTTTTCCTTATTTTCCTTTGATATAGCTTTTTTCTCTTTAGAGATATTCACTTTTTCTTTCTCAGTCGTTTTAGACTTAGACTTTTGTGGTATTTTTGTTTTAGTATTAAGCTTTGATTTCTTTTCTGCAATCGGCTCACCTTTAACGCGCACATCAGCTAATGTCGAGCGCATAACACGAATATTCATATTATCACCAATTTCGACCTCTAATTCACCACTCTCGTCGTGAACTTTCGTAACCTTGCCGATAACACCACCACCCGTTATAACTGTATCACCGCGACGTACTGCATTAAGCATTTCCTGTCGCTTTTTCATTTGTGCACGCTGCGGACGGATGATAAAAAAATACATAATTGCAAAAATTAAAATAAGTGGGATAACGCTAACAAATGAAATTCCACTGGAAACATCGCCTGCACCTTGAGCATAAGCGTTCGTAATAAACATTTTTATCTCCTACTCGTTAAACTTCCGGTATTTCCCACTCTATTAAAACAAAATTCCGATTCAGAAAAACTTTCTTCAATAATTTATTATAAAAAATGATAAGGATATAATGTAATCTCAGCCTTATAAAAATGTAATAAATCCTTAAGAGACAGAATACAATAAGAAAAAAATGTAAAAAACAGGTTTATTTTTCTTGGGTTATATATCCTACACTATAAGCCTGCTCACTCACTTAATAACTCACTCACTTAATAAATGGTACAAAATTAATTTTTCTAATGAAAAAACTTTCATCTAGAGAGATAATTCATCATTTTTAATGTCGAACGATAAAGTTTAATACCGTTAAATACTCTCCTTTCAAACCTTTGGAATCAATCAAAATAACTTTTTTGCACATCACACTTATGAAATGAACATGAAGATAAAACTCTTTATGATAAGAAATCAAATACGCATGCTCTCTCTTAAATGCAAGAGCAATTAGGACATTGGGTGCTACCAATCGTATGATGTTATCATCTTATACCTTCATAATCACAAAGAGGATAATATTTAATGAACTTAACGAACTGTTTTTCTAAACTAATAATTGTCTCCTGCCACATTATATTAGATATGGGGAAAAATATTAGGCATGGGAAAACACCTTTCGATGATCGCATGTCATGCTAAAGAACATCAATACTTTATCAAATATGAACAGCTTTGAAAAAAGGGACAACACAACAGATTGATTATTCAACTCCTCAAACATTGCTAGGGGACTTGTATCATCTACAAGGAAAAATCAAGCAGAAAGATCATGTTATTGTAGAATTAGCTTTAAAAGCAAAAGCTCTAGAAGATTTAAAATATTCTGATGGATATTATTGATTAAAAAAATAAATTATCTTTCATGAAATATTTATAAACTATAAGATTATTCCAATTTAAAATCCTCAATCAATTAGTTTTCTAAATATTTAAGAGGATTAACCGGTAATGAATTCTTACGCATTTCAAAATAAACACGTGGCGTTTTAACATTTCCAGAAATACCAGACTTAGCAATCTCATCACCACGTCTTATCCTTTGTCCTTTGTTAACAACAAGCTTACTATTACATCCATAAATAGTGATAATATTATTTTCATGTCGAATCATAACAACATTACCCAATTCTTTTAATCCATCTCCCGCGTAAATAACGACACCATTTTCTGCCGCCTTTACCGATGAGCCTTCAGGTACAGCAATGTCTATTCCTCGATTCATTATTGTTCCCTTTTTTTGACCAAACTGGCTTAACAAACGCCCTCGTACGGGCCAACGCATCTTAGAAATTCCTGTGGCTTGCGGAGTCACAATATTATCTGTACTTGATAAACCAGACTCATGATTCAATTGCTTCATCTGTTTAGAAGAATTTTTTTCAGAATTTGGTCTGTTCATCTGTGTAGAAGGTGGCGTTGTTATAGGCGCTTTATATATAGGAGAAGTCTTCTTGTGCTTTATAGAAGACGTCACTTGAGATTGGAATGAAGATTCTGCTGTTGAAGCTGCCCAATCATTATTATTATAGGTCTTTGAAGTTGCTAATGTACGCCTGCTTGGAACCACAAGGACCTGACCGATATAAATAGCATTGCTGTTTATACCATTTGCTGATTTTAATGCCTCAACACTAACCCCTATTTGTCTTGCAATACTGAGCAGTGTATCTCCACTCTGGACAATATAAGAGTTTTGCCGAAAAATAGGAGAGTTATCCATTTGTGAACGAGAAAGCGTTCCAAGATTACGTGGAGGATCCCCCATAACGCGACCATCAGAAAGAACTCTCCTACCTTGCTGTGAAGAATTATAGGAAGAATTGTCATCAATCCACGAATCATCACTTGAGTCTACAGGGGGGAGTTCAGTGCTTTGTATCATACCCGCACCATACGATAGCATTCGTGGATCTGTAGACATAGAGTTCGCTATATTTGATTGAGATGATACCGTATGATGAGAGAAAATATTGGAAAAACGTTGTGTACCAGAACTACAACCAGCAACAATAATAATCACCGCTAAAAAAGTTATTCTCTGAAAATTATGCCGGAAAATGTTATCCAAAGCTTTTAAACACATCGTTTTGCTCACTCTCAATACTCAACTCACTCCATTAAAGCTTTTTTAAATTACCGAAGAGTTAAAATGAGATGTTTTATTCATAAATATCCTTATTTAAGATCAAAGTGAATTTAACAGAAAATAAAAAGAGTGAAATAATTTGCGCTATTTCTTAAATTTTAAAGACTAAAGTATTTCTGCAGCACCTTTAATAAAAGGTTGATAACGCACTTGAAACAGCTCTAAACACTCAAATCGACTACCAATTTTTGTATAGCGCGTCACCGTTTGTACCCCTTCATCTGGTCCTATCGCCTGAATAAGAATTCCATTTTCAGCTAAAAGTTCTAAAAATTCCTTGGGTTCATCAGAACGTGATGGCCAAATAAGAATGCGATCAAATGCTCCCAAACCTGTCACATTATGACTTCCATCAATCTGCCGTATAACAATATTTTCAATGCCCAAAGTTTGAAATTTTTGACGTGCTAAATCAACAAGTGTTTTATAACGATCAATCGTTGTTACACGGTCACTCAAACATGCCATAAGAGCAGTGCAAAAACCAGATCCTGTACCAATTTCCAAAACACGATGCTTTTTTTTCAATGATAGTGCCGAAAGAATTAACAGTTGTTCTTCCAAACGTTCCATATATTCACCACACTCAAGGGGAATAATTTTATTATCATAAGCACTATTAAACCACGGAGCAGAAACAAATTGTTGACGTGGAACTTTCTCTAACACCGAAAAAAAACGCACGTCATCAATGCCTTTGCTACGCATTTTTAGTACAAGAGCAGCCAGCTCCTCACGAAACTGTAAAATACCCTTTTGCCCCATAGTATCATTCACTCTCTAATGGAGGTGCACTTTTATCGTCCCTACAAACCGCTTCTTTAAAAATGGCAAAACCTTGCGTTTGCATACCATAACCTCTTTGCAATAAACGCATATTGTCTCTCCTTTCACAAACTTAAGCAGTAATGCAACGGATGCCTCCCATATAGGGTTGTAAAACATCTGGAACAATAATTGATCCATCAGCTTGTTGATAGTTTTCAAGTACAGCAATAAGACAACGGCCAACAGCTGTACCAGAACCATTAAGGCTATGAACAAAATGCAATTTTTTCTCACCTTCTTTACGATAGCGCGCATTCATACGACGACCTTGAAAGTCTCCACAAACGGAACAGCTAGAAATTTCACGATAACATGCTTGACCAGGAAGCCAAACCTCGATGTCGTAGGTTTTACGTGCTGCAAACCCCATATCCCCTGTAGAAAGAACCACTGTACGAAAAGGCAAACCAAGCCGTTTTAAGATATCTTCTGCACATTCCGTCATACGTTCCAATTCAGTGAGAGACTGTTCTTCACTGGTAATCGAGACCATTTCAACCTTCCAAAATTGGTGCTGACGCAACATACCGCGCGTATCACGACCGGCGGCTCCTGCCTCTGAGCGAAAACAGGGAGACAAAGAAGAAAATCGTAGTGGCAAATCTGATATTTCAAGAATTTCATTGTTAACCAAATTGGTTAAGGGCACTTCTGCTGTAGAAATAAGCCATCGCCCATCTGTTGTCTGAAAAAGATCTTCAGCAAACTTCGGCAATTGGGCTGCTCCATAAACAATCTCATCACGAACAAGAAGAGGCACTGAAATTTCTGTATAACCATGCTCATCGACATGCACATCAAGCATAAATTGTCCCAATGCACGCTCTAACCGTGCTAACGCCCCTGAAAGTACCGTAAAACGTGTTCCAGACAAACGGCTAGCCCGTTCAAAATCCATCTGCTTGAGATTTGGACCAAGATCAAAATGCTCTTTTGGTGTAAAATTAAAGGTTGGAGGTGTCCCAAAATGTCGAATGACGACATTATCACTTTCATCTTTGCCTTCTGGAACATCATCCAATGGAACATTGGGAAGTGCTGAAAGAATTTTTTCAAGACTTTTCGTCAGTTGTTTTTTTTCCGCTGTTGCTGAGGAAAGAAAGATTTTAATTTCTTCAATTTCTGCTCTAAGGCGTTCCACCATTTGCTGATCAGATAGAGCTAAAGCTTGTCCTATTTCTTTTGAAACCGCATTGCGACGTTCTTGAGCCAATTGTACCTTAGCAACATGTGACCGGCGTGCCAAGTCAAGTTGCATTAACCTTTCAGCTTGTGGTTCAAGACCTCTACTGACAAGCGCTTTATCTAATTCTTCAGGGTTTTCGCGAATCCACTTAATATCAAGCATCAAAATTCCTCATTTATATTATTTTTTATTCTATATTGTTTTTATTTATTTCTCATCGCGTAAGATTATACATTTTTTTTAAGCGGATTTTCTTCTCTTTTCTATACTGTAAGCAATTAAAATGGAGATCTCATAAAGCGCTATTGTTGGTAAAGCTACTGCAAACATCGTAAAAAAATCCGACGGCGTTATCATCGCCGCAATAATAAAAGAGAAAAGAATAAACCATTTTCGTTTAGATACCAAATCATGAGACGTTAAAAGTCCAACTTTTGTTAAAAGACTGATGACAAGGGGCAATTGAAAAATCAAACCAAAAATAAGGATAAACGACGTCATAAAGCTCAAATAATCGGAAATACGCACGATAAACTCTATTTTTAAATGAGCATCTGGAAGAAATTGCTGAGAAAGACTAAACCAGAGTATTATGGGTACTAATAAAGCATAAACAAACGCTCCCCCAATACAAAATAAAAGAGGCCCCCCAATGAGAAATGGTAAAAAAGCCATACGCTCATTTTTATAAAGACCTGGTGCAATAAAACTATAAAACTGGAAAGCCATATAGGGAAAAGATAAAATAATCCCTCCAAAAGCAGCAAGTTTCACCTTTGTTAAAAAAGTTTCCCATACTTGCGTTGATTGCAAACGTATACTCTCAGGATGTCCCCCTGCTATTTTCATTGCCCATTGATACGGCCATAGTAAAAAATTTAAGATATAATCTTTAGCAAAAAAACACATCATAAAAGCAATCATAAATGCAACTAGGGTAGAAATAATTCGCTGACGAAGTTCAATTAAATGTTCTAAAAGTGGCGCCATATTGCCATCAACTTCATCTTTTTTTACATTCATGACACTGCTTCTTTATCTTTAGAAGTAACAGAAACGCCTTCAGAATGATGAGAAACGATAGAAACTGCTATATCTTTCTTAATTGCCTTTTGATCATATTCCAAAATTTCTTTATTTTTTTCTAACTTATGGTTTGTTGCCCTAACATCCAAATTATCGTGGACATCCTCTAATGTATTTTGAATGGAATCAAAAGTCTCTTCCAACTTCTTGCTCGAATCGTTCATATCTGAACATGTATTTTGCACATCATGAAGCTCAATTTGTTTTATGACATCATCAAACTGATGACGAAGTTCATTTGCGGTTGAATACATATAAGCTCTTACCTTTGCTATTGTCTTGAGTATTTTAGGTAAATCTTTTGGTCCAACAACAATGATCAGAACAAGTAAGATTACGATAAGTTCTGGTCCATCAATCCCAAACATCGCTTAACTCGACTTCCTGATAAAAAATTAATATACAATGATAATGACGTCTTTGTTATTTGATACCCTGTTTTTTAGCAACAGATGTCTTGCCTCCTTTCGAGTGAGAAGAAATCTTTCTGCGTGTTGCTGTATGTTTTGTCGATAACGGCTGAGATTGTTGAGATTCTCTATCAATTATTTGGGAGGGAGCTGCCATTTCAACTTTATCCTCAATGATCCCCTCTTCTTCCTTCATATTCTTTTTGAAGGCTTTAATTCCCTTAGCAATATCGCCCATTAATTCAGAAATTTTACCGCGTCCAAAAAGCACAAAAATAAGCAATAAAATTATAATTAAATGTGTCGGTGAAAAAATATTGCCCATTACTCTCTCTAACTCTATGCTTTTAGATTTTATCTCACTTACCTCTGAAGAGAGTATCAAATATCGTATCTTACTTAATATATTTTTTTCTCAACCAAAAAGCAATCACACGCTTCTTAATGGAAATGACATAAACGAACTTTTATCCTCTCATCCCTTTTTAGGGGATTATAACACAAACCACTCAAAAATGATAAACGACTTTATGCAAAGTTCAAAAGGCTTAAAGTTTTTTTTGAAGAAATTTCATATGATCTCTTGAACTGATCATCTTTCTGCAAAGATTATATTCAATATCTTTTCTTTAAAAAATGGTATCGTATATCCAATTGAAAATAACTCTTTCAAAAAAACTCTACCAATAAGAATAATATCATATAGGCTTCTATAAAAATTTGACATGTATTTGAAAATTTTTTTAAAAGTATATTCCCTGAACCATTTTCTGCGACACATCATCTAACATTAAAGTTGCCTTAAGACCTATCTCTTGCAAATAATATTTTTAACAATTCTTTGTCTTGCAAGAATCCTGTTATCAATTGTTTTATAAACAATATAAATAATAACCATCGTCAACCCATCAATCAAATTTTAAAAAGATGCAACCTCATACGTTTCTAAATATTAAGTGTAATATCGCAATAGGAGCTCGCTTAAAATGCATATTAGACAACAGTTATGTGCCTGATCATATCTGTAAATATGTCTTAGTTAACGCATAAAATATATTAATTTATAAAGATCATTTACTTGCACATCACACGCAAGGTTAGCATAGAGAAATAATAGCTCTTATAGACGAGCTTGAGTGTCAAGGAGACTAGAAAATAAGTCGCAATATTGGAGAATATAACGATGTCAGCTTGCATCTTTATTCAGGAAAGAGTTTCCATTGAAATGTTTGCCCTCTTCTTGTCTAATTTTCATATAAAAGATTTAAAATCCTAATAAAGTAAGAGCTCCCGTGACATTAATATTTTATATGTAAGTGGAGAATTTTTTGATGGTAGAATCATTTCTACAAAAAACTTTTTATGGATATCAATTCTATTATTCTATGCTAATAATCTGATAGAGTTATACAAATGATAGAGTTTCTTCCATGAATTATCGGCATATTTATCATGCTGGCAATTTTGCTGATGTTTTTAAACACATTATTGTCACCCGCATTGTAGAGTACCTCAAACGCAAAGAAAAAGCTTTTCGCGTTATAGATACGCATGCTGGTATCGGCATTTATGACCTCTCTTCTTTAGAAGCTCAAAAAACAGAAGAGTGGCGCGATGGTGTGCAAAAATTTTTTTCAACGCCTATCCCGGAAGATTTAAGCGCGCTCCTTTGTCCATGGTGTGATATCATTGCTGCCCTCAATAAAGGGGAAAAAGAAATTGTATTTTATCCTGGATCTCCTTTTCTTATTCGTCAATTATTACGGAAACAAGATCGCCTCACCGCAATAGAATTGCACAATGAAGATTATCATATTTTAGCAAAAAATTTTGCCGGCGATTATCAGACAAAAGTGCTGCATTTGGACGGTTGGCTTTCCTTAAACGCTCATGTACCCCCAAAAGAAAAACGTGGATTTATTCTTGTTGACCCTCCGTTTGAAAAAACTGGAGAATTTTCCCGCCTTATTGAAGGATTAATGAAAGCCTATCGTCGTTTTTCTGGAGGGATCTACGCTTTATGGTATCCCGTTAAATATGAAAAAGAAATTGAACATTTTCTTCACGCGCTTTATCAAACAGGAATTCCTAAGATTCTACAGCTTGAAATGCGTATTCGAAAAAGTTCAAGTCTACCTACTATGAATGGAAGTGGGATGATTATTATCAACCCTCCCTATCTTTTGGAAGAAGAAATGAAACAGCTCAGCCCTTTTCTTATCAACCGTCTTGGACAAGATGAACATGCCCAAATAACGCATAAATGGCTTCAAAAAGAACAGCTATTCAGTTAGACATTGCTCTTATATTTTTCCTAAATTTAAATACCCTTTTGTAAGATACAAAGGCGATGGGATTTTTTTATTTTGGGGATAATATCAATATAGACTCATAATAAGTTTATAACGATCATGTGAATCGTATAATGATCAATGTCATTGAATCCCACCATCTTTACGCTTCATAAAGGAGTAAGTTGGTGGCATCATGCATTTTTCCAGCCCTTAATATTGCAACAGTCCTTAGCATTTGAGACAACTCATAAGAAGAATTTTTAGTCTTTTCTTGTATAGTTTTACTCCACACGGGCTCTTCCTGCTTGTCATATGCAAAAGACATCGTTTTGATTGATTTAATATGGAATAGATTTGAAATGAGAGAATCTTACGCTATTTATGCGTTTAATTCAATGTAAAGAATGATAAATTATCTTTATAAACCAATATCTTACTTTGTAATTATTTTTTCTTTTAGAAAGTCTCGCCTCTTAATCATTATGGATTTCCTATTCCAATCATTTTTTATGAAAAACAGGCACTCTAAAATCATATTTTTATGCTATAAGGTATTATTTATAAAAAAACTAAAGACATAAATAATTATTACCTAATATAAAGAGTAAACAAAAAGCATTTCTTGATAAATGGAATGATCTTAAGAAACAATACAAATTGTCCGCAAAGTAAACGAGAAAATCTTTCTTTTCTCTCTAATATTACGTGGAACAATGCCAGTCAAAACAATGAAAAATTCCAAGGTGTCAAATTCATACAAGAATTTGTGAGACACCTTCCACATAAGCCGGGAGTTTACCGGATGATTGGTGAAAATGGTGATATTCTCTATGTTGGAAAAGCCCGTAATCTCAAAAAACGTGTCTCAAACTATGCACGTGAACAAGGACATAATAATCGTATTACCCGCATGATTCGCGCAACATATCATATGGAATTTATTGTTACCCACACAGAAACAGAAGCACTCCTTTTAGAAGCAAATCTCATCAAAAGATTGCATCCACATTTTAATGTATTACTCCGTGATGATAAGAGCTTTCCTTATATTATGATTACAGATGATCATCGAGCCCCTGCACTTTACAAACATCGTGGTGCTCGAACACAAAAAGCTCATTATTTTGGTCCTTTTGCCTCTGCTGGTGCGGTAACACAAACAATTCATGTTTTACAACGCGCTTTTTTATTACGGACCTGTACCAATGCAATTTTTGAAAACCGTACGCGCCCCTGTTTGCTTTATCAAATTAAGCGATGTTCTGCACCTTGTACCCATGAAATTAGTGATCGTGATTATAAAGAACTGGTGAGAGAAGCAAAAGCGTTCCTTTCAGGAAAAGATCAATCTGTTAAAAATGATATGGTCCAAGCTATGCATAAAGCCGCAGAAAATCTTGATTTTGAACAAGCTGCTTCTTATCGTGACCGCTTATCTGCCCTTTCTCATATTCAAAGCCATCAAGGTATTAATCCTCAAACGATAAAAGAAGCAGATGTTTTTGCAATTGCACAAAAGGAAGGAATGACCTGTATTCAAGTGTTCTTTTTTCGCATGGGGCAAAATTGGGGAAACCGAGCCTATTTTCCTAAAGCAGACCCCTCCTTTTCTCGTACTGAAATTTTAGCAAGTTTTCTTACCCAATTTTATGACGACAGACCACTTCCCAAAAGCATCCTTTTGTCCGAAGAAATCGAAGAAAAGACACTTCTTACAGAAGCATTGAGTCTCAAAGCAAATCACAAAATATCTCTTTCTTTACCCAAGCAAGGTGAACGGAAAACGCTTGTTAATCATGCCTATCTCAATGCTCATGAAGCACTTGAACATAAGCTTGCTGAAACAGCGACCCATACAAAATTGCTTCAAGGGCTTGCTAAAACATTCCAACTCCCTTTTCCTCCACGTCGTATAGAAGTCTATGACAATTCTCATATTATGGGAACAAATTCTGTAGGTGCTATGATTGTTGCTGGTCAAATGGGATTTGTTAAAAATCAATATCGCAAATTCAATATTCGCTCAACAGATATAACGCCTGGCGATGATTTTGGCATGATGAAAGAAGTGATTAAACGAAGATTTTCACGTCTTCTCAAAGAACATGGTTTGCCCCATAAAAGTCATGACATAAAAGAACAAGACTATGACCTTTTTCCCATTTGGCCTGATCTTATTTTAATTGATGGTGGTGAAGGACAAATCAACAGTGTCCATACAATACTTGCTGAATTACAATTAAATGATTTGATCACCGTTATTGGAATCGCCAAAGGTGTTGACCGTCATGCGGGACGTGAACGATTTTTTATAAAAGGTATGCCTTCTTTTACACTTCCCCCCCGTGATCCCATCCTCTATTTTTTGCAACGTCTGCGTGATGAAGCCCATCGTTTTTCCATTGGAACGCATAGAATCAAACGAAAAAAAGCAACATTCAAAAATCCACTTGATGAAATCGAAAATATCGGTCCGACAAGAAAGCGTGCGTTGCTTCATCATTTCGGAAGTGCCAAGGCGATTGCTGATGCCTCATTTGAAGACTTGAAAAAAGTTACAGGAATATCTGTCACAATTGCACAAAAAATTCATAACCATTTTCATGAAAAATAAGCTTGTTTCATTACCTTAGCCTTGTTACGTTTAGGGGATATATTCTCTTTTACAAGAATTAAAAATAGCTCTATGAAAAATCATACTTTTTCTTTTCCAAATCTTTTAACTTATGCAAGAATTATTGCAGTCCCAATGGTTGTTGCCTGCTTTTTTGTAGAAGGACGTCTACAATCAAGCGATATCGCACGCTGGATTGCCGTTTCCATTTTTGTTATTGCATCCATTACTGACTTTCTTGATGGTTACCTTGCCCGTATTTGGGAACAAACATCCAATATTGGTCGCATGTTAGATCCAATTGCCGATAAACTTCTGGTCTCTGCGTGCTTGCTCTTACTTGCCGCAGACAGTACTATTGCTGGATGGACTCTATGGGCAGCCATTATCATTCTTTGTCGAGAAATTCTTGTATCAGGATTGCGTGAATATTTAGCTGAATTAAAAGTGAGCGTTCCAGTCTCTCGTCTTGCAAAATGGAAAACTTTTGTACAAATGGTTGCTATTGTCTTTCTTTTAGCAGGACCCGCTGGTAATAAAGTTTTTCCTTACACAGTAGAATTTGGCATTACAATGCTGTGGATTGCTGCTCTTCTTACATTGTGGACAGGATGGGATTATTTTCGCGCCGGTTTAAAACACGTCATCTCATGAAATAGTCTCTTGATTTTTAATGATAATCTACCTTTTCTGCCACTTAAACAAGAGATAAGAATACCGTAAGATTGACTTATTTCAAATCTATTGATGATGAAACAATTACAGCACTTTTTCACCCGTCACTGCCAAAATTGGCGCACAGTTAAAAGGCATTCAAAAAAATAAATAGGCTTTATCTCTCCACAAAAACAGTTGCAATATTAAAAGTGGAAAAAACGATGAATCTACATATCTGCCAAAGAGATCTATAATCTTATAAGCAAAAACCCAAAACACAGTGTTTCGGATTTTTGCTTTTTATTTACGCTTTTATTAACCAACAATTTCTATCTCAGAAAACCAAAAAGCGATTTCTGTTTTTGCCGTTTCAGCACTATCGGATCCATGAACAGAATTTTCACCAATCGACAAAGCGTGAACCTTACGAATTGTTCCTTCTTCTGCATCACTAGGATTGGTAGCCCCCATTACTTCACGGTTTTTAGCTATGGCGTTTTCTCCTTCCAAAACCTGTACAACTGTTGGACCAGAAGACATAAATTCAACCAATTCGCTAAAAAAAGGGCGCTCTTTATGCACAGCATAAAAATTTTCAGCCTCACGCTTACTCATCCAAACACGTTTAGATGCAATAACACGCAAATCCGCATCCTCAAGCATTTTAGTAATTGCGCCCGTTAAATTACGACGTGTTGCATCTGGTTTAATCATCGAAAAAGTACGCTCTAAAGCCATTTAACCACCTTTATTCTATTGATAACATTCTCTAGCCATTTCTATAACGAGCAAGCGGCCCTTTGCCAAGTGACTCTGCAAAAATCTACACAAATTCTCAAAAATATAGAATAAATTGTAAAGAAGACTTCAATAGGAATACCAGCACTTCCTCCTCCCATCATAAGATGTATTGCCGCCTCTCAGTAAAAATATTGAGCTCTCTTTATATTCCTAAACGCCTCCCATCAAAATTACCATTTAAGCAATAAAAAATTATAACAAAAACCCAACGCGAAAAATATATAGCTTTTATGAAAACCTTTTTTTTAAGAAACGGATCTAAACACTTCGTATCTCGGTTTGAAAATCCCTTCACACACTGAAATAAATCAAAAAATAACCATATCGTTAAAAACTATAACGTACCCCTATAATGCCCTGAAGGGATTGTTTTGTTTTACGCCCTTTAACATAATGGGCCTCACCATATAATTTCAACTTCTCACTCACAAAACTGCTTAAACCTATGCCTAATTTACCCGCATTGCCTGACAAGTCCGTGCTAAATGGATGTTGTTCATTAATCAATGTCTGATTATCGTCTTTATTCTCACGCAACCATGCTGCTGTAATATATGCCTGTGATGAAGAAGCCATACGAGAGCCAAATTCATACCCTAAAGATAAGCCAACCTCACTGCGTAATGAAGTGAAGGGACGCATGTTACCGATCATGTCATTCGATAACTTGATTTCTTTGCCCTCAACTTGCAACCATGTAAATTGTCCATAAGGCTGCAACCAACTGTTCTTGGATGTCTGAATCCGATAACCGGCTTCAAAGGAGGTTCCTACTGCCCATTGCGTATAGGTTCCTTCAATCCCTAAACCATTCGTTGAAACCGCCTTTAGAGTATTCTGATAATGATTATATTTTAAAACACTATCAAGATACCATCCACTATAGTCCAAATAAGTGACATAAGCGCCAATACCATAACTATTAATACCGCTGGTTCCCCCCCGTGCATGCACAATGCGTGCGTGGTCATAACTGCCAAAACCACCTATATAAAACGCTCTATTTGCCCATTCGCTTAAGCCATTGATTCCTAAAACGATACCGGTCTGATCGAGCTTAAAGTCTATATGCTCTGTTGCAATACTCTCTTTCGTTTTAATTGCATAGGTCCATAAAGCCGTATTCTTTTTACTTTGATCTAAAATTCCTCTTCCCGCACGCACAATTTGCATTTCATTGTGAAACACCATTGCTGGAGCGACAGACATGGACAATACCGCATCTGTAGAAGGCGTGGTTAAAAGTTGAAAAACTGAAAGCGTCTCACTTAATTGTGAAGAAGGTTGCTCTTTATGCGCTGGCCGCAAAATCATTTGATCAACTAAAGATTGAGAAGATACTGACACAGCAATCTGTTGTTTGTCAGCAGAAAGAGGAGGTGGTGATGCTGAAGGAGATACCACATGATTCTGACTTTCTTGAGAAGACGACACCAAAACATTAGAGACATTTTGTGCTTCTCTTAAATGACGTGGAGGCCGTGGCTTGGGCTCCTCTTTTTTAGTCGATTTACGAGAACCGTTATTTTTCCTTCCAGAAAGAGCGCCTTGATTAGACAATGCAACAGGAACCTTTATTTTCTTGTTTACACATTCTATTGCAGTAGTATTAGAATGTTCTGTACCTCCAGAGGATCGGCTTAAATACCAAGTGGTAGAATAACCACTCGAACTAGCACATCTTTTTTTCTTCAGCAATTGATACTGATAGGCTCCACCATCAACAGCTGTAATGTTTTTCCCCAAAAGATCTTCCAGAGTAAAATTAGCGCCTTCATCTTGGCTTCTATCGGTAATTAATGGAATCTCAGTAACAAAACTATTCCTTTGTGAGAGAGAACCAGTAATTTCACGACCAGAATCAGAAACGCTTATTTTGTGATTACCTGTACCTTCATCAATCGATAAATAATCGCTATTATGACTTCCCGTAGCATTAATATTAAATCGAAAATGTAAATTTCCTGAAAGCTTTTCAACATGAAGTGAAATATGTCGTGGGTCATACGGAGTAAAAGTAAAAATAATAGTTCCATTATTCCCCCCTAAATCTTCAATTTTAATCTGTGGTTTTTCTCCTATATTTCGCTCACCTACCTCAAATATTGTTTCCGCAGCTCTTCCTTGTATAGGAGTATTTTTCTTAGTCGTGTGATTTGTCCTATCACTAGCAAATAAATAAAGTTCTCCGTTACCATTGACCCTTACTTCTCCAACAACCTCTTTCACACCAACATGTAGCCATGACCTAGCAGAATCCGTAATTGTTAAACTATCCACAAAACCTCCAGGATAGACAACTTGAATAGCCTGATCCTTCAAGGTAGTATTTAAAGACTCTCCTCCCGCTAAGACATGCTGCCTGCCATTTTTAGAAATTTTAGCCTCCATTGACGTCCCCCCCTCTTTTCTTTGTCCCATATAAAGATTTTGTTCTCCGTTATTTCCCACTTTCGTCTTCCAAGCGGTTGCTCCATCATATATATTCTGCTGTCCTATGGCTCCCTCTCCTCCAGAAACTGTGGTATCAGATGCACTGCTTTTTCTCTCCACATTTGTAAGATCAAGACCTTTTTCTTCATGAATAAACTGCTGACCTCCCAAAATTTTGGCATTCAGCGCACTTCCTGCACGTGTAACTATTTGCATCCCTCCTTTGTTAATAGTGGATCCTATAGAAGTTGCTCCATTCTCAACAAGTTCAACACCACCACCTTCAATTTTAATATTAGTACTAAGAAGCGCATTTGTAATCAGTACTGAACCTTTTGGGACCTTCATCCCATTCGTCACCCCTGATATACTTTTTAGCTCTTCACTCTTTTTCTCAACTGCATTTGTAAATTGCACGAGACAACTACTGATCATCAATACTGAAAAACTTAACTTGTATTTATATCGCATTATCCACACTCCACCTCAATTATTTAGAAAAATATCCCGCAACTACGTGGGTAGCTCATTTTAGATTGTATCATAATGTGTTTTATTTATGTCTAAATACAATTTTTTAGTGTATTTTTTAATTTAAACAATTTTAAATTGCAATCATTTGAACCACTAAAAAGTGCTAACTGAAAGCAAAAAAATGAATAAACTTCAAAATGTTATTTATGTTCAAGGAATAGTTTACATCTTTGTATCTGCAATTATGGATGAAAAAATGCTCATGCCCTTAATGAGGACACACCCTTCACGTAAAATAAAACATTCCAAACGGAATATAATTGCGTTACTCACTCATCGCTTGTTTTTAAGAGACATCTCTCAATACGCTCCAAGCCCATTTCCCAACATCAACTATGACTGCTATAATAGTAATCCCATTGCATACCACACATCTTTACACGCATGACAAAAGCAAGCCAACATCATCAAACACTTTGTCAGCCCTAAATATTGCTAAAACCCTTAGCACTTGTGGTGATTTATGAGAGGCTTTGTAAGTGCTTTCTTGTATAATTTTTACTCCACACAGCTCTCATAACTTGTGATGTGCAAGAAAATGGTTTTGATTGATTCAAGATAAACAGATTTGAAATGGAGAAGCTTACGGTATTCGGGTCTTTAATTCAATATGCATAACGCTAGATTATTATTATAAATCAATGTACTATCTTCAGCATACAAAACAATGTACACTCTTGATAAATTAATGTCTTGCCTTTAAATAGAGAGTATAAAGACATCTTTACTGTTTCAAGAAGGTCTCTATACTTTCTAGAAAATATAGCAATGCATTATCTGCTTAAGCTTGCAAAGCGATGATATTTGTAAAATTAATCAGTTGTGTAAAGGTGTTTTAGAAACTATAGCGTAATCCTATAATACCTTGAAGAGCATTTTTAATCTTACGTCCTTTTAGATAATGTGCTTCCGCATAAAGTGTTAATTTATCATTAACCGAACTGTTTAAACCAATTCCCAGTTTACCCGCACTACCCGATAAGTCTGTGATAAATTTATGCTGGTTATTAATTGTCACATCGTTATTATTTACATTCTCACGCAACCAAGCAGCCATAATATAAGCTGTTAATGATGTTTCTGAATTCACAAAGAATTCATGTCCTGCTGTTAATCCAACTTCACTGCGGAATGAAGTCGACGGACTTAAATCACCCATCATTCCATTGGAAAGTTTTATTTTTTTACCTTCAACCTGTAGACCTGTTAGCTTGATATAGGGCTGCATCCAAGTATTTTGCGCAGGTTCAAAATAACAACCAATCTCAAACGATCCACCGATTGCCCACTGATTATAATGACTTTGAATTGCTAAACCATTTGTTGAGATAGCTTTCAAATTATCTCGATAATAATTATATTTCAAAACACCATCCATATACCATCCGCGATGATCAAAATAAGTTGCATACGTTCCAATGCTATAAGAACTCAGATTACTATTTCCCCCTCGTGCATGTGAAACACGTGCTTGATCATAACTACCGAAACCACCAATATATAACGCTCCATGTCTTAATTCACTCAACTGATCAGCCCCAACAACTAAACCTGTCTGCCCAAGCTTAAAGTGTGTATGACCTGTAGCAATGCGTTCTCTGCTCTTAATGGCATAAGTCCATAGCTCGATATCTTTCCTCTTTCTGTTCCAGATTTTCCTACCATTCCGTACAATTTGCAACTCATTGTTAAAAACAAGTCCAGAGGCTACGGACAACGTTAATACTGCATCCGTAGAGGGAGTGGTAGATGCTCCATCAGGAAAAAACGGATTTTTGGGATCTGGAATAGAAGTTTCCGGTCCACTGAGGCGGTCTGCAGATAAAAACCAAACTTTTCCATTTTCATCCTTTCTTTCTTTCAGACCATACATATACGTTCCACCATCAATGGCGTTAATGTTTTCGCCCTTAAGATCTGTCAACGCAAAGTGTGCTCCACCACTTTGATCCGTAATTAAATCACGCTTATTTGAAAAAGGATCCGTAATTTCAACGCCAGAATCAGCAACACTTATTGTATGATTTCCAGCCCCTTGCTCAATCAAGAGATAGTCACCACGGTTTTGAGCAATGGTGGTATTGAATGCGAAATGTAAACTTCCTGAAAGATTATTCACATGAAGTTGAGAATAATAAGGATCAGAACCCGTAAATGCAAAAATAACACTTCCCTCACCACTTAATTTTTGTATCAAAGAGCTTTTTCCATCAAACTCATCCGTAAGTGCGTACACTTTTGTATCTTTTCCATTGAGAAGAATATCTTCTACTGTCGTACGCTGTTGATCATCCCCCGCATAAAGATGAAGCTGTCCAGAATGATTGACCTGTGTCTTGCCTTCTAATGTCGCTCCAGCATATACCCATGATTTTGTTTCATCATTCATTGTTAGATTTTTTACAGATCCGTCAGTATATATTTCCTGAACAGCATTCTCATTTAAAGTAACTCCAATAGCTTGACCGCCTTTTAAAATACGCTGTTTGCCACCAGCAAAAACCTCTGTGTCAAATGCAAAACCATCATTTTTTGTATTTTGAGTTTTTTTTCCAATCTCTTGGACGCCCCCTCGCATAACTTTTGTATTCCAAACTTTTCCCCCATCATACACTTTTTGTTGACCTAGTGTTTTATCTTGACCATAAATGACCGTATGAGAAGCGCTACTCCCTTTAACTTCTCCTCCAACATCCCCCTCCCCAAAAACAAGCTGCTCCCCACCATAAATTTTAGTTCCCTCGACTTTTCCTCCATTTCCAACACTTTGTTGTCCGCCTTCTTTAACGACAGCATTTTTTGAAAAGCCTTGTTTTCCCTTTAAAGCCTGAACATTTTCAATTCCACCATGTTCAATTTTACTATTCTCACTAAGACCTCCTGCATAAACATAAAGTTCTGCACCATTCTTTACCGTGTTATCGATAGACCGACCTGGACTATCAATCTCGCCATCATTTGAAATGTAAGCTTTACCTTCATGATCAAGGACATAATTTTCGAGCAGTGCCCCATCTTTAATGAAGATAAGTTCTGGTTTTTTAAGAAACGCAGTCTTTTGTTCTTGTTCCTTATATCCAATATTGTCATAATGATTGCTGTCAAGCTCCTGTTGACTCGTAAACACTCTAGCGCCCTTAACAAGAGTGAAATCGATAGGCTCTTTAAAGAAGTCTACTTCATTGTTCGCTCTTACAATGACATCATTCGATGCTCCAAATATGCATCTTCCTGTTTTCATATCCCCATTATATTGAGCCTGAAATACTTGGTTATTTTCATAACTTGAAGATTGACAAAAAAGAGGTATCCTTCCCTCATTTGCAGCAGCAGTTTGCACAAAACAGCTGCTCAACATGAGTACCCAAAAATTTCGTTTCCATTTATATTGTAGAGCCATATCCTCCCCCTTTCACGTCTTGCCTAGACAACAAACGTAATTAGCTCTACAAAATATATTTTCAATCTTAAATTGTAATAATTCTTCTTAGAAGCCCCATCACCTCACTCAAAAAACACTCTTTGCAATCTTTTAGATGCTTTTTGGTTGAGAATATAAGGGCATTGTTATCGTGTTCCTTTAGCACGCCTTTCAAGATTTCTTATCAAAGAAAAAAGCAATATATCATAGAGTATATAAGGCTATACGCCTTATCATAAAAAGTGAATCTGCATGCTATAAAATATTTTCTGACACTTCATTAAAGGCTTTTAAAAACAATCATACATTTAAAGATAACGAAAAAATAACCATATCGTTAAAAACTATAGCGCACCCCTATAATGCCCTGAAGGGATTGTTTTGTTTTACGCCCTTTAACATAATGGGCCTCACCATATAATTTCAACTTCTCACTCACAAAACTGCTTAAACCTATGCCTAATTTACTCGCATTGCCTGACAAGTCCGTGCTAAATGGATGTTGTTCATTAATCAATGTCTGATTATCGTCTTTATTCTCACGCAACCATGCTGCTGTAATATATGCCTGTGATGAAGAAGCCATACGAGAGCCAAATTCATACCCTAAAGATAAGCCAACCTCACTGCGTAATGAAGTGAAGGGACGCATGTTACCGATCATGTCATTCGATAACTTGATTTCTTTGCCCTCAACTTGCAACCATGTAAATTGTCCATAAGGCTGCAACCAACTGTTCTTGGATGTCTGAATCCGATAACCGGCTTCAAAGGAGGCTCCTACTGCCCATTGCGTATAGGTTCCTTCAATCCCTAAACCATTCGTTGAAACCGCCTTTAGAGTATTCTGATAATGATTATATTTTAAAACACTATCAAGATACCATCCACTATAGTCCAAATAAGTGACATAAGCGCCAATACCATAACTATTAATACCGCTGGTTCCCCCCCGTGCATGCACAATGCGTGCGTGGTCATAACTGCCAAAACCACCTATATAAAACGCTCTATTTGCCCATTCGCTTAAGCCATTGATTCCTAAAACGATACCGGTCTGATCGAGCTTAAAGTCTATATGCTCTGTTGCAATACTCTCTTTCGTTTTAATTGCATAGGTCCATAAAGCCGTATTCTTTTTACTTTGATCTAAAATTCCTCTTCCCGCACGCACAATTTGCATTTCATTGTGAAACACCATTGCTGGAGCGACAGACATGGACAATACCGCATCTGTAGAAGGCGTGGTTAAAAGTTGAGAAACTGAAAGCATCTCACTTAATTGTGGAGAAGCTTGCTCTTTATGCGCTGGTCGCAAAATCATTTGATCGGCTAAAGATTGGGAAGATGTTGAAACAATTGAAGAAACAGAAGCTGGAGATTGTTGACTCAAGTTGCGGGAGTTTTCTCTTCGATGTGGTAACTTAATCGCATGCTCTTGTGTCTTTGTAAGCGTTGAAACAGGAGAAACCGATTGATTTTGACTTAAGTGTCGTGCAGATCTTCTTCTACTGCATGGCAGACCATTGAGAAATGAAAAGTTATCAATAAAGACTGCAGATAAATACCAAACTTTTTCATCCCCATCCTCACCAACTCTTTGTTTTAAAGCATACGTGTAAGTTCCACCATCAGCAATTTGAATTTTTGCACCAGAAAAACTTTGTAAAGTAAAAGATGCACCGCCACTTTGATCCACAATTAAATCAAGTTCTATTGAAGTAGGATCAACAATTTCAATATCAGAATCAGCCACACGTATTGTGTGAGAACCACCACCATTATTGATAAAAAGATAATCCCCCTTTCCTTCTGCAAGGCTAACATTAAAATCGAAATGGAGTCTCCCCGAAAGGTCATCCACATAAAGCCGAGAATAATATAAATCATCCTCAGTAGAGGTAAAAGTGACTTGTCCTACACCACTTAACTTCTGAATCTGTGTTCTTTTGTCGTCAAACTCACTCGCAACAAAGTATAATTGAGCATTTTCCCCCTCTAAATGGACATCTTCTACTGTGGTATGATGTTGATCATCTCCAGCATCAAGATGGAGTTGCCCTAAATCATGAATTTTTATTTCTCCTTCTAACAGCGCACCAGCAGAAACCCATGAATGCGCATCACCTTCAATCATTAGATTTTTTACAATGCTACCAGCATGAACTTCTTGAATACCACCAGCACGTAAAATTACTGTATCCGCCGTTCCCTCTGCGAATACTCGCTGAACATCACCTGCAAAAACCTCAGTATTCACGGCTAAACCACCGGCTTTTTCTGCAAAGTTATCGTCATCAGGAAACCATTTAGCAAGAGTTTGTATTCCCCCACTCATCACTTTTGTTCCCACTACCATTCCATCATCATAGACATTCTGCTGTCCCGGTGTATCCCCCTGACTATAAAGTGTCGTATCATAAGCACTGCTTCCAACAATCCCCCCGTTTTCGTAACTATCTCCCCAAACAAGCTGATTACCACCGTAGATTTTAGCTTGCAATACTGTCCCTCCTCCTTCTACCTTTTGTTGCCCGCCCTCGTAAATAATCGTAGGCTCTGAGATTCCCTGTTCCCCTATAATCTCTGAATCACCATGCTCAATTGTCGTATTCTTACTGAAACCACCCGCTTCAACATAAAGTGTTCCAGATCCCTCAACCGTCGCGTTAATAGACTGTTTAAGAGCGCCTCCATCACCAGAAATATAAATGGTGCGATCATCACCAAGCAAAAAGCTTTGTAAAATGCCTTCTCCCTCACGAATACTAAAATTAATGACATCAGAATATGGATAAAAATTAATACCAACATCTTTTGATGGTGTGATATTTTCTTCCTTTTCCGGAGTTTCCTCTATAGGTAATTCCATATGAGATGAAGAATCTAAAGAAGTAGAAGTTATTTCTAACGGTACCAAAGACCAAATTTTTCTACCGTTATGATCTTTTATCTTTAGAGCATATATGTAGGCTCCACCATCAACTGTACTCGTCTTTTCACCAGAAAAATCTGTCAGCGTAAAATAGGCATTTCCGCTTTGTTCATGAATGAAATCAAGCTCTAAAACTAAGTTCTAGTTTTGTAAAGAAGAATTGGTCATTTCAACACCAGAATCAATCACGCTTATGGTGTGATGTCCTTCCCCCTTTTTTATAAGGAGATAATCACCGCGCTGCTCCTCAAAATTGGTATTCAGTCTAAAATGTAAATTCCCTGAAAGATTACCGATCTCAAGTTTAGAATAATGTGGATTAAATACGGTAGAAGTAAAAATAACACGACCATTCCCGCTTAAATTCTCAATCAAAGAACTTTCGCCATCCATTGTAGAAGCAATAGCGTACAATTTTGTATCTTTGCCATTTAAAATAATTTTTTCGACTTCAGTACGAGATTGATCAGCACCAGCATAAAGATAAATTCGTCCAGAATCATGAATCATGGTGCTTCCTTCTAATGTTGCACCAGAATGTAACCATGACTGTGCTTGATCCTTAATGGTTAAATCTTTTACATACCCTCCTAAATCTATTTTCTGGAAAGCAGTCCCTTGTAAAAGAACCCCACGAGCTATTCCCCCGCTAAAACGTGTTGCTCTCCACCAGAAAAGACCTCTGTATTAAATGCAAAACTTCTATAATCGTCTATATCCCCTTCTACATAAAGATTTTGTACCCCTCCTTCCATAATTTTTGTACGAAAAGCCTCTCCATCATCGTACACATTCTGATATCCTCGCACGCCATTTTCACCAGAAATGACGGTGTCATAGGCACTGCTCTTCACCTTCTCACCTTTGATATCAGACTTTCCTGAAACAAACTGCTCACCACCGAAAATTTGTGTATCTTCCGCTTTGCCCTCATTTTCAATTCTTTGTTGTCCCCCTTTATGAACAATACTATCTTGTGAAATTCCTTGTGTTTTAATAAGCTCAATACCGCCATTTTCAATTTTGGTATACAAGCTAAAACCACCGCTATAAACGAAGAGCTTTCCACCATTTTTAACTGTATTACGAATTGAAGTTTCTCCATTACTATCAACTTTCTCACCGCTACTGTTAACGCTAGAATCTGCAATCGTAACAATCATTCCCTTTTCGATTGTGTGTTCTGCGAGATCACTCGATAATGAAGCCATAGCAGATGGTTGCAAATTAAAGTCAGAAAATAAGGAGGGACTTGTCTTATCAGCGGCATAATTCGCATCTAAATACCAAATTTTACCGGTATCCTTATTATTTCTGTGTTTCAAACGATACCTATAGGTTCCTGCATCAATCGTTTCGATTTTTTCACCAAAAGTATTTGTCAGAGTAAAATGAGCCTTTCCACTATGATCAGAAATTAATTTTAGCTTTTTGTGAAAAGAATTTGTCATTTCACGCCCTGAATCCATCACACTGATTGTATGATATCCAGAACTCCTTTCTTTAATGACAAGATAATCACTAAGGTGCTTGGCAAAGTTGACATTAAAATCAAAATGTAAAAAACCTGAAAGATCATCAAGATTAAGCTGAGAGTAATGCTTATTAGCCCCAGAAGACGTAAAAATAACGCGACCATTTCCTTTTAAATTCTGGATATTAACGTGAGTTTTTTTGCCGTTATCTTCAGAAGCAATAATGTATAGTTTGGTATCTTTTCCATTTAAATTAAGATTTTCTACTTTCGTAACCGCTTCACCATTCCCAGAATAAAGATAAAGGCTGCCAAAATCATGAACATTTGTATCCTTATCTGCTATTGCACCAGCCAACATCCATGATTGTGCTTGATGATTAATTGTCAAAGTGTCCACATATCCGGTATCATATATTTTCTGAGTAGCTCTATCATATAAAGTAACTTCACCCGCATTCCCTCCTGCAAATATATTCTGCATCCCATTTTTAAAAAGTTCCGTACTCAGTGCAAAAGCCCCCTCATTGAGAGTAAAATCTTCCTCTTCTATATCGGCTGTATCAGCATCTTCTGAGAAACCATTATTAAAATTCTTTTGACTACCAAGATTCTGGACACCACCTTTCATAACCTTTGTGTCAACAGCCATCCCTCCACTATAGACATTTTGTATTCCTAGCATTCCATCTGCAGCATGAATCTCTGTATTGTAAGCACTACTCGCCTTATCTTTAATCAACAAACCAGATTTAAGGATCCCCTGACCAAAAATAGTCTGTTCGCCACCATAGATTTTAGTCCCTTCAGCATTTGCACCACTCTCAATAATTTGTTTACCCCTTTTTTTTACAATGGCATATTCTGAAGTGCTCAAGTTTTTGACAAACTCAATCCCATTATGTGTAATTGTCGTATCCCTACTAACACTCGCTTCAATAATATAGAGTTTTCCACCCTTTCGAACCGTATTATTGATAGAATAGCCTGCATTTTCATAGCTAAAGCTATTTATTTCAGAATCGTCAGAATCACGGTTGGTAATATAAATAGAAGCACCATCGCTTATTATTGAATTTGTTAAGACTTCAAAAAACAAGTTCTCTGATTCCTTCCTTTCCTCCTCTGAAGACTTATTTCCTTCTATTGCCTTTTCATGCACTATCATTTTTGCCCCCTCTTTTTTTTCTTTTAATCCCCTTACTTTTGATAACAATTTTCTTATCTTTTCTGAATGTTCATTGATACCTACCGGTGTTAATAGCTTTTCGTTTGGTGTTGCTACTCCATATGCATTCGGAATCTTGACAAAAAAACTACTGGTCATTAACGCACAAAAACTTAATTTCAATTTTCGTTGCATTATTCACACTCCATAATTCCAAATTTTAATCCCCCTCATTTAGAAAAAAGTGCATAGACCAAAACAACACTCTGTAATGGCTCAACCTCATATTTTTTAAGATAACAAAGCATTCAATGGTTTAAACTCTGAAAGATCAAATATACACTATGTGTTTTAAAATACATGCACAACCAAAGGATTTGTTTTTAATAAATACACTTAAAAAGTGTTATAATTATATTCATAAAGATTTTTTTGAATATTTTGAAACGCTAAACACTGATCTACGAATAAGATTGATCCTCAATCAATAAAATCGGCTTTAAAATTTAAAGAAAACAGCACCGTGAATGAAGACAGCCTTTAATGTCCACATATTTTCATCTTTGACAGCATTTAAAATAGTTTCTTTTTTAATAATCTAAAAAACACTTAATTCATGCTCATCAAGCTATAATCATAGTTTGAATATATTAAGAAACGCATAATATCGACTCGACACTGATTTGAATTTTTTATAATTATAGTTGGTTAATTCATATTTGATTTGTCATATACTGAAAGGGACATTCTATTCATGTCTATAAACTCAGAAATACAAGGTACAAGCAACAGAAATTCCCCTCGTCGCATTTTGTTTGCAAGCCTTATTGGCCCAACAATTGAATTTTTTGACTTCTATGTCTTTGCCACTGCCGCCGCTCTCATATTTCCTCATGTGTTTTTTCCAACACAAAATGATCAGATTGCCATTTTACAATCTTTCCTGATCTTTGGAGCGGCTTTTTTTGCCCGCCCCTTTGGATCAGTTGTCTTTGGACATTTTGGAGATAAAATTGGAAGAAAAGCAACACTGATCGCCTCTCTTCTTACAATGGGACTTTCAACAGTCATTATTGGTTTTCTTCCCACATATGAAACAGCTGGGTGGTTTGCCCCTTTCCTCTTAACTTTGTGCCGTATTGGACAAGGAATGGGATTAGGAGGAGAATGGGGAGGAGCAGTTTTACTCGCAACAGAAAATGCCCCTCCCGAAAAGCGGGGCTGGTATGCAATGTTCCCCCAATTGGGCGTTCCAATTGGTTTGTTTTTATCCATTGCTGTTTATTTAGCTCTTTTATACTTTCTCGATCATGATGAACTTTTAGCTTGGGGATGGCGCATTCCGTTTATTGCTTCAGTTGTTTTCATGATTATAGGATTATGGGTTCGTCTTTCAATCAATGAAACGGTTCAATTCAAAAAAACGCTTGAAAGTAAAGAACGTGTCAAAGTTCCTATCATCGATGTCTTTTTAGAATGTCCACGAATCCTATTTCTTGGAATATTTTCTGGTATGGCAACATTTGTTTTGTTTTACTTAGTTACTGCATATTTGCTAAGCTATTCAACAAATCATCTACAATTGCCGTTTTATCAAGCTCTTCAAGTTGAAATTATCGGTGCTGTTTTCTGTGGGATTTTTACTGTCATCACAGGAAGACTCGCTGATCGTATTAGACGAAGAACTTTGATGATTTGGATTACAATCATCACTGGGATCTATTCTTTCGCAATTCCTTATTTCTTAAGTTCTGGCGTTATAGGCGTGCTTGCAATGTCTGTCATTGGTTTATCACTCATGGGAATGATATATAGCCCTCTTGGTGCTGTTTTAGCTTCACCATATCCAACAGCTATTCGATACACGGGTTCTTCTATCACTTTCAACTTATCGGGTATCGTAGGGGCCTCTCTGGCGCCTTATATTGCAGAATATCTGGTGCAGCATTTTGATACATCTTATATCGGCTATTATTTGCTTCTTGCTTCTTTTATTTCACTAATCTGCTTTGTCGGATTTACAGATGATGAAATATCCAACTAAAATATAATAACGAAAAATAAAATAAAAACTGGCAGCAAAAATGCTGCCAGTCTCATTTTAAAAGACAGAGGTTGCGGTATACTCCACCACAATATTCCCGCAAAAAATGCGCTTAAAAAGAAAAATAAAAAATCCGCAAGATTGCTCATGTCAGCAACAGCGAACATTCCTGATAAGATATGCGTTGTTCCCAACCACGAGACGCAAAAAAAAGCCAACATCACGGCCCATAAAACAAGCAAAATGCAATCAATCATCATCATCACGCCGTTTCATTGTTTTACTTATAGGCCATATTCTTAGTATACCTAACAGAAAAATCACAATAAAGACCCAACGACCTCCTCCTGAGCCCTCCGCAATAAAAAGTGCTGGATTGACCATTCCTAGCACTCCTATAAAAATCAGAACAAAAGATACGAGACGCATTAAACCTGTTTTTCCCAACTACGATCTTCGCTCTGTTGCCAATACGTTAAATTATGATTTTCCATTTTATATTTTTTCCACTGTTCCCGTGCAAAATTCAACTGCTCATCATTTCTACCATCAAATAGCACAACAAGCCGTTGATAAGCATCAATATCAGAACAAACGGCTCCTTCTACGAGAAAGCGAAGCTTTGAATCATTGGGATTTTCTTGTCCTGTCGTCAGAAATACAGGCTGAAAGCTTGAATATTGATCACACTCTGTTCCATGTCCAATAAACGATTCATCAGCATAAACCCATAAATGCATATCTATAGAATCGCGTTGCTCTTTACTCACACATTGTATTGTTACTTTACCAAAACGAGCCAATGCCCGCTCCACAAGCGTTGGCAAAATTTCTTTCAGCGTTGACTGCGTCAAATGATAGAATAAAATATCCAATCTCTTAAGCCCTCATTATTCTTTATAAAAAGCCAACATCTTTTTTAGAGAAACCTCTATACCCCTCATATAAAAGAAAATGGTTCAAGATATAAACCTCTTTTTCTATTGAGCTGTATCATCTTTTTTCTCGTGTCTTTAAAAGGCTCTTAAAAAAAGGCAAAAAAATTATTTTCAACCTTAATAAAAAATTTTAAGTTATTTTTTAGATTCTTTATAGACTATCGTTGAAAATAAAATATAATATGTGTGAAAATTAAAAGGAATCTAGTGAATAATTTTGTATTAGGGTGAGAATATCCAATCTAGGGGAGGGTATTTTTTTAATTTTATTACATTTGAACCGAAAGCAATAGAAATATTTGCTGTCGAATTAAAGATTGAGAGTATTCCCTAATTTATGCGTATTATTGAGTTCTACATCCTAAAGCGTGTTTTTGTTTTGTTTAGTGCTGTCATGATTGCAGCTGTAAGCGTTAGTTGGACAGTTCAGATTCTTGCTCGGATAAACTTTCTTACAACAAGTAAACAAACACTCCTTACAGTCTTACAATTTTCACTTTCATTGGTTCCTTCTGTTATTTTTCTTGTTATTCCATTTGCATTAGTGATCGCAGTTACAACCATCCTTTCAGCAATGAATCAAGACTCAGAACTTGCTGTCATCAATGCCTCTGGTTTTCCTAAGAGTACTGTTTGGAAACCTATTCTTCTCCTTGCTATTGGGGCATCATGTATTTCTTTTTCTATCGCTAATTTTGTCGTTCCTCAAGCACGCCTTCATATGCGACAAATGCTCGCAAATGCCCATTTTGATCTTATTAATCTGCTCATTAGTGAAGGAAGCTTTCAAAAGCTTGCCAATAACCTTTACATAGAAATTGGCGCACGAAATCCAAACGGAACACTTGAACGTCTTTTCATTGCCGACCAGCGTGATCCTAAAACTGATCTTTTTTATTATGCAACAAAAGCCTCTATTGTAAACAATCAAAACGGTCGCTTTTTAATCCTCAATAACGGTGAAATAGAAAGAGTAAACCATCAAAATAACAGTGTTTCAATCGTTCAATTTAGCGCATATACCTTTAGCCTAGGAGAGTTTATTCCCAGTGATAAAACACCTACTCTTTATCCCAAAGATCGATCTCTTTCTTATTTACAAAACCCTGATCCAAAAGATCCCTACTATCAACGAAAACCACTCCAATATAAAGCTGAGTTCCACCGCCGACTAACACAATGGCTCTATCCAATCGTTTTTTCACTTATTGCATTAGCAGCGGCCGGTAATGTACGTTCCCATCGACAAGCTCGTCATGCCGCAAATTTCTCGGCAATTGCCCTTTCTTTTCTGGTCTATTGGATAGGATATTTTTTCGCCGAAAAAGCAAAGAACGATCTTGCATATGTTCCTCTCCTTTATATTACCCCCATAGGAACAAGTATATTGGTCTTTTTTATGCTTTTAACGAATCATAGAATTGGACTCCCCACAAAACTTAATGAGATATTTCAAATTTTTTTTCAAAAAATAATGAACAAATTTGAACATCGAAAATCTCAAGATTTTCCGGATGAAATATCATGATTGGGTGGACACTTGGACGCTATTTTTTTATACGTTACCTTAAAATAACGTGTTATTTTTTGGGGGGTATTTTTGTTCTTGCTCTTTTAATCGATTTTACAGAAAATTCCGGTAGACTCCCCTCCCTTGCGCATTACACAGCAAAAGATGCATTTCTCCTCTCTGTTTTACGCATCCCTTTTATTATGCAACAGCTTATCCCTTTTATTGCACTCTTTTCAGCAATGGCAACGCTTATCTCGCTCAACAAAAAACTTGAACTTGTGATAACGCGTTCAATCGGTGTTTCTGCATGGCAATTTCTTATGCCAGCCTGTTTGGGCGCTTTGCTTTTAGGACTATTTTCAATTCTTCTCATCAACCCCCTTGCTGCATGGGGATTTTCTAAAGCAGAAAAAATGATGACTGAATGGCGCAATAGTAATGTGTTAACACCTCTTCATCATCCACGTATTCATTGGTTAACACAGCGTACAGACTTAGGCAGAACAACCATTGGTGCTAAATTTATCACCGATCAAGGACTTTCTCTTCTCGATGCAACCTTTGTACAATACAAGGATAACGCAACCGTCAAAAATTGGATTAACGCCCCAAAAGCAACCTTAACCAATGGTGCTTGGCTCTTAACAAATGGAACAATCTATAAAATAGGACATCCCCCTGAAAAATTTTCCGTGTTGCAAATAAAAACCAATCTAAAACCTGAATTTTTAACGGAACGTTTAGTAAATCCAGCAACTATTCCATTTTACCAATTGCCAAAAAAAATTATGATTGCACGTTCATTTGGCCATTCTGCCCATAATTTTGATATGTATTTACAATCTTTGATTGCCTTACCAGCATTGCTTGTGGCAATGACTCTTATTGCGGCAACCGTATCTTTAAACTTTACACGTTCTGGCCAATCTGGAACGTTGATTCTTGGTGGCGTAATCGCTGGGTTTATGCTTTATGTTATTTCTGTACTTGTTCAGGCATTTGGTAATGCTGGATATATCCCACCAATTATTGCCGCTTGGACACCAGTTGTTATTGCATTATTCTTGGGAATCTCTTTTCTACTTCATAAAGAGGATGGCTAAGTGAAAGCATTAACAGATAAAAAAATCATTTTTAAAAAATTAAGTGCTCTTTCTTTTAGAAGTGTCATGGGGATTATTTTAGGGGGGGCTTTGCCTTGTAGTGCGCATGCTCAAAGCCTTCTATCTTCTTCTCAAAGTCACATTCAAAATTCAGAGCTTCCTCTTTTGCTCTCTGCAGATGAACTCATCTACAATCGTGATGAAAACACTGTTTCTGCACAAGGGAATGTCCAAATCGAATATGATGGCAATAAAGTTGTCGCTCAAAAAATTATTTACAATCAAAAAACAGGACGACTTATAGCACAAGGGAATGTTGAAATTACTCAAAAAGATGGAAATAAAATTTATTCCAATCAAATTGATATGACAAAAGATCTTGGCGAGGGTTTTGTAAATGCCTTACGTATTGATACGGCCAACAATGTTCACTTTGCAGCCCAAAATGCAACACGCAAAAACAATCAAATAACAGTCTTTGAAAATGCAACCTATACAGCCTGTGAACCTTGCTCTTATAAACCAGATAGAGAGGTCTTGTGGAAAATTAAAGCCAGAAAGATCATATGGAATAATAGCGTCAAAAAAATTCGGTTTGAAAATAGCAGCTTCGAAGTTTTTGGTGTACCGATTATAAAATTTCCAAATTTTGAGCTCTATGATCCAACGGTCAAGCGTGCTAGCGGTCTGCTTACACCTCATTTTTCTTTTACTAATTATCTTGGTATGGGCATAAAGAATTCTTATTTCTGGAATCTCGCCCCCCATTATGATTTCACGCTTTCTTCTACCGTTTATACCCAACAAGGACTTTTAACCGAAGGGGAATGGCGTCAGCGTTTAAAAACGGGCCGTTATAACATTCGCTTTGCTCATATCTATCAAATAAAACCGCATCGATTTGATAATGATACAATTGATGCACAGTATAAAAACCGTTATATGCTAGCGACAAAGGGGGACTTTCGTATTAATGCGCATTGGACTTATGGATGGGATATTCTTGTACAATCGGATCGGCATTTTAGTCGTGCCTACAAACTTGAAAATTATAACAATCCTACACAACTTTCTCAGATCTATCTGAATGGTCTTGCAGGGAAAAACCATTTTGATATGCGTTTTTATCATTTTAAAATTCAAGATTTGATATTGAATGATCCTCATTATGAACGTCACTCTCGGCAAGCGTGGGTTCTACCACGCATTGATTATTCTTTCACACCAGATGAGCCTATTTATAATGGAGAGCTAACCTTCCATAGCAATATGCAATCAATTTATCGCTCTCATGCTGACTTCAGTTCATCCGGCTGGAACAAAAATTCTCTCAACACCGTGAGACTCTCTGGTATGGCTGGAAATAGTTTGCGTTTAACAAATGAGATTCAGTGGAAAAAGCGCATTAATACGCACAATGGACTCATCTTAACCCCCCTTTTCTCTCTACGCGCCGATATCCTTGCAGTTAATGGACAAGAAAATCATGCTGCTTTTGTCGGAAACAATGCCTTATCCGCAATTCACGGCTCAAAAGTTCGTGGCATGGCAACAGCAGGGTTGGAGGCACGCTATCCCTTCCTCATTACAGCTGATCATTCTACACATATTATAGAACCAACCGCACAAATTTTTATACGCAATAATGAACAATATATCGGACAACTTCCTAATGAAGATGCACAAAGCTTTGTCTTTGATGCAACCACGCTCTTTCAACGAGATAAATTTTCTGGTTATGATCGTGTAGAAGGAGGTACAAGAGCCAATATAGGTTTAAGATATTCTGGAAGTTTTAATGACAATTGGTCTCTTTATGGTCTTATTGGACAATCCTTTCATCTTGCAGGAAAGAATTCTTTTGCAGAAAAAGACTTTGTTAATGTTGGTATTCATTCTAGCTTAGAAGCAAAACGTTCAGATTATGTTGCAATGTTTGGTGCAACCCATAAAAACGGCTTTTCCTTAGAAACACGTGGACGCTTTGATAAAAAAACAGGAAAAATCCGCCGTAGTGAAATCGAAGCGTCACAAAAGTGGAATTTTTTTTGGGCCTCTGTACAGTATGCTTATATCGCAAGCCAACCAAATTACGAATATCCCAAAGAGCGTCAAGAAATTTCTTTTCAAACAGGGTTTAAACTGGCAGACTATTGGTCTATTAATAGCAACGCCGGTTATGATCTTGTATCTGGTACATTTATAAAACGAGGCATTAACTTGAATTATGCAGATGAATGTTTCGGGCTTACATTCGGTTATCAACAGGTAATAAATCCAGGGAGAAAAAAAACCTTACAAAACTTTAATTTCTCTCTTTCATTGCGTACGATCGCAGATATCGGAAAAAAGATAGATTCAAATTTATAAAGGGAATATATAAGTAATTTAACTTATTATTGTTTTTATGAAAGAAAGCGTATAGTCTAAGTTGTTGATGAAAATTAATAAACAATGCGAAAGCCTATTTACATGAATAAATTGAAAAAGCGTGTTCTTGCTTTATTTTATATTACGTCTTTGAGTGTAAGCAGCCTGCTAATAAATGAATTTTTGATTCCGTTGGCCTTTGCGCAGACTGCTATTGTTGTTACAGTTAATGGCAACCCCATCACAAATTATGATATACAAAGGCGTGTTGCTTTTCTAAGACTACAACAAAAGCAAGGCAATTTAGTCGCACAAGCTAAAAAAGAGCTTATTGACGAAACGCTGAAAGATATTGAAATAAAACGCCGTAATATTGAAGTGAGCAATGATGAAGTTGATAGAGCTTTTGAGAATTTTGCAACACAAAATAATATGACCATTGATCAACTTGATCAGATTCTGATCCAAAGTGATATTACTGTACAACACTTTAAAGATTACATCCGAGGACAAATAGGATGGGGTCGTCTTGTTAGCGCACGTTATCAAGCTGAAACGGGTATGATTAGCGAACAAGAAGCTGTACGCAGAATATTAAAAAATGGTGGTGTTAAACCTTCAACCAACGAATATACATTACAGCGCATTATTTTTGTCATTCCTGCACATCGTCGCTCGGAGATCTTTGAAAGACGTCAAAGGGAAGCAAGCAATTTCCGCGCCCATTTCCATGGATGTGCAAATGCTCACAATCAAGCAAGAGGCATTTTAGACGTTACAATTCGCCATTTAGGAAAGTTTCTGGAGCCTCAACTTCCCAGTGCATGGGAGCAAGCTATTCTTGCAACACCTGCTGGAAAGATGACAAAATTACAAGAAACATCTGATGGAATCGAAGCTATTGCCGTTTGCAAAATAAAGAGAGTTTCTGATGATTATGTCGCGCGGCTCATATTTTCTCTTCAGGACAGTAAAAAAAGAAGCCCGAAAAAACTTGAAGAATTAAGCGAAAAATATTTAGAAGAACTGCGGCGCATAGCACGTATTCAATGATGACTGCTCTTGTTGTTAGTGGTGGTGATCCTGCCGGAATTGGTCCTGAAATAGCTCTAAAAGCGTGGAATTTGCGCGTTACTCGTCAAGTTCCACCTTTTGTCCTTATTGCTGATCCAGATGTTGTTCGTTCACGTGCTTGTTTTTTACAGATTGATGTTGAGGTAGAATCTGTTTTAGTCACCAATTCTGTCAAAAATTTTCAAAACGCTCTTCCTATTATACCGTTAAAAAACAAACAAAGTGATCAAGTAGGTATATCTTCATCAGACAATGCTGCTGGAATCATTGAAGCTATTGAGCGCGCTGTTCAACTGATTCAAAGTGGACATGCTTCTGCATTGGTTACTTGTCCTATTGCCAAAAAAAATCTTTATGATATCGGATTTGAATTCCCAGGTCATACAGAATTTTTAGCTGATTTGGCTCATAAAGCTTTTCATAGAAGTTATCATCCCGTTATGATGTTGGCAGGGCCTCGATTAAAGACAGTTCCAATGACTGTTCATATTCCAATCAAAGATGTTCCTTCACAGCTGACCCATCATTTAATCACTCAAACAGCCTTCATTACTGAATATGACTTAAAAACACGCTTTAAAATAACATCGCCCCGCTTAGCTGTTGCTGGTCTTAATCCTCATGCTGGAGAAGGGGGAACAATGGGAAGAGAAGAGTTTGAAGTTATCATGCCTGCTATTGAATATCTTAAAAAGAAAGGACTCAATATTACAGGCCCGCTTCCTGCCGATACAATGTTCCACGAATGTGCAAGAAAGACATATGATGTTGCCCTTTGCATGTATCATGATCAAGCCCTTATCCCTGTTAAAACATTAGACTTTGATACGACCGTTAATGTCACGTTAGGTCTCCCTTTTATTCGTACGTCTCCAGATCACGGAACTGCTTTTGACATTGCTGATAAAGGCATAGCTTCTCCGGAAAGTTTTATTGCTGCTCTTAAACTTGCAAATCAACTTGCAAAAAATAGTTTGATACCATGCCAATAGATAATCTCCCCCCTCTGCGTGAGGTCATTGATACATATGGCTTACAAGCTCATAAATCTTTGGGACAAAATTTTCTTCTTGATCTGAATTTAACCTCTAAAATTGCTCATCAAGCAGGAAATATAGAAGGAAAACCCGTTATTGAAGTTGGACCAGGTCCTGGAGGGCTCACGCGCGCCTTGCTCGCAAAGGGGGCTATTGTAACAGCAATAGAACGCGATGAGCGCTGCATACCGGCTCTCTTAGAAATAGAAAAACACTATCCGAACAAATTAAAACTTATTTGTCATGATGCGCTAAAACAAGACTTCTCAAAACTCTTTGTAACAAGCCCTGAAAAGCCACGCATTATTGCCAATCTTCCTTATAATATTGGAACACAACTCTTATTAAATTGGCTGTTAGTGGAACCATGGCCTCCTTTTTATGAATCAATGACATTGATGTTTCAACGAGAGGTTGCCCAACGGATTACGGCCAAACCTCAATCTTCTCATTATGGACGTCTTAGCGTCTTAACTGGCTGGCGTACCACGGCTAAAATTGCTTTTGATGTGCCTCCTCAAGCTTTCATACCGGCACCTAAAGTAACATCTTCCGTTGTTCATATTATCCCACGAACACGACCTCTTGTCTGTTCTGCACAAAAATTAAGCCTCGTCACAAAAACCGCTTTTGGACAAAGACGAAAAATGCTTCGTCAAAACCTCAAAACACTTGGAGGTACAGTACTGTTAGAAAAGGCTGGCATTGATGGAACGCGCCGTGCTGAAACACTTTCGATTTCTGAATTTGTGACTTTAGCAAATCTGATAACCTAAAAAGTATAACTTTTTCAAAACAATAAAAATATTAATCAATCTTTTCAGCAATAAGTCTATCAACAAAAGAGCCAAGAAAAGCACAGCGCTCGCGTTTTGCTGTTTCAGCTAAATAAATTGATTTAATAAGTGATAAAGACTGATCTAAGTCTTCATTAATTACAATATAATCATAAGAATGCCAATGTTTTAGCTCTGTTCGTGCGTTCTCCAGTCGTAAATTGATGATATCTTGACTATCTTCTGCTCGACGATGTAAACGCGAAACAAGCTCTTTCATTGATGGTGGAAGAATAAAAACAGATACGGTATCTCCTGGCATTTTTTTTGCATCTGCTCAGTGCCTTGATAATCAATATCAAACAACATATCACGACCAGCACTCAATGCATTTTCAACGCTTTCGCGTAAAGTTCCGTAATAATTCCCATGGACCTCTGCCCATTCAATAAATTCATCTCTATCACGTTTATGTTCAAACTCTTCCTTTGAAATAAAGTGATAGTGGAGACCTTCTACTTCACTAGAACGCTTTTTCCTTGTGGTCGCACTGACAGAAAGCTCTAATTGTCCATCTTTTAGGAGTAAGCGAGAAATTGTTGATTTACCAGTACCTGAAGGTGAAGAGAGAATAAATAAAAAACCGCGGCGCTGATTTATTTTTATCGTATTCAACGCACTTTTAAAGTCTGTCATCATATTATTCTACTTTGTTCATAAATTTTTTAAAAATTTGAATGATACATTATCTCAAGCTTTTTCCTAATCAATTGTTTTTTAGCGGTTCTCCATGTTATTCTGCACCTTTTATTGAGATCATTTATCAAAAAATATATTACTTTCTTTCTTAAAGATTTTTTATCCATACGCTTATTCTACTCGTAACATATAAGAAAATGATTTTTTATCATTCTTATCAAAAGTTTAAGGTGAAAAATCTTACTCTATTTTTGGCTCTCATTTACGATATATAGTATCATTATAAATCAATTTTTTGCCTTTAATTCTCGCCATTTGCGAACATTCACATTATGTTCCTCTAAAGTTCGAGAAAAAACATGTCCTCCTGAACCATCTGCAACAAAATAAAGCGCATCACTGCTTGGTGGATGTGCCACCGCTTTCAAAGAATCGCGCCCTGGATTTGCAATAGCTGTTGGGGGCAAACCATTAATTTTATAAGTATTATAAGGTGTTTCCTTCTCAAGATCTGAACGATAAATTGCACGATCCGATGGCTTTCCTTTTCCTCCAAAGAGACCATAAATTACCGTTGGATCCGATTGAAGACGCATATGCTTTGTAAGGCGGTTATAAAATACCGCAGCAACCATTGGTCTTTCTGCTGCAACTCCTGTTTCTTTCTCAACAATTGAGGCCAATATAACAAATTCATCAATTGATTTAATGGGTAAATCAGGTGAACGTGTAGCCCATATTGTATGAATTAAATTTTTCTGTCCTTCGAGCAATCTGTTGATAATTTCTTCGCGCGTCGTCCCTCGAATAAAACGAACAGTATCCGTCATCAAATAGCCTTCTGGAGGCAAAATTTTTGGAAGATCCCCAATCAAAATTTCATTTTCCGCTAAGCGATCAAAAACTTGCTGAACCGTTAAACCTTCTGGTACTGTAAATGTATATTCAATGGATTTTCCTTTCACAAGAATATCCATAATGTCCTGCATTGATGCATGAGCTGGAATTAAATATTCACCAGCCTTCAGATGAGTTGTGTTTTGGTAATAACCAACCCCATAAACAAAAATATCTGATGACCGAATGAAACCACGCTTTTCTAGCAATGACGCAATCTCACGAATTCCTGTTCCTGGATGAATAAGAACAACTTGTCCTTCCTCAATTTTTCCCTTTTCCTCAAAAATACTTTTTCCAATATAAAGAGGAATACTTATGCCAAAAAGAATAATCACAATTAGCATAAGAAAAAAATGACCGATAATAACCAACGGATTACGGACGATCGATGATTTCTTTCGTTTTTTATGTGTTAACATGTCATATATCTGCTTCAATGATTCGACGAGGAATCGCTTCTGTCCTTTAATGATTTTTTACATCGGACTTAACCCATCAATAGAAATTAAGGACAATATTATAATTTCCCATTCACCTTATAATAAAAGAGAAAATTCAAAAGCAGAAATTAAATGAAAATACTTATTATCCCCTAAAACGTCGCATCACTAATGATGCATTTGTCCCACCAAATCCAAAAGAGTTTGAAAGTATCGTATCAATTTTTCGCTCACGCGGTTTGTGCGGCACAAGATCGATTTTTGTTTCAATCGACGGATTGTCAAGATTAAGAGTCGCTGGCGCTATATTGTCCCGTATAGCTAAAACACAAAAAATAGCCTCAGCAGCACCGGCAGCACCAAGTAAATGCCCGATAGATGATTTCGTTGATGACATAGAAACTTGTGAGACATAATTCCCTAAAACACGCTCAACAGCTGCAAGCTCTATGGCATCAGCCATCGTCGATGTACCATGAGCATTAATATAATCAAGTTCACTCACATTCACTTGTGCATGCTTAAGAGCCGACATCATACTACGCTGAGCCCCTTCACCACTTTCTGAAGGCGCTGTAATGTGGTAAGCGTCACCCGATAAACCATAGCCCATAACCTCAGCATAAATATGAGCCCCTCGCCTTTTGGCATGTTCCAGCTCTTCTAAAACCACAATCGCCGCTCCCTCCCCCATCACAAAACCATCACGATCAGCATCATAAGGACGTGAGGCCCGTTCAGGATCATCATTGCGACAAGTAGAAAGAGCTCTACAAGCAGAAAAACCTGCAAGAGATATCCGATTTATCGGAGATTCGGTCCCCCCTGCTACCATGACATCTGCATCACCGAACATAATCAACCGCGCGGCATCACCGATCGCATGTGCCCCCGTCGAACAAGCTGTTACGACAGAATGATTAGGACCCCGTAAACCATATTGAATAGACACATAGCCAGAAGCAAGATTAATCAAACGACCTGGAATAAAAAAAGGAGAAACACGACGTGGACCTTTATCACGAAGCGTATAACCAGCTTCAACAATGCCCTCAATTCCTCCAATCCCAGAACCAATTAATACCCCTGTACAAATCTGATCTTCATCATTTTTAGGAAACCATTCAGCATCTGCAAGCGCTTGGTGAGCAGCAGCCATTGCATAAACGATAAATGCATCAACCTTACGTTGCTCTTTAGGTTCCATATACAAATCAGGATTATAAGTCCCCTCTGTTCCTTCCCCTAAGGGGATACGCGCTGCAATCTGGCATGGCAAATCAGACACATCAAATTCAGTAACCCGCCGAACACCACTTCTCCCTTCCAGAAGTCGCTTCCAGCTATATTCAACATTACCTGCTAATGGTGATACTAATCCTAAACCAGTAACAACAACACGTCTCATAACTTCTAACCTTGAACTAAACTTCCGTTCTCAAAGCTCTCTTTTTAAAAAGCCCTGTAGAATATAGGCAAAAGCAAGCAGTGCCTTTGCCCTAATAATCATGCAGAAGCTTTATCAATGAACTTGACTGCATCACCAACTGTAAAAATCGTTTCAGCAGCTTCATCTGGAATTTCTACACCAAATTCTTCTTCAAAAGCCATAACGAGTTCAACCGTATCAAGACTATCAGCCCCTAAATCATCGATAAAGCTTGCATTTTCTACGACTTTATCGGCATTAACCCCAAGATGTTCCACAATAATTTTCTTAACGCGCTCTACTGTATCACTCATGTTGAAATCCTCGAATTTATTTTTTCCTATAATTTGGTTAACTATATCGGCTCATCTAATCAAGCAATAGATGCATTCCTTTAAAAGATTTTAGCAATGATTTAAAACATCCTGTGGATATCCCCTACAAAATGAATCAATCTGACATTCCGACATCAATTGATCAACGACCTTATAAAGAAATAGATGCATCTTTCCATTTCAATCGTTACTATCTAAAATAATACGTCTTATAAATCAATGTGGAATACAAGAAAATACTCAAATCATTGCCATTCCACCATTGATATGGAGTGTTTGACCTGTCATATAGGCCGCTTCATCGCTCGCTAAATAAACAGCAGCAGCAGCTATTTCTTTCCCACTCCCCATACGTTTCATTGGAATCGCAGCCATAATATTTTCTTTTTGCTTTTCGTTAAGCTTATCTGTCATGGCAGATTTAATAAATCCTGGAGCAATACAATTGACAGTAATGTTTCGTGAAGCAATTTCTTGTGCTAAAGCTTTAGAAAAACCTATCAAACCTGCTTTTGCAGCACAATAATTCGTTTGTCCAGGATTTCCCACAACACCAACAACAGATGTAATATTAATAATCCTTCCATAACGACGGCGCATCATAAAATGTGTTAATTCACGCGTCAAAAGAGAAGCTGCTGTTAAGTTAACTTCTAAAACATTATCCCAGTCTTTATCTTGCATACGCACAAAAAGACCATCCCTGGTGATTCCTGCATTGTTAACTAAAATATCAACACCATCCATTTCTTTTTCTGCAACTTCAGCCAATTGTTTAACCGATTGACGCTCAGAAAGATTAGCGGGAAATACAAAAACATTCTGTCCTAATTCTTCTGCCACTTCTTGAAGCTTATCTTCACGTGTTCCATGAAGTCCAACAATGGCTCCTTGTGCATGGAAACAACGTGCAATTGCCTCACCAATTTCTCCCGATGCCCCCGTTACAAGAGCTTTACGTCCTGTTAATCTAAACATTTTTTAACTCCTTTATAGATTAAACGCCAAGCATCCCTAGCGCTGCTTCTATTTCATCAACTGTTCCAACTATTACCCCTTTTATATCCTTATTAATACGACGCGTTAAACCTGTTAATACTTTTCCAGAACCAACCTCAAAAAGCGTATCGATCCCATGAGCACCGATCCATTCTATTGTTTCACGCCACCGCACCCTCCCAGTTACTTGTTGAACAAGAAGAGCAGCAATATGCTCAGGATCGCTTTCTGGTGCAACAGAAACATTGGCAATCAAAGGAATAATAGGGGCCGCTTTGTTAACAGTCAAAAGTGCTTTCTTCATGGCATCGGCAGCAGGCTGCATTAACATTGAGTGAAAAGGTGCAGAAACTGGAAGAAGAAGTGCACGTTTTGCACCTTTTGTTGATGCAATCTCTACTGCTTTCTCAACGGCTTTTGCGACACCTGAAATCACAATTTGCCCACCACCATTATCATTGGCAATCTGGCATAGTCCTTCTCCAGAAACAGTTTGGCAAATTTCTTCCACAACCTGCTCTTCCAAACCGATAAGAGCTGCCATAGAACCTTCACCAACCGCAACAGCAGCCTGCATAGCATTGCCACGAATACGCAAAAGCCTTGCCGTATCTGTGAGACTGAATGTACCTGCAGCACAAAGAGCTGAATATTCGCCTAAAGAATGACCGGCAACAAACTTTACCTTTTCTTCTATACGAAGCCCTAATTGTTCCATCACACGAATAACAGCCATGGATACAGCCATTAATGCTGGTTGTGCATTGGCTGTTAACGTTAAAACATCTGCTGGTCCTTCAAAAATAATCTCTGATAATTTCTCACCTAAAGCATCATCAACTTCCTCGAAAACCATTCGCGCCGCAACAAATTGCTCTGTAAGCGCCTTCCCCATCCCAACAAGTTGACTTCCTTGCCCTGGAAAAATAAAAGCTGCACCCATTAACCGACTCCTAAAATTGTGCCATTAAATTATTTTCTTTTGACCTTATTCATCGGCAAAAAGTCAAGATAAAGTGCTTTATTTAGAATGAATATCTCTCTTAAAATTATTTTAAAGGCGGAATTTGATATAAAAACTTAGGAAAATGCGGAGCGATAAACTGAATAACGCTCAAACTCATGAGACTTCCTAAAATTATACCTGCTAAAATATCAAAGGGATAATGTACCCCCACAAAGATGCGTGCCCAACAGATCAAGCATAAAAATACCACGGCATATTTAAAAACCCCTTTATATCGATAAAAATAAAAGCTCGCTGTATAAGATGCAATGGTTAAGGCATGATTACTAGGAAAAGAAGCTGTTGCACGATGTTTAATAAGCGGTGTTGTCAACCCTACAACGAATGGGCGTGGATGGAAATAAATGAGAGAAATCAGATAACCTATAAAAAGAGCTATACAAATGCTTATGCAAATGCTTAGTACAATACATCTTTCCTTTTTTCCACCACAAAACCACAATGCACATAGATGAAGAGGAATAATGTAAATTAAAAATTTTGCACAAAAAATACTAAACAAAACTAAAATCGACCAAGATTGATGATTACCGACAAGCATCTTAAAGAGTGTAACATCAATCTGGTTTAAAAAGTCCATTTTTCTCTCCTTTATCTATATATTACAACACTATCGCTTTAGTAGAAGAGAGAAATATATTGAAAATATATCAAGATTTAATAAATCAATTTTTTTATATGCGTAAACTTGCTATTTTAAAAAAGAACCTGTAGATGTAAAACGTTTGTTGCCGGCGTTTTAGCTGGAGGTTGAACGGAGGGCTGTAAAATATCAGTAGGAAATACAATGTTTCCGGCCTCCCGTGTTTCCGCTCTGAGATGTCTCGAATCGTAAACGCGTCCTTTCTTCTTTGGGTTTCCAAAAAAGACAAGTCGCAGAGGCTTTGCGCTAAAACCGGTAAGATTTAATTGAAGAAAGGCAAAACAATGGCTCTTTATGAACATATGTTCCTTGCCCGACAAGACATTGCACCACAGCAAATTGATGAACTTTTGAGCCTCTACAAAAGTGTCATTGAAACGCATGGTGGAAAAGTTGGGCGTGTAGAAAATTGGGGACTTCGTCCTCTTGCTTATCGTATTCGTAAAAATCGTAAGGCTTATTATGTTTTGGTCAATATTGATGCACCTGCTGCAGCAATTGCTGAAATGGAACGTCAGATGCGAATCAATGAAGATATTTTGCGTTACATGACTATTCGTGTAGAAAAACACGAAAAAGAAAAATCCGCAATGCTTTCACACCTTGATCGTCATGCCCACAGTAGTCAGGATGAAGAACGCTCTCGTTCTCCGCGTCATCAACGTGAAAATGCTATAGAAGGGGTAGAATAATGGCTGATACAAATCAAACCGCTGCACGTCGCCCTTTTCATCGTCGTCGTAAAACATGTCCTTTTTCAGGCGCTAATGCTCCCAAAATTGATTATAAAGATATCAAATTATTACAACGTTATATTTCTGAACGTGGGAAAATTGTTCCTTCACGGATTACAGCTGTTAGCCAGAAAAAACAGCGTGAACTAGCAAACGCTATCAAACGCGCTCGCTTTTTAGGCTTACTTCCATATGTTATAAAGTAAACGATCAAAGCACTTAAGCAGCTGGAGAAACTCTTCAGTTGCTTTTCTTGTATGGTTTAGGAAAATGGCTTATCATATACTATTTATATGCTATGTTAGGCTATTAAATATCAAAGTTGAGGTATTGCCATGCCTCTAACTGCAAAAAAGCAGGACAGCAATAATGAAAAAAAATCGCAATTATGAGATATTGACCGGTGTTTTGGCTGGATTGTTTGCTGTTGTGATAGGAATGGCTATCATCAGTACTGAAAATAGAATACCCTCTTTATCTCTACTTCTTGGTTGCTTTCTTTCATTGCCAATTTTTATTGTTGCATTCGGCCAAGGAACATTTGCTAGCTTCGTTGCCTTAATCAGTGCGACTGTTATTCTTTCCTTAGTTACTGATATCTATATTGCTCTTGATCTTGCACTATTATCTTTTCTTCCTGCTGTTTATGCTTCTTGGCTACTTGGACTTGCACGACCAGCGCAAAAAGAAAATACACTGATATGGTACCCATTATCATCTGTTATTTTTCATTTAACAAACTTTATTGCTTTTATAGTCACCTTTATTGGACTCTATGTAAAAGCCCGCCCAGATAGTCCTTTTATTGCACAAAAAATCACTGCAAATATCGTACAAACTCTACAACAGTCGCAATCCTTAAAAGAAGCTGATATACTTAATGTTAGTGAATTTTTAATGGCGCATGCCGCAACTTTAGCAGCTATTGCTCTGGCAGCTTCTAGTTTGATTTTTTTCATTGGTAATCTTTATTTTTCAATAATGACAGCTCAATATATGAAGTGGTTAAAAAGACCTCGAGATGATTGGAGCAAAACCCTTCGTCTGCCAATTTCTGGAATTGTTATTTTCATCGTTGTTTCCATAGCATCAATGATTGAATTTAGCGATTCTCTTAATTTGGGAACATATGTTTTTAGCTCTGCCTATACTGTCATCATATCAATTAGCGGTTTAGCCTATCTTCACAATATTACAAAAGGAGTAAACGGTCGGATTATTATACTTTCGCTTGTCTATATTGCTATTTTAACTGTTGTTTTTTTCCCGCCTATTTCTTTAATGATGCTTTTGATGGGTATTTGGGCCGCTATTCAATACAACTTTCAATCACGAAAAAAACTTCCCTAAATTTATTTGTTCGAAAGGAAAAACTATGGATATTATTTTACTTGAGCGCATTCCTCGTCTTGGCCAGATGGGTGATATTGTCTCAGTTAAAGATGGTTATGCACGTAACTTTCTTTTGCCTCAAGGTAAAGCTTTACGTGCAAATGAAGCGAATAAAAAACATTTTGAGATGCAACGTGCACAGCTTGAAGCACGTAACCTTGAGCGCAAAAGCGAAGCACAAAAAGTTGCTGAAAAACTTGATGGTCAATCATTTATCGTTGTTCGTTCTGCTGGTGAAACAGGACAACTTTATGGATCTGTATCAACGCGTGATATTTCTCAAATCATAACGAATGAAGGCTTTTCTATTGGGCGAAATCAAATTGAACTAAACCATCCAATAAAAATGATCGGTCTTCACACCATCACTCTTAGCCTCCATCCTGAAGTTCAAATTTCTGTGGTTATTAACGTTGCACGTTCTGCCAGTGAAGCACAACGCCAAGCAGAAGGTGAAACACTCACTTCTGCTGAAGAAATATATAATATTCAAGAAGAAATATTAGAAGAAAATCAGGAGGAATTGTTGCTCAAAGAAATGAATGACAACGATATAAACAGTCCTCACCAAGAAGCTTAATTACTCCTTTTTCCTGTTTTATATCTTTTATTCCATTTAAATGGTCATAAAATACTTAGGCTTTAAAGCTGAGTATTTTATGACCATCTGACCATCATAGAGTCTCGTTGTTTGAAAGAATGAGCAATATCTTATCTAAAGATATTGCATTCCTAAAGTAATAATCTCAAATTAAGAGGGAATGCTTCTTATTTCTCCAGTATAGAAGTAAAAATAATTTAAAACCCTACCCTTAAGAGTCAATTTTGCATGAGCGGTAGATTGATGATATCTTTATATGATCTAAAATAAATTCAATTATAGAAAAGTCATTTATTTACGCCAATATCAGAATTTTAAGATCACCTAACTTCAAAAAACTTAAATTTAGAGTATCGAAACTGCCACTTTAAAATCCCACATTATAAAAATAGAACACACAGAATAGCTATTTATATTAATCATGCATGAATGATAAATGAGCAATGAAAAGAAAGTCTTTAAAAAATTATATGATTTTAACTTAAAATGAAGGTTTGTAGCTCTATTCTTTACAGTATACGGTTTTCAACTTATCGCCTAAAGTCGCTAGACTTAGAATTTTAGTGGAAAAAAATATGGAAGAAACCAGCATTGTTAATATCAGCTCTTCGAAAAAAGAAGATTCTCCTTCTTTTCGGCAACTTCCACATAATATTGAAGCTGAACAAGCATTGCTTGGTGCCATCTTTATCAACAATGATTCTCTCGATCGCGTTTCAGATTTTCTAAAACCAGAACATTTTTTTGAATCATTGCATCAAAAAATTTATGCTATTTTATCTCAGCTTATTAAAACAGGAAAACATGTAGATCCGGTTACGATCAAGCCCTATATCCAAATGGAAGAGAAAATTGGAGATCTTACTGTATACCAGTATGTCGTCCGCTTAGCCAAAGAGGCCATTACCATTATTAACGCTGAAGATTATGGGCGCGTTATTTACGACCTTTTTATTCGCCGTTCTTTGATTAAACTTGGAACTCAAGCTGTCAATACAGCCTTTGATGCTCCTGTAGAGCTTACGCCTACCCAACAAATTGAAACTGTTGAAAATCAGTTATTTGAGCTCGCAGAAAAAGGGAAATATGGCGGCGGCTTTGAAAATTTTAATGAGGCTGTCAAAAAAGCTATTGATATGGCAAGTGCAGCCAAACAACGCTCTTCACAATTATCAGGGATAGCCACCCATATTAAAACACTTGATGAAAAAATGGGAGGATTACAAGCATCTGACTTAATTATCCTTGCTGGGCGTCCTGGTATGGGGAAAACATCTCTGGCAACTAATATTGCCTTTAATATTGCTAATGCTTACAATCATAATGACAATACCAAAAAAAATGAAGGCGGCATTGTAGGTTTTTTCTCACTTGAAATGTCCTCTGAACAACTTGCAACCCGTATTATTTCTGAACAAACAGAAGTCTCTTCTTCTGATATTCGACGCGGTAATATTTCAGATGAACAATTTTCAAAAATTATTCGCGCGGTAAACCAACTCCAAAAGGCCCCCCTTTATATCGACCAAACTGGGGGAATATCAATCACACAACTAGCTGCCCGTGCACGACGTCTTAAGCGACAACATGGTTTGGATATTTTAATTATCGATTATATCCAACTCATGACCAGTAGCTCAAAGCGTTCGTCTGAAAATCGTGTTCAAGAGATTACAGAAATTACGACGGGACTCAAAGCCTTAGCCAAAGAATTAAACATCCCTATTATCGCTCTTTCACAGCTTTCGCGCCAAGTCGAAAACAGAACGGATAAACGACCACAACTCTCCGACTTACGTGAATCTGGTTCTATCGAGCAAGATGCTGATATCGTTCTATTTGTCTATCGTGAAGCATATTATCTCAAAAATGAAGAACCCAAATTAGGCACTCTTGAACATGAAAAATGGATAGATGAAATGGGTAAAATTGAGGGGAAAGCTGATGTTATTGTTGCCAAACAACGTCATGGGCCGACAGGCATCGTATCCCTTGCCTTTCAATCTGATTTCACACGCTTTAGTGATCTGGCAGATAGCAATTATCTTCCAGAACAAATCGGTTAAATCAACATGGCACGCACCCGTGTTCAATTTATCTGTCAAAGTTGTGGAACGGTCCATTCTCGTTGGGCGGGGAAATGTAGCGCCTGTGGAGAATGGAATTCCCTTGTTGAAGAAAATATAAATAGTGGCATAGGAAGCGGTCCTAAACAGAATATTCGTAAAGGACGCATCGTCGCCCTTACATCTCTTTCTGGAGACATCCAAGATGCTCCACGTATTCATTCTGGTATTGCTGAACTTGATCGCGTTACCGGTGGAGGCTTTGTTCGTGGATCGGCACTCCTTGTTGGTGGTGATCCAGGTATTGGAAAATCAACATTGCTCACACAAACAGCTGCTGCTTTATCACACAAAGGACATAACGTCATCTATGTCTCAGGTGAAGAAGCTATTGCGCAAATTTGTCTGCGCGCGCAAAGGCTTGGAGCGCATAATACAGAGGTTAAACTTGCTGCTGAAACCAATGTTGAAAATATTCTTGCAACCTTAAGCGAGCATAAAAACCTTGATATGGTGATTATCGATTCGATTCAAACCTTATGGTCAGATACAGCAGATTCAGCCCCCGGCACTGTCACACAAGTGCGTATTGGTGCTCAAGCTATGATACGCTTTGCTAAAAAAACAGGAGCTGCTGTTGTTCTTGTTGGTCATGTGACAAAAGATGGGCAAATCGCCGGTCCTCGGGTCGTGGAACATATGGTTGATGGCGTTCTTTATTTTGAGGGTGAAGGAGGCCATCATTACCGCATTCTTAGAACTGTAAAAAATCGCTTCGGACCAACAAATGAAATTGGTGTCTTTGAAATGTCTGATAAAGGCTTACGCGAAGTCATCAATCCATCTGAATTATTTTTAGGAGAACGTAATGAAAAAGCACCAGGCGCCGCTGTTTTTGCCGGTATGGAAGGAACACGCCCGATATTAGTAGAAATTCAAGCGCTTGTTGCTCCTTCTTCCCTTGGAACACCAAGACGTGCAGTTGTCGGATGGGATGGAAATCGTCTTTCTATGATTCTTGCTGTTTTAGAAGCCCATTGCGGCATTCGTTTTGGGCAGCATGATGTCTATCTGAACGTGGCAGGTGGATATCGCATATCAGAACCTGCCGCTGATTTAGCTGTAGCCGCAGCTTTGGTTTCTTCTCTTGCCAATATCCCTTTGCCAACGGATTATGTATATTTTGGGGAAGTCAGTCTTTCAGGAGCTACCCAGCGCTGTTGCACATTCAACACAGCGCATCAATGAAGCAAAAAAACTCGGTTTTCAGGGGGCATTTCATCCCACAACAACAACTGAAATCATGAAGTCGCTTAATTTTCAACAAAAAACTTTCTCCGACCTTCCTGAACTCGTTGCCACTCTCACCGCAAGTAAAAAATGATTTTCACCACAGCGATGATAATATAGAAAAAAATCTATAAAATATAAAAGATCCTTGCTATAAGAACAAAAAATGTATTTTTATACTGACTTAAAAGAACACAACTTTATGTATAAGGAACAAACAAATGATCATAACAATCCTTGATGGAATTGTCGTAGTAATCATCCTGTTTTCCGCTTTTCTTGCTATGCTTCGAGGATTCTCACGTGAGGTGTTATCGTTGGTTTCTTGGGCAGTTGCAGCTGTTACGACATTGCTTTTATTTAAGCCTATCTTACCTTTCTTTGAACAATATCTTTCTAATAAAATGATTGCATTGATCACAACACTGGTCACAATTTTTATTATTGTTCTCATTATTACTTCAATTATTACAATGAAGATCTCTGATTTTATTATTGATAGTCGAATTGGTATCCTTGACCGTACTATTGGTTTTATTTTTGGAGCACTTCGCGGTTTACTGATTATGGTCATCGGTATGTTGCTGATTAATGCCCTAATTAAACCTGAACACCAAGCAAGCTGGTTAAAAGATGCTAAAACAAAGCCTATTTTAGATTCACTGGGACAAAAAGTTTGGGAAATACTTCCAAAAGATCTTGGGTTTATTCTCGAAAAGGCAGAAAATTTATTTAAAGACGGTCATAAACATACGAATGAGAAACATTCTCATGCAGATACTAAAAAATAGAGAAGAGCTTTTCACAAGGGAAGAGGACCAAATGATGTAAAATGTGATACGAATGATTCCTCCATATCACAACTGAAAGAATATAATGATAAAAAGCGATATTTCCTGTCAAAAACTTTTATTTGATGATGATACCCTTCATGAAGAATGTGGGGTTTTTGGTATTCTTGGGCATGAAGATGCGGCAACATTAACGGCTCTTGGACTCCACGCGCTGCAGCATCGTGGACAAGAAGCAGCTGGTATTGTTTCCTACCATAATAAAATGTTTCATCAAGAAAAGCATTTAGGTCTTGTTGGTGATCACTATACAAATCCTGCAACACTTGCACGTTTACCAGGGAATCGCGCTATTGGCCATACCCGGTATTCAACAACTGGAGAAGTAGCATTACGCAATGTTCAACCCCTTTTTGCTGAATTGAAAGCTGGAGGCATTGCTATTGCTCATAATGGTAATCTTACCAATGGTCTTACATTGCGCCGTGAACTCATTGCTTCTGGTGCTATCTGTCAATCAACATCAGATTCAGAAGTCTTTCTCCATCTTATTGCCCGCTCTCGTTATGAATCGTCCTCTGATCGTTTTGTGGATGCGATTCGGCAAGTAGAAGGGGGATATGCTATGTTAGCACTCACGCGTACAAAGCTTATTGCAGCACGGGATCCGACAGGAATTAGACCTCTCGTAATGGGGGAACTTGATGGTAAGCCTATCTTTTGTTCCGAAACTTGTGCTCTTGATATTATTGGAGCAAAATATCTCCGTGATGTTAAAAATGGCGAAATCATTATCTGTGAAATACAAAAAAATGGAGAAATTACGAAAAAAATTATAAACCCCAAAAATGAAAAGCCAGAAAAACTTTGCTTGTTTGAATATGTTTATTTTGCTCGTCCTGACTCTATCGTTGGAGGGCGTAGTGTTTATACAACACGCAAGAATATGGGGATCCGTTTAGCACAGGAAGCCCCTTGTGAGGGCGATGTTGTTGTTCCAGTTCCTGACGGAGGAACACCTGCCGCAATTGGCTATGCTCAAGAAATTGGAATTCCTTTCGAGCTTGGTATTATTCGTAATCACTATGTTGGCCGTACTTTTATCGAACCAACACAACAAATTCGCGCTTTTGGTGTCAAGTTAAAACATTCAGCAAACCGCCCTATCATTGAAGGAAAACGGGTTATTTTGATTGATGACTCTATTGTACGGGGAACAACATCGCTTAAAATTGTGCGAATGCTCCGTGATGCAGGCGCAAAAGAAGTTCATATGCGTGTTTCTAGCCCTATGATTTTCTATCCTGACTTTTATGGTATTGATACCCCTACAGCTGAAAGTCTTTTAGCCAATCAATATCCAGATTTAAAATCTATGTGCAATTTTATTGGAGCAGACTCATTAGAGTTTCTTTCAACGGATGGATTATATCTTGCTGTAGCAGGAGAAAAACGAAATAATGCCGACCCACAATTTACTGACCATTATTTTACTGGATATTATCCTACGCATCTGGTTGATCAAGAAAATCTCTCCAAAATTCATCAATCATCTGTTCTTAAAACAAGAGATTAATGATGACAAAACATGACTTTAGTCTCCATGGGCGTGTTGCACTTGTTACTGGTGCGTCAAGAGGGATTGGCTATTATTTGGCCCTCGAGCTTGCTGCACGTGGTGCTCATATTATTGCTCTTGCACGAACAGTCAGTGGGCTTACTGAATTGGATAATCAAATCCGAGAAAAAGGGGCTTTTGCTACCCTTGTTCCCCTTGACTTACATCATATGGAAAATATCGATGCTCTTGCACTCTCTATTAAAAAACGTTGGAAAAAACTTGATATTATAGTTGCAAATGCAGGAATCCTTGGAACACTCTCACCAATAGCGCATATAGAAAACACGGTCTTTGAAGATGTTTTTCAAATAAATCTTTTTAGCCAATGGCGCTTAATGAAAGCCTTAGAGCCTTTATTACGTGAATCTGATGCTGGACGGGCTATCCTGTTATCCTCAAGCGTTGCGCATGATGCACGCCCTTTCTGGGGGGCTTATGCTGCCTCTAAAGCAGCTTTAGAAATGATTGCTCGTTGTTGGGCAGAAGAACTCAAACAAACCCCTATAAAAATTAATTGTGTCAACCCTGGAGCCACACGAACTGCTATGCGTGCTAAAGCTATGCCTGGTGAAAATCCAGAAACGCTCCCCTCACCACAAGAGATTGCACAAAAAATAGTTCATTTGTTCTCACCTGATTTAAAGGAAACCGGAAAACTCTTTAATGTCCGTAAAAATCGGTTTGTGGATTATCATATCCCTGATTGATCATCATCTGAGATTTAAATAGCCCAATCTCTCTCTCCTTTACCTGTGCTTTTTTACAATGTTGCGACAGATCTTGGCACTTAAGACGGTTCATGTACACATTCATCCCGCTTTTGACGGGCAAGAGAATGATTTTGATTGATGCAACATAAACAGATTTGAAATGAGAGAATCCTACGTTATTCGGAGTTCTCATTCAATATGAATAACGCTAGATTATCATTAAAATCAATGCCTTGTACAAGAAGAATGAGGCGCTTTATGAATCTTGGATAGTTTTAGCCTCAGCCTTTTTTTCTTCTAAAGCAGCGCGTTTATTATAAGCGATAAAACTACAGGGGAGAAAAATTATATAGCTCACAGCTGTGATCAATAAAGTTTTCCATGTATAAGTTGCAAGAAAACCAACATAAATAACAATAACCAACATGCATGGTATAACGATATCACGTCTTAAATTTTGATCAATTGTTTTTGCATTCCATACTGGTAGGCGACTAATCAAAAGAAAAGCAATAATTACCGTATAAAGACTAAAAAACAATGCCCACCCCCAACTAGGGACTAAACCGAGAGCACCTAAATACATAGGTAATAAAAGGAGTAATGCCCCCGCTGGTGCTGGAACACCAACAAAATAACTTTTCTGCCATTGAGGTATATTGGTATTATCCAACATCACATTAAAACGCGCTAATCGCAAACAACAAGCAACACAATAGACAAGGGCTGCAACCCAACCAATGTGGTGTGCTTGATGCAAAATAAAAGAATAAACAATAAGTGCAGGGGTCACACCAAAATTTACAATATCAGCAAGAGAATCCATCTGTGCCCCAAAAGATGAACTTCCATCTATTAAACGCGCAATGCGACCATCTGCACCATCTAAAACTGCAGCCAAAAGCACCATTAAAATAGCAGCTTCATAGCGTTGCTCCAAAGCTAAACGAATACTGCTCATCCCTGCACAAATTGCTAAAATAGTAATGATATTGGGAATGACATATCGCATTGATGTAGGTGAAGGCCGCCGATTTGTAACATCATCATGCTGTCCTTCAGGATTGAATGAAGAAAATGGCGAAAAATTTTTCATTGTGTATCCTAATCGTATCTGAAATCCGTTGTGGCACTCTTATCGTCAAAAGAGCCCAAAACTGTCTCTCCAGCAATTGCTGTTTGTCCAACCGAAACACGCAATTTCATTTCAGTTGGTATATAAATATCAAGGCGAGAACCAAAACGAATCAATCCAAATCGCTCCCCCGTCATAACGGCATCGTTTTCTTTTGACCAACAAACAATGCGACGCGCAAGCATCCCTGCTATCTGTACAATACCAATTTTACCATGTTTGCTCTCAATGACCATCCCATTACGCTCATTAAAATGGCTCGCTTTATCACACTCAGCATTGGTAAAACGACCTGGATGATAAACGATAGACTCTACCGTACCATTAATAGGAATACGATTGATGTGGCACGAAAAAATATCCATAAAAATAGAAATACGGATCATTTCACCTTGCCCTAACCCTAATTCTTCAGGTGGAACACATGATTCCACAAATGAAATACGGCCATCAGCAGGTGACATAACCCAGTTTGAATTCAAAGGAATTACACGATCTGGATCGCGAAAAAAGTATATACACCACACCGTGAGAACAAGCCCGCACCAAAACAACGGACTCCATATCCAACCTAAAATAAGCGAAATAACAAAAAATGCTACAATAAAAGGATAACCTTCTTTATGAATCGGCACAAAGCTATTATGGACAGATTGTAGAATACTCATATAATTTCCTATTCATCGTAAACTTAAACAAGCAATAAACCTTTTTGTTCCTCTTGTGTCTTTTTATGTATTTTATCAATCACCCCATATAAAGATATCGATTGCATTTTGCCCTACTTATTTTTTACGATTAACAATACCCGTCTCATCTTCTTCACGCATTTTACGTAATTTTTCTTCAGCTTGCGATGCTTCAAGCTGCTTATTCCACATTGAAGCATATAAACCTTTCTTGCGTAAAAGCTCTGTATGCGTCCCATTTTCAATAATACGACCACTTTTAAGAACCAAAATTTCATCAGCATTGATAACCGTAGAAAGACGATGCGCAATAATCAATGTTGTTCGCCCACGGCTTACAATATCTAATGCTTGTTGAATTTCCTGTTCTGTTGTCGTATCAAGAGCCGCTGTTGCTTCATCTAGAATAAGAAGGGGGGGAGCTTTAAAAGCGTTCGTGCAATAGCTACACGTTGTTTTTCCCCCCCTGATAATTTTAGACCACGCTCTCCTACCATAGACTGAAAACCTTCCGGTAACATCTCAATAAATTTTGATATTTGCGCCATTTCAGCAGCTTTGCGCATCTCTTCATCTGTCGCACTTGGACGTCCGTAGCGAATATTATAGGCAATTGTATCATTAAATAATACCGTATCTTGTGGCACCATACCGATTGCTTCTCGCAAACTCTTTTGTGTTACATTACGAATATCCTGCCCGTCAATTGTGATAGAGCCCGCATCAACATCATAAAACCGAAAAAGCAATCGAGAAATAGTTGATTTACCAGCACCCGATGGACCGACAATAGCGACTGTTTTTCCTCCTGAAACTTCAAAATTAATATCTCTGAGAATCTGACGCGCCGAATCATAAGAAAACTTTACTTGATGAAAACGAATAGTCCCATCACTTATCTCTAACGGTTTAGCATTCGATTTATCAACGATTTCCTTCTGAACATCTAAAAGATCAAACATCGCTTCAATATCGGTTAAACCTTGTCGAACATCACGATAAATTGAACCAATAAAATTCAGTGGAATAGAAAGTTGCATTAAAAGGGCATTAATAAAAACAAAATCTCCTAAAGTTTGTGTCTTATAAAAAACTTCATAAGCTGACATCAGCATCATGGTTGTCATGCCAAGACCAAAGATAAGAGCCTGACCAAAATTAAGCCAACTTAACGATGTCCAAATCTTTGTTGCAGCTTTTTCATAACCGGCCATAGCGGCATCAAAACGATCGGCTTCTAGCGTTTCATTGCCAAAATATTTGACCGTTTCAAAATTCAAAAGAGAATCAACAGCGTGCGTATTTGCTTCAGTATCTGCTGTATTCATTTGTTGCCGAATACGAATACGCCAATCACTCGCCTTAATGGTAAACAAGGTATATAACAAAACTGTTACAACAACGATGAGAAGATAATGCCCCCCATAATTGATGTAAAATACAAAGGCCGTTAATATAAATTCTAGAACTGTCGGTACAGTACTGAGAATTGAAAATCTTACGATCGCTTCAATTCCTTTTGTTCCGCGTTCAATCACGCGAGAAAGCCCACCAGTTCGGCGTTCTAAATGAAATCGTAAAGATAACTCATGAATATGGACAAAAGTTTTATAAGCGAGTTGACGAACAGCGTATTGACTGACAGTGGCAAAAAGAGAATCGCGTAATTGATTTAAGCCTGCCTGTATAATACGTGCAGCATTGTACGCCAAAACAAGCATGATGGGAATAATTAAACTGGATGGAAACCATTCAGGAAGCTGAAAGCTTGTATCAAGTACATTCGTAGCATATTTAAAAAAATACGGTACAGATATAAGAACGAGCTTGGCCAAAATAAGATAAAATATTGCCCATAGCACACGTATTTTTAGATCACGCCGACCTACCGGCCACATATAAGGCCATAAATTGTAAAGTGTGTGCAGAGTTCCCTCTGTATCAGATGATACAGTTTTTGTCATTTCATTGCGTTTCATAAAGCCTTTACTTCTCTATCATCCACACAAACAGGCAAAACACCCCCCTGTGTTATTTATAGGTTCATCTCTTGTTACGCTTTTCGATAAGCGATACCTACTCGTTGTGTGAAGTTAGACTGTTTTTGAAAAAGGAACAAGAAATAATCCACTATACAGTTTATTATTTTGATCTGTATTTTCATACCACTCTGCAGCAAATAAATTTTCAACTTTTACATGCTTTTTTTTCAATTCTGCCTGAAGCCACTTTTTTGTTTTACCAATCTCTTTAAGACCATCATCAATAACTTCACCATTTTCCACGACAATCGTCGATTTCTTCCCCTCTTCCTTTTTAATAACAGTGCAATCACCATTGGTTTCCAAACGCACAAAAGCAGCTTCATGTAAGTGACACCCTTTAAGACGTAACATCGCAATAAGATCATTGATATTGATCCCTAAACTTTTAATCTTATCCATTTGAAAGACCCCATCTAAAACCAATGTAACATTTCGCCCTGCAATAAGACGGCGAAAAAAAACTGAATAACGTGCAAAAAGATTAAAAGAGGCAATCAAGGTTTGCCAAATCAATAAAACAAGTAATAATTGAAGGCTGCTAATATTCTGGTTATAAATGACGCCTCCAATAATGCCTCCCATGACAAAATTGCTGACCAAATCAATAGGGGTCATCTGACTCAAACTCCCACGACCTGTCGTTCTTAAAATAAATAGGAAAGCAATAAGACCCACAGCCAGCTTAAGCGCGATATATCCGTAATGATATACAAATTCCATCATATTCTCCCTTTAATTTATGAGAACTGCTGGAATAGAGAAATTAGGATCGTTTTATTTCCCACGTCGTTATACGCTCACCACTTTGCGGGTCCCTACTATCTTTTAAGAGAATCCCCTCGGCTGCAAGCTCATCACGAATTGTATCCGCAGCTTCCCACTCTTTATTATGGATAAGCCGTAGTCTTTCGGCAATGCGCTGATCAATAAATTTTAAATCAAGAGAGGTTTTTTTTATAAATAATGGACAGTCTATTTCTTTAATCCATTCTTGTTGTAATAGTCCTAATAAATTCATCCCATGAGCAAGAGCCAAAGTATCCCCTGCTTTATAAAATTTTCGCAAAAGGGTTAATGCTTTTGGCGTATTAAGATCATCACTGAGAGCATCTATTAAAGTATCATCAATCGCTTCATTGTTTTTAATCATATTCTCTTTACGACGAAGTAGTTCATACCAACGATAAAGTTCACTGCTCGATTGTCTTAAACGCTGCGCGGTCCAATTTAATGGTTCACGATAATGCGTTTGAAGCATCGAAAAACGTGCAGACAAACCCGCCCAATTTTGCTTCATTTCATCGGCTAACACACCATTAAATTCCCCAAAATTATTTTCTAAAATAGAACGAATGGTTATGAAGTTGCCAAAGCTTTTCGACATCTTTTTCCCTTCAACTTGTAAAAAGCCATTATGCATCCACAAATTAGCCATTCGCTCCGTTCCAAAAGCTGAACAACTTTGTGCAATCTCATTTTCATGGTGCGGAAAAATTAAATCAAGTCCACCACCATGGATATCAAAAATATTCGCAGTCGGATTATCGCAAGTTAAACCACCGCCATAGGGTGCTAATAACTTTGCCATTGACATAGCAGAACACTCAATATGCCAACCTGGACGACCTAAAACTGATATTCCACCCGGCGATTCCCAACCTGGCTCTCCTTCCACAGAAGGTTTCCATAAAACAAAATCCATTTCCTCTCGTTTATAAGCAGCAACATCAATACGCGCCCCTGCCCTCATTTCATCTAAAGAACGATTTGCAAATGCTCCATAATGGGGAGGATTTTTTATGCTGCTTATAGAAAATAATATATGATTTTCCGCTTTATAAGCGTGCCCTTTTTCAAGCAATTTTTCAATGAGCGCGCGCATCTCCTCTAAATGCTCGGTTGCCCGCGGCTGGCTGGTTGGCGATAGACAACCCAGCGCTCTTGTATCTTGTTGAAACTGGGAATATGTACGTTCTGTTAATTGACGAATAGCGTCGTTGAGTGACATGTTTGGATATTCGTGGGCGGCTCGTGCATTAATTTTATCATCGACATCGGTAATATTACGCGCATAGAGAACATGATCATTGCCATAAACATGACGCAATAAGCGAAATAAAATATCAAAAACAATGACAGGGCGTGCATTTCCTATATGCGCATAATCATAAACTGTTGGACCACAAACATAAAGACGTACTTTTGTTGCATCGATTGGTATAAATTTTTCTTTTTTGCGTGTCAGCGTATTATAAAATCGCAACTCTCTCATCGTTATACTCCGTGAACGATGTTACGCATCGCTCCTTTTAGATGTTTTTTATCTCAAATGATCGCATAATGCGGTTTCGGCTAAAAACTTTTCTTTGATACAACATTCTTCTTCCCCATTGTATCGAAGCTGTATCCATCATTTATCATACAAACACTCTCTTTTATTGAATTGGATAAAAGCATTCTGTAGATAGAGAGCTTTTCCTCCTTAAAGAAAACAAGTTTAGAAAAAATTCCATGAACCATACAGCATAAATTTATATGAAAAGAAATAAATCTTAAATTTTTAACCACACAGAGATTCATTCGTATTTTCAATATTCCGCAATGGGTTTCTTCCTGTCTCTTACGCCCTATATTTTATTATCAATCCTTGAGAGTCATGTCGCAATTCTCTCTATTTTTAAACATCATTCTCATGACACAATGATTTTATTTGTACAGAATGTTATTCAAAGAAAGTAATAAAAATAATGCGTAATAGATTGATGAACATTATTATTTTAATATTGCTTATTATTTCAATGCCAACCTTTGCGCAACAATCTCCACCTTATGAAAGAAAATTACTTCGCCTTGCGGAAATTTTGGGATCCCTGCATTCTCTCCAAAGTCTTTGCGAGTCTCCAACCAACCAATGGTATGACTATATGAATGCACTGATCGAAGCAGAACACCCCACCCCACAAAGACGCGCTTATTTTTATGAAGCGTTTAATGAAGCCTATCTTGCTTTTTCTGAAAATTATCATCTTTGTACACAAGCAGCTATTGAAGCCAATCAAAGATACATTGAAGAGGGAAGAATTTTATCTGAAAACCTTCTCACGCATTATAACAGCGAACCTGTAAAAAAATATCTCTCTCACTTTTAGCAATATCAACGACACCGCCCTCATAAATGCGTAAATCAATAAACTGTCTTCTCAAAAAAGAGTAACTTTTGAAGAAACACGCTTTTATTCTTATGAGAATCTTTTCTCCATATCGTTCTTTGTCCTCCTCCCAGCGCCTTTAAGGATAAAAATTTCTAATCCATACCGATCTGTAAAGGTTTGAATTTTAGTAGATTCTACTTGGATTCCCACTCATATAATTTACTTCATTAACACTCGAAAAAACTTAAGAATATTCATCAGACACTGCAAAAATATTTATGTGTCAAGAAATCTGATATGCCTTATATCACATCATCGCTCTAAAAAATGGTGTTTTTGACATCATAAGATAAAACTTATACTATCTACACCAAAGTTTCTATAAATTTAACCGGTTCTCCTTGTGACGGTGTGACAATTTCACCTTCCCACATAACGCGCATACCACGGATAATCGTTCCAACAGGCCAGCCTTTAACCTTTTGACCATCATAGGGCGTCCAACCGGCACGAGAACCAATCAGGGTATTTGTAATGATTTCCTCCCGCTTAAGATCAACAATGGTTAAATCAGCATCATACCCAACAGCAAGGCGCCCTTTACAGCTGATACCAAAAATACGACTAGGACTATGTGAAGTGAGATCAACAAAACGCTCAAGGGATATTTTCCCTGCATTCACATGTGTCAACATAATGGCTGCTGTTGTCTGTACCCCTGTCATTCCTGAAGGCGAAGAGGGATAAGGTTGAAGCTTTTCTTCAAGGGTATGTGGCGCATGATCAGAGCCTAAAACATCAATAATTCCCTGTTGAACACCGTACCAAAGAGCTTCACGGTGGCGCGGTTCACGAATAGGTGGATTCATCTGAATTAATGTACCAAATTGCTTATAATCATCAGCCGTGAGAGTTAAATGATGGTGTGTCACTTCAATTGTTGCAACATCTTTATGTTTTTTTAGAAAATCAATTTCTTCTTCTGTCGAGAGATGTAAGACATGAATGCGGGACCTCGTTTCATGCGCAATTTTTACCAAACGTTGTGTACATTTTAGTGCCGCAACCTCATCACGCCAAACTGGATGGGATGATGCATCCCCTTCAATACGCAGTATTTTGCGCTCTTTGAGCCTTTCTTCATCTTCAGAATGAAAAGCTGCACGACGGCGTGTATTTTGCAAAATAAGACGGACACTTTCATCATCATCGACCAAAAGATCACCGGTAGAAGATCCCATAAAGACTTTAATTCCAGCTGCACCAGGAAGTCTTTCTAACTCAGAAAGTTCATGAGCATTTTCACGCGTTCCTCCAACCCAAAATGCAAAATCACAATGCATGCGATGAAATCCGCGTTTAACCTTATCCCTTAATGTATCTTCTGATGTTGTCAATGGATTAGTGTTCGGCATTTCAAAGACTGCTGTAACCCCTCCTAACACAGCAGAATATGAACCACTTTCCAAATTTTCCTTATGTTCATTGCCTGGCTCACGAAAATGCACTTGGCTATCAATAATTCCTGGTAAAATATGAAGTCCCGTACAATCAATCACCTCACCAGCCGATGCACATGTAAGGTCGCCAATTTCCGCAATACGGCCATTTGTAACACCAATATCACGCTTGCTTCTTCCATCATGATTCACAACTGTTGCACCTTTAAAAATTGTATCAAATGTTTTAAACATAGCCAGGCTCCTTACATATTGCTCACCTATCGATTAGGTAACTTTGAGCAGAAAGGCAAGAACCATGATTGAAAAACAAAATGCCATTTGCTTAAAAAATCGCCAAATTATTCAAATTATAGGCGAAGAAGCAACAGATTTTCTGCAATCTCTCATTACAACAGATGTAAAAAAAATCGGCTTCCAAGAAATTTTTCCTGGGGCCCTTTTATCTCCACAAGGAAAGGTTCTTGCTGATTTTCTTATCGGTAAAAGAGAGGATCATTATTTTATTGATATTGAGATGTCTTTGGCCGATACACTCTATAAGCGTCTATTGCTCTATAAACTGCGTAAAAAAGTAGAAATTATACAACCATTACAAGAGCTTGTCACAGTTTCTTGGAGAAATGAATCAGATAGTTTAAATTTTGTTGATAAACGCTTCCCACAACAAGAAAAAATAATACGAATTTACGGTAAAGTTCCTTTTTTAGCTTCAGAAGATTATGACCCATGGAATCAATTGCGTATTCGTTATGCAATTGCGCAAAGTGATCAAGACTATGAAGTCGGCAAAGTCTTTCCTCATGATATTAATTACGATCAAATCAATGGACTTGCATTCAACAAAGGGTGTTATATTGGACAAGAAATTGTTTCACGAATGCACCACCGACGTGCAGCACGGCGCCGTATTTTGATTGTAAAAAGTCAGTGTGACCTCCCCCCTCAATCAAGTATTGAAGCCGGAACAAAAGTACTTGGGAACTTGGGAACATGTGTTGCAAATGAAGCTCTTGCTTTAATGCGTATTGACCACGTCAAAGATGCTATGGACCAGAATATCCCCTTTACTGTAAAAAATATTCCTGTCACCATACATATTGCTGAAAATATGAATTTTACCTTTCCTGAAAATTAAGATAGAAAATACGCATGGCTAAAGCTGAACTATTAAAAAGTGGAGAAGCGCGCGCTTGGCAAAGAATGCTCTCTGGACGTAGACTTGATCTTCTCAATCCTTCTCCTTTTGATATTGAGATTGAAGATATTGCCCATGGACTTGCCCGCGTGGCACGTTGGAATGGTCAAACACGAGGAGATCATGCCTATTCTGTTGCACAACATTCACTTTTGGTTGAACAAATATTTCAAAAACTTTTCCCACAAGCAGGAAGCACCGAATGTCTTTATGCGCTTCTTCATGATGCACCAGAATATGTTATCGGCGATATGATTTCACCCTTTAAAGCTGTCATAGGAAAACAATATGAATACATCGAAAAGCGCATTCAAGATGCTATACATATGCGCTTTTCTCTGTCTGTTGATCTTTCTCAAAGACTTTTAAAAAAAATTAAACAAGCCGACCGTATCGCAGCATATTATGAAGCAATCACACTTGCTGGATTTAAGACAGAAGAAGCCCTTCGCTATTTTGGCTCTCCCAATAATATTGTACCCCATGATCTTAATTTACACCCCTATTCCACACAACAAATTGAAAAAGAATTTTTAACGCGCTTTAATGACTTAGAAGCTCAAAGACCATAGATCTCTTCGCATTGTTGATTTCTTATCATTATAGCTGAATATATATCGTCTTTTTCCATTCATGGCGCAAAGGCTTATAGAAAAATAAAGCAAGCATCTTTTTTTCATAATTATTCTATGAAATTTATTCTTCTACAATTACTGCCCTTATATCCTATTAATTTAAAAAATATCATCGAACCAAAGTTTTTCACACCCCAAGAAGAGCCTTTAAAAAAAACTCCGTAACCATTTACCAATAACCTATAAAGTCAATATACTGATTTATCATAATAACTTGTTATTTTTCTTTTAGCCGCATATTGTAGAATTCACTCATTTCAATTCTGTGTATATTAAATCAATCAAAACCATTTTCTTACACATCTAAGCGAAGAGAGTTGTATGAATAAAACTATACAAGAAAAAACTAAAAAGACCTCTTATGAGCCATCAAATGCTAAATGCTCGTCAGCAACATTGGAAATTGGCAAAATGTGTAATGGAACCAGCTTGCTCTTTTGTGAAACGTAAAGAGGCGGTAATTAACAAATTTTATATACTTCCCAAAGACTTTATCTTTATGCTATTTACGAACACCATTGCGAGATAGAATTAAGTGTCTAAATGTTTTTTTAAAGCACGTATTAGCACCCCAATGATGTTCTGTTTTGCACAAGACGACTGCAAAAGTAATGAAAAGATTACAGCTAAAATTGCATACAAAAATATATGAAATAGTGCACATTTATTATAAAAATAGATCAACGCTCTTTTGTCGAATTTTTCACCTTAAACTAAAATCTATTTCAGTTTATATACTTCCTTCTCCGCTGGAAAAGCACGGGCTGTAACATCCTCTGCATAGTTTTTGATTGCGGTTTCCATGGCTTGTTCAAGGTCTCCATAACGACGTACAAATTTTGGTACATGAGCACCATAGCCCAACATATCTTCCATCACCAATACTTGTCCATCACATTGACTGGATGCACCAATACCGATCGTTGGAATAGAAAGCTTTTCTGTCAATTTTACCGCTAAAGGCTCGACAATCCCTTCTAAAACAACAGCAAAAGCACCAGCCTCCTCAATTGCAACCCCATCAGCTTCAATCCTCTGCCAGTCACTCTCTTTACGTCCTTGTGTTTTAAAACCACCAAAACGATTCACCGCCTGGGGTGTGAGACCAATATGTCCCATCACTGGAATGCCTCGTTTACATAAAAAATCTATTGTTTTGGCTATATAAGCACCACCTTCAAGCTTAACGGCCCCACAGCCCGTTTGTGCCAGAACACGCGATGCATTAAAAAAAGCCTGCTCTTTACTTTCTTCATAAGAGCCAAAAGGCATATCAATAACGACAAGAGCTTTTTTAGACCCACGTACCACAGCCTGCCCGTGCAAAATCATCATATCTAAATTAACAGGAAGTGTTGTCTCAAATCCATACACAACCATACCAACGCTATCACCAACCAAAAGAATATCGCAATAGGGATCAGCAATCCGTGCAGTATACGCTTGATAAGCTGTTAAAGAAACTATTGGCTGTTGACCCTTTCTTTCACGTATTTGAGAAGATGTTATACGCTTTACAGTTTTATGTATGCTCATTTTCCGCCTTTCTCTTGCAATATGTATTGATCAATAAGCCTTACCTCACCAAAACGGACCGTAAGGAGTAAAACTGCTGGTTTATTTAATGTTCCTTTAACCACGCATAAAGTTTCCATATCCCGTAAATCTATTGCTTCAATGATGGCACGCGTTTCTTGTTGTAAAATATTGCGAACAATTTTGCATAACTTATCAACCGACCGTTCACCTTCATGATAAAGCTTTTCAGCAGCTTTTCCACTTTCAGGAATAATTTTGGCCGCTTTACGATCTTCTAATGTTAAAAGTTTATTTCGTGAAGAATGCGCAACCCCATCTGCTTCACGTAAAATAGGAACGCCAACAATTTCAACAGGAAAAGCTAAATCTTCAACCATACGCCGAATAATTAAAATTTGTTGAAAATCCTTTTCTCCCAAAAAAGCCTTATCGGGTTGCACAATATTAAAAAGCTTAGCAACAACACTCGTGACACCACAAAAGTGCCCTGGGCGTAATTTTCCCATCAAAATACGTGATAATTTTTCCACTTTTACAATTGTATCATTTCCCAAGGGCCACATTTCTTCTACAGAAGGAGTAAAAACATATTCAACACCCGCTTTTTTTAATAAAGCACAATCGCTTCTCAAATCTCTTGGATATTGAGCAAAATCTTCATCAGGCCCAAATTGCTTTGGATTAACAAAAATAGAAACCAATACGCGATCACATATTGCTTTTGCTCGCTGTACTAATGCAAGATGTCCCTCATGGAGTGCTCCCATTGTTGGAACAAAACCAATCGAAAAGCCTAAATGCCGCTCCTGTGAAATATATTGGCGAACTTCAGCAATTGTCTTTAAAATTTTCATTTTTCCATTCTATTCAAATTATGATCAGATCAACAAATAAAAGCTTGTATACCAAATCGGCGCTCAAACAACTGTATCAAATTCATGCGCACCGATGGCTGTTTTATATCTCGTGGCTCCCAGACATGACGCATAAGAAAAAAACCTGTTAAGTTAAAACCACCCATTATATCCCTAAAATCAGCAGGACGGGTCGCTCTTTGCACAAGAAACTGTGGAAGAATGAGAAGCTTTTTTTTCCAAGGCTCCCCTGCTTCTTCACAAACAGCCCGTCCAGATTTTGGCGATACGTAATAAAGCTTTTCTTGACGACCTGTTGCAGCACAACACGATAAATCAAGACCAAAACCAAGTTCTTCAAGAAGCCGCATTTCAAAACGTACCAACAATTCCGCATTGACAAATGGTTCATCAAAGTTCTGCATAAAAAGGTGTAAAATATCATATAAAACAGGGTGCGGATCACGCTCGGGAAGAAGCCGTAAATGAAAAGCAATCAATTGCAAAGCATAAAGTGCTTCGGGTAGACAAATTAATCGTGCCGCATGTAAATCCAGTGCTTCAAGGCGAAAAAGCCCTAAATGTTCTTCTAAACGCGCCGACCATTCAGCCTCCACAAAATTTCCAGGCTGAAGAAGAGCAGCCATACGACGCGAACGCCCCCCTTTTACCACCCCCATATAACGACCACGTTCACGCGTCATAACCTCAAGAATAACACTTGTTTCACCATATTGGCGTGCCCCAAGAATAACAGCTTGCTCTTTCCACTTCATTTTATTTTAATTATTTCAAAAAATCCAATCCCATTTCGCGATAACGTTCTGGATCAGTATCCCAATTATTGCGCACTTTTACAAAGAGAAAAAGATGAACCTTTTGATCCATAATTTCCATGAGCTCCTTGCGGGCTGCTTGACCAATCGTTTTAATTGTATCGCCTTTTGCACCTAAAACAATTTTCTTCTGACTTTCACGCTCTACATAAATAACTTGGTTAATTTTAACGGAACCATCTGAACGCTCTTCAAAGCTTTCTGTTTCAACCGTGGAAAAATAAGGAAGTTCATCATGAAGACGAAGAAAGAGCTTTTCACGCGTAATTTCAGCAGCGAGATGACGCATGGGCATATCAGAAATTTGATCTTCCGGATAATACCATGGCCCCTCCTGCATCATGTTACTCAACGCATGAAGTAAATCCTTGCAACCAGAACCGTTTAGAGCAGAAATCATAAATGTTCGTGCAAACTTTACACGTTCATTTATTTGAGTGGTTAACGCTAGAAGAGATGATTTAACAACGGTATCAACCTTATTGAGAACAAGAATTTTTTCTTGTTTCATATTGTTGACAATATCTAACATCATAGCAACTTCATCTGAAAGACCACTTTGAGCGTCAATTAAAATGAGAAGAACATCAGCGCTTTTGGCTCCTCCCCAAGCAGCAGAAACCATGGCACGTTCTAAACGCTTATGGGGACGAAAAACACCCGGTGTATCGATCAACACAATTTGCACATCATCATGAATGACAATACCGCGGATTAGAGTTCGTGTGGTTTGTACTTTATGGGTTACAATTGAAACCTTTGTTCCAACCAATTGATTAACCAAAGTTGATTTACCAGCATTAGGCATCCCAATCAGCACAACAAATCCAGAACGGGTTTTCATAACGTCACTCATGATCATTTTTTCCCACTGTTTTCCACACCCCCTCTCGTCGCAAAATTTTTTCAGCGGCCATTCTTTCGGCATATCGTTTAGAGCTTCCCTGCCCAATCTCTGAAGCAAAACCTGAAATACTGACCTCTACCATAAAAACAGGATCGTGATCTGGACCAGAGCGTTTTATAACCTGATAATGTGGCTGTGCGTTGCCCTGGATATGCGCCCATTCTTGTAATTCTGTCTTGGCATCACGCCGACCAGCATCCATTTTCTTAGCCCGACCTTGCCAATATTTTTGAATAAAGGGACGAACACTCTCTAATCCTCCATCAAGATACATCACGGCAATTAAAGCTTCCACAACATCTGCATGCATATTGATGAGTCGACGTCCTGCAAAATTTCTCATCTCAAAACCAACATGGATCATTTCAGGAAGCCTCATTTCGCGCGCAATATCAGCACATGTCTGTGCATTGACCAGATGATTCAAACGTACGGATAATTCACCTTCACTTGCCTGCGGAAAAAGTTGATAGAGCATCTCTGCAATCAAAAGCCCTAGAACCCGATCACCTAGAAATTCTAATCGTTCATAATTCCCCTGTTCTGAATCTTGTACACTCGCGTGTGTTAATGCTCTTTTTAATTTTTCTTCATCTTTAAAACGATGCCCCGTCAGCTTGAAAAGCTGATCAATCATGAGACGTTTCATCGTTGTTTCCTTGCTTGATAAGTGGCAAATCATGAACCTTATTTATGAAAGAAAACAAACGTTTCCAACGCACATCAAATGGCCAGCGCCAAATCTGCCAAGCACTTGAACCGTTACTGATAGAAAAGAAAATTATGCTCGCGCGACCAATAAGATTTTCTTCTGGAACATAGCCTACATCCAAACGACTATCATCCGAATTGTCACGGTTATCACCCATCATAAAATAATGTCCCTGAGGAACTTCAAAGACTTTTGTATCATCAACTTTTGGGATGAAAGCTAAATCAAGCGTATCGTAGCTAACACCATTCGGCAGTGTCTCGCGATAAACCTCAACGGGATAATTTATTTCCGTTATATCAGAATTATCAATCACTCCCATAAAGTGACGCGAAACAGCCTCATCATTAATATAAAGAACGCTTTGACGCACTTGTATACGATCACCTGGTAGCCCAACAACGCGTTTTATATAATCAATCTTTGGATTACTTGGTAAACGAAAAACGACCACATCTCCCCGTTGAGGTTGGGAAGCCCAAATACGTCCAGAAAAAAGGGGAGGAGAAAAGGGAATGGAAAAATGAGAATACCCATATGCATATTTAGAAACAAATAGATAATCCCCCACTAATAAAGTAGGACGCATTGAACCAGAAGGAATACTAAAAGGCTGAAAAAAAAGTGTCCGAATAAACGCTGCTAAAAGCAGAGCTTGTATTAAAACAGAAATTAATTCAAGAATCCCACCTTTTTTTTCTTTTTTATGCACTTTATCTTTTTGGATCATCACCAACTGCCTTCTCAACACAAATATAACTTTTTTTCATCATAATATTCAAATAACGAAAGCACAATCTCTCACGCCATCTATCCACGTGGAAGTGCTTCAATAATAACAAATGCCTGCGCCCAAGGAAAATCATCCGTTATGCTAAGATGAATAACCACATCATGATGCGGAGGTAATAACTTTTGAAGTTGCATTTGCGCACGATTTGTTAATTGCATGATTGGTTTACCAGATGGTAAATTAACCACCCCCATATCTTTCCAATTGATACCACAAGCGATTCCCGTTCCTAAGGCTTTAGCACACGCTTCTTTAGCAGCAAATCTTTTTGCATAAGAAGAAGATTTTTTTTTAAGACTTTCGGATCTATTCCTTTCAATATCCGTAAAAATACGTTGGATAAAACGCTCGCCATAGCGAACCAACATTTTCTCAATACGTCGTATATCAACCAAATCATTTCCAAGACCAACAATCATAAGATTTTACCCAATCTTTCTTACAATGAACGCTTCTTTAAACGCCTTTTTTTTATAATCTTTTGATAGCGCTTTTGTTTAAAACGAGCCGTTGCCCTGTAAACAGCTATATAAGATAAACTACCCAAAACAACACCTAAAAGAGTTCCACCTAAAATCATCGGACTCATAATTGAGTCCCATGCACCTTTAAAAAGGAGAGAGAAATTTGACATTGTCAAACCATTAAACAGAGCACGAATTTGAGAAAGAGAAATCTCATTAACATCGCTAAAAAGCGATAAACAAAAATATCCCACTTTATAATCAGCCATGGCAATCAATAAAAATGTGAGTGGATTAGAAAAAACCGTCCCAATGATTGCAGCCGCAAAGTTTGCACGCAAAAGCCACGAAAGAAATATTGCCAAGATGATATGCACCCCGAAGACAGGAGAACAAGCTAAAAAAATGCCAATAGCAAACCCCAACGCAACTTCATGTGGTGTTGCCGATATACGCAAAATACGTTTATAGATGTAAGAAAATGAGCGAGAAAATGAACGACGTGGCCATAACCAAAGTCTAATACGCGTTACAAAATCAATTGGTTTTTTACGACGAAAAAGCATATAACTCTCATATACACATCTTTTGATGATGAAATAATCTACATCATCCAAATTAATCTTTTTAAGCTTTTGCATAAAAAAATAGCAAGACAGTTAAATATTTCGACTGCCCGGTTTAATCGCTGGAAGAGCAGAAAGATCTGCAGGAAGTGCATCACTCGCATAAGAAGCTATCTCGTATTCAGCAAGAGCAATCAACGGAATGCCAACATCAACCTTACCACCAGAACGATCAAGGATACATGCACTTGCTAATATCTCTGCTCCTGCTGCTGCCAAAGCCTCAACAGTCTCACGAATGGAAAGACCCGTTGTTACAATATCTTCGACAATAACAACCCGTGCGCCCTTCTTGATTTCAAAACGACGCAATTCAAAGACACCATTGACACGCTCTACCCAAAGAGAAGGAACACCAAGGTGACGTGAAGTCTCATAAGAAGGTATAAGACCGCCAATTGCGGGCCCTACAACATAATCAATTTTTCCTTCAATAGATTTTTTGATTTTTTCAGCCAATCCCCGACAAAGCTTTTCCGTCAAATCAGCATGCATAAACACTTTTGCCTTTTGCATATAAATCGCACTATGGCGCCCCGATGTTAAAATAAAATGCCCTTCTAGAATAGCATCTGCTTGTTTAAAAATATCAATGACATCTTGTGTATTCATCGCAAAATCTTTCTTGTTATCCATGAACCCGCCGTACTGTACTGACTGAATCTGCTTTTTTTAATTGAGAAAAAATACGATTCAAATGTTTTAAATCCCAAACTTCTAAATCAATCATCATTTCTGTAAAATCTGGTGCTGTACGGATAAAAGATAAATTTTGGATATTGGCATCGTTAGCTGAAATTATTTGCGTAATTTCAGCTAACGAACCAGGACTGTTTACAACCAAAATATTTATCCGTGCAGGAAAACGTTCATGCATTTGAGCATCAATATCCCAGCGGACATCAATCCACCGTTCTGGTTGATCATCATAGGCCATCAAAGCCGAAGACTGGATTGGATAAATAACGATCCCAGCACCTGGTTGCATAATACCAACAATCCTATCTCCAGGTACAGCCCCTTCTGGTGAAAAACGTACAGGTATATCCCCACGGGTTCCTCGAATAGGTAGTGCTTTAGATTGTTGATTCTCAACCATTGCATCCTTTTCATTTTCTGGAACCTTAAAAATCATCCCTTGAGCATTTTCAATATTAAACCACCCTTCTTCTCCAGGCTTAAAAGATGACTTTTGTACTACACGCTCTTGATACTCAGGATAAACCGCTTTAATCACATCAGACGAAAACAGCTCTCCACGCCCAACAGCAGCCAAGACATCCTCTACATCTTTACGTGCCAAACGGGGCAAAACTTTCTTCAAAACATCTTTTGAAAATTCTTTTCCCATATATTCAAACGCACGCTCAAGAATACGATATCCTAAGCCTGAATATTGCTTACGTACCGCTGCGCGACTTGCGCGTCGAATAGCTGAACGTGCTTTCCCAGTGACAACAAGAAGTTCCCACGCGGCCGGCGGAATTTGAGCGTGTGAACGAATAATATCAACTTCGTCACCATTTTTTAACTTAGTCATTAAAGGCATAATACGACCATTAATTTTTACGCCCACACAAGAATCACCGATATCTGTATGGACGGCATAAGCAAAATCAATAGGCGTCGCGCCCTTAGGAAAAGCAATTAAACGACCTTTTGGCGTAAAACAAAAAACCTGATCTTGAAAAAGCTCAAGTTTTGTATGCTCCAAAAACTCTTCCGGATTATCTCCATCAGATAAAGCTTGTATTGTTTGACGCAACCATGCATAGGCATTCGTTTCGCTTGATAACTTCGAAGCCGAATAATTGGAACCCTGCTCTTTATATATGGAATGGGCCGCAACCCCATATTCAGCAACTTCATCCATGGCAGCCGTTCTAATTTGTAACTCAACGCGTTGCCTCGAAGGCCCTACAATAGTTGTATGAATAGAACGATAATCGTTTTGCTTTGGGATAGAGATATAATCTTTAAAACGACCTGGAACCATTGGCCATGTCGTATGGATAACACCAAGAGCACGATAACAATCATTCACGGATTCAACAATCACACGAAATCCAAAAATATCCGATAACTGTTCAAAAGATAAGGCTTTACTTTCCATTTTGCGAAAGACTGAATAAGATTTTTTCTGACGGCTTTTAACATCTGCTTTAATGCCATTTTCCAAAAAAAGTTTTGTCAATTCATTTTCAATTGTGGAAAGCAAATCACGGTTGTGCTTCAGTAATTCAGAAAGTCGATTGGTAATCGTACGATGACCTTCTGGATTTAAATAAAAGAAAGAAAGATCCTCTAACTCTTCGCGCATATCCTGCATACCCATACGCCCCGCAAGTGGCGCATAAATATCCATCGTTTCCTCAGCAATTCGCCGGCGTTTATCATCACGCATAACACCAAGGGTACGCATATTATGAAGGCGGTCTGCAAGTTTGACTAAAAGAACACGAACATCATCAGAAATGGCAATAAGAAGTTTACGAAGATTTTCTGCCTGCACAGCTTTTTTCGAAACAAGATCAAGCTTCTTAAGCTTTGTAAGCCCTTCAACCAACTTCCCAATTTCAGAACCAAAAAGCTGATCAATTTCTGCTCGCGTAGCGCTTGTATCTTCAATCGTATCATGCAAAAGAGCAACAGCAATCGTTGCCTCATCCAAACGCATATCTGTTAAAATAGAAGCAACTTCTAAAGGATGAGAAAAATAGAGATCACCCGAAGCACGCTTTTGATGTGCATGCTTTCTCATTGCATAATCATAGGCTCTGTTTAAAAGAGCCTCGTCTACGTCAGACTTGTAACGCTGAACACGCTCAACAAGCTCACACTGACGCATCATACGAGCATATCCTTTATCTTTTCACACCTCTAATACCCATTGAACACATCTTATCAATAAAAGACAAGAAAATAACAGCTTCTTACAGACAAAGCATCTTTACTCTTGTAATATCAACACTCCTGTAATATTAACTGGCGCAGTTAATAATCGTCACTTTTTTCCGGAACAACCAAACCTTCAATACCCGCTAAAAGCTCTTCTTCTGACATCTGATCAAATGAAGCGCCTTCTTCTTGCGATGATGTATTAAAAACACTTTCAGCTCCACTTGAATGGGTGATGAATTCACTTGCCATTTCTGGCTCATCAACTTCCACATGCTTTTGCAGCGAATGAATAAGATCTTCCTTTAAATCAGCAGGCGACAATGTTTCCTCTGCTATTTCACGCAAAGCAACAACCGGATTTTTATCATTATCACGATCAATTGTAATCTGTGCTCCTTGTGAAATCTGACGCGCCCGATGACCTGCTAAAAGTACTAATTCAAAGCGGTTATCAACTTTATCAATACAATCTTCTACCGTTACGCGGGCCATTTATGCCTCTTTCTCAAATAAAAATTTAAATAGCGAATACGAGGAGTATATACAATAATCAAAATAAAACACAAGAAAAACAATACAAACTTTTATATTTTTTGCTTAAAGAATTTAATTTTAGAAAAATCTTGGAAACTTTATAAAAAATGTATATCCTCTTCATGCACGTTATAGAAACTGCTCTTAAAAGCATTCTAATAAATTGGATTTAAACAAAGGAAGGTGTTTCTTGACAAAATATCTCTTTAGAGTCTTTATCCTTTTAAAAGGAATAGCAACTCTTAAAAATCCTTTCCAATAACAACAGCTTTATGCATACTTTTTATGATAAGATTTTTTATGAAAGCAGTTTTTTTGAGCATTATATGTATTGCACTCTTATTCATCGAATAAATGACTGAAAAATTGCCTCTCATTACATCATCATTAGCCATAAATTTATATTAAACTTCCTTCTAAAACAGTTTATTTATTTCTAGGTTGTTTATCACAATATAACCCGTCATATACGTCACTAAAGGACTCAAAAGAATAAAAAACAATTGATGCTTAACGCCATGAATAGCCCATTAACATCGCTTTGCCCAGAACCACCCTTAAATTGTAATTTATGCCCTAGGCTCCATCAGTTTATTGCTGACTGGCGTGTGAAAGAACCAAGTTGGTATAACGCACCGGTACGCCCTTTCTTTCCCTATAAAGGAGCAGAAACAACACGTCTTCTCATTGTTGGTCTTGCTCCTGGATTGCGCGGAGCCAATCGAACTGGACGTCCATTTACGGGTGATTATGCTGGGCACTTACTTTATTCCACTTTAAAAAAATTTGGGTTTGCCCAAGGCGTTTTTGAAGAAAGGGCAGATGATACTCTTGAACTGATTGACGCTGCTATCGTTAACTCTGTTCGTTGTGTTCCACCAGAAAATAAACCCACCGGCACAGAAATTAACACGTGCCGCTCTTTCTTTTCGCCTCTTTTAACAAATCTTCCCAAACTTAAAGCTGTTATCACCTTAGGTACCATTGCACACCATTCAACGATACGCGCTCTTAATGAAAAAGTTTTAGCTTACCCTTTTGGACATGGTAAAATTAATAACATTGGAAGATTACGCATCTTTTCAAGCTATCACTGTTCTCGTTATAATACGAATACAGGCCGCTTGACAGACGCTATGTTTCACCAAATTTTTCAAGCAGCAAAAACATACTTAGATCAATGCTAAATCAATATAAAGAATATACAAAAAAATCATCCATATCTTTTTAAAAGTCTTGCTTTTTCACGTCCCCAATCACGTTTTTTTTCCGTTTCCCGCTTATCATGAAGTTTTTTCCCACGCGCTAGAGCAATTTCTAACTTAACACGTCCATGTTCATTAAAATAAAGTTTGAGAGGAACAAGTGTCATTCCTTCACGGGATGTTGCATTAAAAAAACGTGCCATCTCACGTTTTGAAAGTAATAACTTACGCAAACGTCGCGGCTCATGATTAAAACGATTAGCCTGCGTATATTCAGGAATATAGCTGTTTACTAACCATAATTCCCCATTTTCAAAACTGGCATAGCTTTCAGCAATATTCGCATGATTAGAACGTAAAGACTTCACTTCCGCTCCTTGAAGAACAAGACCCGCTTCAAGATTATTAAGAATTTCAAAATTAAAACGTGCTTTACGATTATCAGCAATTATTTTCCGTACGGGTGCATTCTTTTTTTTATTCATGGCTTTGTCAATATCATTTTACGCTTTTAAAAGACCAGCATGATGAAGAGCTGCATCAATAATCTTCTTTGTACTTTCTGTTAATGGAACAATCGGAGAACGCACAGTCTCACCGCAAAATCCTAATTTTGCAGCAGCATATTTAATACCGGCAGGACTCGGTTCAATAAACACCGCACGATTGAGAGGCATGAGGCGATCATTTAATTCCCGTGCTGTTTTATAATCACCATGGAAACAAGCATCTTGAAGCTCTGCACAAAGTTTTGGAGCAACATTGGAGGAAACCGAAATACATCCAACACCCCCATGAGCATTAAATCCTAATGCTGTACAATCATCACCAGAAAGTTGCACAAAATCTTTGCCACACTTTTCACCCTGTTCATTCACGCGCTCAATTCTGCTCGTTGCATCCTTAACACCAATGATATTGCTAAAATCTTGATAAAGCTCTCGCATCGTTTCTACAGCCATATCGATAACAGAACGCCCCGGAATATTATAAATTATAATCGGAATAGAAACAGCTTTGGCAATGGAAGAAAAATGCTTATATAAACCAGACTGATTGGGTCTATTATAATAAGGAGTAACAACCAAAACGGCGTCTGCACCAGCTTTTTGCGCGTATTGTGCAAGCTCTACAGCCTCACTTGTACTATTGGATCCTGCTCCAGCAACAACAGGAACACGCTTTGCAACCTGCCTAACACACAATTCTATAATTCGTTTATGTTCTTCATGACTTAAAGTTGCTGATTCACCTGTTGTTCCAACAGGGCTTACACCGTTAATCCCTTGTGTGATCTGCCATTCAACAAAATCACAAAACGCTTTCTCATCAATTTCACCCTTATGATCAAACGGTGTAATGAGCGCAGTTATAGCTCCCTTGAGCATGATAAACTCCCTATAATGTTCGCTTTTATTCTTTTTAATAATCGCCTTTATAAACTTTAAATAGAGCATAATCTTGCTCTATCATTGAAGCAAGATGAATTTGAAAAAAGCCCCCATAAGATGAACTTGTCTTTCCTTAAATTTTGAACATTTCTTTAAAATAAACTGTCTGTATTAACGCGTTTTTCATGCTTGTGTTCTATAAACCCTTAAGTTTTTACAAAAAGCAAGGTCTCAAGGTCTTTTTTCTATGCGTGTATTTTCCACCTCTCTTTTCGTATCAACCTTTACTGCATTTATACTGGCAATAAGAATTTTATTTTCAAGTGCCTATGCACAAACAGCTCTTTTACATGGAACAGCCCCCATTCCTTTGGCACGCCCTACCCCCCTTGACGTAAAACAAGAAGCTCAAGAATCTTCTCAACAGAAAGACACGACAGCACACAGTGCTGCAGCACTCAAGCAACTGAAAGATGGGCTCGATGCTCTTGCAAACAACAATGCTGCAAAAACAATAAACCTGCGTAATTCACTGGAAAAACATAATCTTGATCGTTACATTTTGACATGGGCACTGGGGATATCCAACCAAGATAAGATACCAAGTTCTGAAATATTTAATGCAATCAACACGCTAAAAGGATGGCCAGGCATAGAAACGATGCAACGCAATGCTGAACGTACTTTTCTGAATGAAACTAATGCCACACGCGCTATCATCCAAAAATTTTCTCATCACCCCCCCCGAACAGCACAAGGCATGGCTCTTTTTGCTAAAGCACTTATGGCAACAGGACAAACCACGCGTGCTCAACAGGTTATTGCACCGTGGTGGCATAAAACACCGCTTAATGCAAAAGAAGAAATGTTTGTTCTTAAAAATGCAAGCACTGCTTTAAAACCTATTGATCATTTAAAACGCATGCAGTTTATGCTGTATGCACATCGTTTTGATTCAGCAGCACGTGTTGCAAAATTAGCCCATGCGCAATCTCTTTTTAATGTTTTTGTGGCCATTGAAAAAAATGATCCTAGAGCGACACAAAAATTACAAGCTCTAGAGAGAGTATGGAAAAAAAATTCTTTCTTTCAGTTTGCTCGAATGCGCCATCTTCGAAAAAAAGAGCAATATGATGCAGCTGCAGCGTTCATGATGAAAACATCAAAAGATGCCTTTCATCGAATGAACCCTTATTCATTGTGGAAAGAACAACGTGCCCTTTCTCGCGAAATGCTTGATTTAAACAAACCAAAAATGGCTTATCAACTCGTTGTAATGCACACGGGGTTAACCTCTGAATTAGCCGTCGATGCTGAGTTTCACGCAGGATGGTACGCACTAAGGTTTCTTCATAACCCTAAATTAGCAATGCAACATTTTTCACGTATTCCTCAACTCTCTTCTCTCCCTTTTTCTGCATCACGTGGATATTACTGGATGGGACGAACAGCAGAAACGCTAGGAGAACACAAAAATGCCCAGCATTACTTTCATCGCGCTGCTCATTTTGGTGCAACTTATTATGGTCAATTAGCCGCTGCACGACTCAACCAAAAAAAGCTGAACATTTCCTTTCCAAAACCGACAACCGCTGAGCGACAACATTTTAGTGCACGAAAAGCTATTAAAGCCATTCAACGTCTTGAAGAAGCCGGCTATACTGATTTTGCTAAAGTTTTTTATAGAGAACTCGGAAAAAAAATAGAAAGCCCCGGTGAATTAGCTCTTCTAGCTGTTATGGCAGAAAAAAATGGTGACTATTATACCAGCCTCAAAATCGGAAAAATGGCTGCATTTCAGGGAAAAAATGTCGGTGCGCTTGCTCATCCTCTGGGGGCCATACCAGCTTCTACTCATATTTCTGTAGAAGAAAAATCTCTTATTTATGCCATTGCTCGTCAAGAAAGCGAATTTAATCCAACAGCCATATCAAAAGCAGGGGCACAAGGTATACTCCAATTGCTTCCTACAACAGCAAAGGAACTCGCAAAAAAATATTCAATCACATGGTCTCATAAAAAATTCAGCAGTGATGCCCGTTATAATGCAACATTAGGAGCCCATTTTCTCAATGAACAATTGGAACGTTTTAATGGATCCTATATACTAACGCTTATTGGTTATAATGCGGGTCCCCGTCGGGTCAATGAATGGATAAAACGTTATGGCGATCCTCGAGGACAGTCTCTCGATAACATCATTGATTGGATTGAGCGCATTCCTTATACAGAAACACGCAATTATGTGATGCGTGTCATGGAAAGTTACGGTGTCTACAAAGCAAGACTTACTGGAAAAATAGATATCAAAACCGACCTGCTTTCGGGCCGATGGAAATAATATGCCTTAATCTTCCCTCATACTAATAGCATGGCGTTCTTAAGAAGTATTTTATCCTCTTCCAAAGAGTGCCCGCATATAACCCTGCTTTATGAAGTGCAAATCTGTGATTTGAACTGATGTCGTATCAATAGAGCTGAAATGGGAAACCCCTACGCTATTTGGGGCTTTCATTTCAAATATAAAATAATGATTTATCATTACAAATCATCATGTTGCACAAATAGTGCATTTCATTTTAACACATAAACAATAATATCACAGAGGTTTCAATATAAAAAAGTGAAAGGAATAGTTCATTTTTTTACTGTTGCTTATTCATCAACATTTAAATCTTGTACAACAACATGTTTTGCGAATATTTTTGCTGTTTACAATATTTCTATACTCAATAGGAGGCATTATTGCATCTATCTACTTGGAGCATTCTGAAGCAGAAAGATAGACTCATTGAACGTGAAAAACTTAAAAAATATCCTCCCGCCCTGTCCCTTTTTATTCAGCTTGACAGCTTTAAAAACATATCAATATCTTTAAAGAATGAAGATGAAGCTTTACCTTTTATTTCTCTTATTTTTATATAAGCTCACATCCTTCATACAAAATAAAACATCTCGTCATAATGATATTATTTCTTATGCCTTCTTTTGTTAAAAAAAGATTTTTAATGTTTTTAAACTCATTTCACAACGGTGAACGGAACCTGAAGAGTGCTTATAAAAATTCTCTTACGGATGGTATAAAAATCAACGAGATGTATTGTTTTTAATGATATAAAAGTGATAGCTTTATTAGCCCCTAATGCCCAATGTTGCGATATCCCTTTCATTTAAAGCATTCACTAAGAAGTATTATTCACGTCTAATTTTTTTATCCATATTCTCCTTTGTCCCTTGTTTGTTCCTTGTGTCATATTAAGCCAATGGCTTTGATTGATTTAACGTCACAAAGATTTGGAAAGAACCATATTTTATTCAAATTATAAAATGATCAAAATTATTATAAATAAACATATTATACGAATAGCACCCCATAAAAATCAGCTAAATATCAAGGATACTCTAATCGTTTTATTCACTTTTGATGGTGGAGGGGGTGGAAAAGAACCAACGCGTTGCAATGCTGCCATAGCCAATCGATCAAGTTTTGGATCTCCAGCAGAAACGACAACACGACTAGAAAAAATATTCCCCCGTTCATGCACCCTAAATTCTAACTTCACCGTTCCTTTTGTTCGACTGGTGCGTTGCCCTACAACATAATTTTTTTGCTGTTCTAATTGCGACTGTACCTTTGCTAACCACTCCATTAACATCACATCTTCAAGCCCTGCTGTGCTACCGCTCTGTCTGGCGGTTGATGAACGCACAGCCTTTACAGATGGCTTTTTTAAAACTGTCTTTGGTTTTATTTTTTTCTCAAATATTTTATCTTTTACTTTTGGTGGAAGAGATTCTTCCAAATTTTTTTCTGTAAAATCATTTTTTTCTACAGTGTACTGCGGCTCTTCCGGTTGAATTTCATCCACCGTTTCCGATATCTCTGGTTCTTGCTCTGCAAGATCTGGCTGTAATCGTTCTGATTTTGTGCTGACACTTGATAAATCTGTATCATGATCTGGATTTGACGAATCTATATCAGCATCTAGATAGAGACTCTCTTGAGTAAGCGTTAGCATAACTGTCGACGAGAGCGTACCGTTGCTGACACCAATCTTTCGAAAATAAAACTGTGCTCCCACTACTATATGCAAAGAAAGCGCGCCAATAAATGCACCAATCCAAAGAGTTGATAACTGCCTCGTATTTGCCAAGTTCATCGTTTCTTCCGCCGCTATTCTAAGTGCAATTTCTAAGTGCAATATTGGTATTTTATCTCATTAAAACAAGCTATTTTGAAATTGCAACTTTTTTCTTGACTGATTTTATCATGTTTAATATGTTTTCTCTGTGATTTTATATGATTAAATCATTCCTGCTTGGTTGGCTAATTTTTAACAGGGTTAAGTCAAGCGTTTTTACGGACATTTTTATATGTAAAATTTCAAGCTTAGAGAGGGGATGTTTTTTAAAAAAAAGGTTATAATGTGTTATGCAAATAAGACGAGAAAATATCCATAAGAGCTGTGTGATTTTAGGTGCGTTGTCGGTTTGTATACCTTCATTTGTTTTTGCACAAAACAGCGATAAGAATGTTGTGACTGAGCTCAAACCAATCCTTATTAAAGGAAAAAAAATAGAAGATGCCTCAAATTCAATAACCGTTCTAACTGATCGTAAAACCAATGAGAATATTGATGAAAAACAAATAACTGATGTTTATGATGTCAGCCGTCTTAATCCTTCTATCTCTTATAACTCAGAGAATAATAGTTTCGTTATTCGTGGTTTAGATGCAAACCGTGTTGTTACGACAATGGATGGTATTTCTCTTCCATGGTTTAATGATATATTCCGTGGTGGCGGAGGAAACACCACTTTTGATTTCAATGCTCTTTCTACGTTTGATACTATTCAAGGATCAGATTCTAGTCTTTATGGTTCTGGTGCCCTAGGGGGAATAATTGCGCTGCATACCCTTAATCCTGAAGACCTTATCACTGGAGAAAAGAATTGGGGAAGCCTTATAAAAGGGGGTTATCATTCTGTTGATAACAGTTGGCGCGTTGATCAAGCTTTTGCTGTGCGCAATTACCGGACATTTTTGCTGTTCCAAGGATCTTATATAGAAGGTCATGAGCGTAAAAATATGGGAACAGAGGACGGATATGGAGAGCGTACACGTAAAAATCCTTCTCATTTTGACAAAAATAATTTGCTCTTTAAAATTCATCAATATTTGAGTGATAATCATCGGCTTGGTTTTACCGCAGAGCGTTTTGGTCATAATAGTAATACACATGCATTAAATTCATCTAAGAGATATGCTCCAGGTTCTGTTTATGAACGGGATGATAAACTTCGTGAGCGCTTTTCTCTTTCTTATAATTATAATGGTAATGGCGACGCGATTCTTGATGCATTTAGTGGGCAGCTTTATTGGCAAAGGCAATCAAGTCGTTATGTTACAACCGGCGTTCGTGTTTCTGCCCCCAAAGGCGATTATTTGAGGGATAATTTTTTACGGAATATCAATTATGGTTTCAATGCTGATGCGCTTAAAAAAATGGATTTTGGTACTGTAAGCCATACGTTGAAATTTGCGACAGATGTTTCGTCATCTAAATTTCATCACTATTTGTTCGGTAAAGATAATTGTCATATAAAAGAATACGCTCGAGGATGCCTTTTTGTTCCTGCTAATCGATCAGATTCACCAGATACCAATGGCTACAATTTAGGTTTTGTTTTTGAAGATGAAATTGGTTTGGTTGATAATCGTTTTCGTGTAACGCCAGGAATTCGGTATGATTGGTACAAGTATATTCCTCAGAAAACATCTGCTTATGAAAAAGCACTAATTTCTGATAAATTCCCTCCAGAAAGAAATGGATCACGCTTTTCTCCTAAATTACGTGCGGAGTGGGATATTCGTGATCAAATAACACTCTATGCTCAGTGGGCACAAGCTTTTCGTGCACCACGTATTTCAGAGCTTTACGTTTCTTATATTAAGCCTTCTGCTTATTACGTAAAAGGAAATCCTGATCTTCAACCAGAAACAAGCAATGGATATGATGTTGGTCTACGATATGGAAATGCAAATTTCGGAGGTTCCTTCAATGCCTTTATTAACCAGTACAAGAATTTCATAGATACCGAAGATAGAGGGCCATCAGAAGAATTCAGATTTGCGCGTCGGCATTACATGAATCGTTTCCGAGTGCAAATTTTTGGTGTTGAAACAAAGGCGCATTTAGTTCTTAAAAACGGTTTTCATACCAATGTTGCGCTTGCTTATTCTCAAGGAAAAGATCTTGACAAAAAGGAATATCTTAACTCAATTCCTCCTTTGAAAGCCGTTATCGGATTAGGCTATGCAAAAGAGGTTTGGGGAAGCGATATTATCCTTACTTTGGCAGCAAAACGCGATAAAGTAGCAGGCGAATCTGATTACCAAAAAATTCCAGGCTATCATGTCGTTGATATGACAGGGTGGTGGAAACCATTCGGTGAAACGGGACCTGTTCTAAGAGCCGGTGTTTATAATATTTTCAATACAAAATATTGGAATGCATCAGAACTTCCTTCAGGGAAAAGTTCAACGCCGAAGGATTATTACAGCCAGCCTGGTCGTAACTTTAAAGTATCCTTCGTACAAAAATTTTAGTCACTTCTGTTAACGATTAGATCAATGAAATTATATCGATAAAAGGATTAGTTATTGTGTTTCTATTTTTAACATCTTTAAAATTACAAAGATTTGATAGAAAAACTTTAATTCTTTCTGTTTTATCATTTTTTGATTGTTCAGCTGTTGGCGGTAGAATGTTATTTTGTGATAGATTGAACGCTTAAGTAAAGTTTAGTCTATTGCCTTGGAATTGTAAAATTTGAAAGTTCGTTTTTGAATTAAGTAATATGAGGTAAAGTCCATGGCCCATACAGCTGAAATGATTCTTCGTTTGCGTGAAGAAAAAAAAGAAATGCGAAATCGCGATTTTGCGGTTTCGATTGGTATATCTGAAGCGGAGCTGATTGCGGCTTATTGTAGCGTTGGAAAAGCAAAAAGACTGCAAACTGATGTTGCTACTCTCTTGGAAAGTGCTCCTCGACTTGGAAAAGTCATGGTCTTAACACGCAATGAATATGCTGTTCATGAAATAACAGGGTGTTTTGAAAAAATTGTTCAAAGCCAACATGTTCCTATAACACTTGGTGAAATTGATTTGCGTATTTTTACAAAACACTGGAAGTTCGGTTTTGAATATGATGTCATCATTCTTGGAAAACCTGCAAAAAGTCTACAATTTTTTGATCAACATGGTGTTGCTATTTTAAAAATCTATTCTAAAGATACGACAAATATGGAAGAGTGGAATAAACTTGTTGAAAAGCTCCTTCTTGAAGATCAATCTTCTGTTCTTGACATTCTTCCTGTTTCTCTCCCCATTCAGTGTGACATAACAGAATTAGATGTCGAAAGGTTTCGGGATCGTTGGCGGAAAATGACAGATGTACACCAACTGCACGAAATTATTTCTGAATTTAAAATTAATCGACATTATGCTGTAAAATATGCAGGCAATGAATTTGCCGAAGAATTACAGGTCAATGCTGTTGAAATCATGTTGAACCAAGCCGCACAACAAGAATTGCCCATTATGTGCTTTGTTGGAAATAAGGGATGTATTCAAATTTTTAGTGGAACTGTGAAAAATATTAAACAAATGGGGCCTTGGCTTAATGTTCTTGATCCAGGATTTGACCTCCATTTACTCACATCTGGGATTGCGAGTGTATGGCATGTTCGCAAACCTACCCGTGATGGTTATGTCAGTTCGCTTGAAGTTTTCGATAAGAATGATGGGATGATTGTTCAATTTTTTGGCTTGCGCAAAGAAGGTCAAAAAGAGCGTGAAGATTGGCGTTCTTTATTGAAATCTCTTCCTCTATATCAAGAATTAGTCGTCGCTTAGAAAGATAAAATATGCTTATATTTCTTTTGCGCAGACATTTAAGTTTTTTTCTTCTTTTTGTACTGCTTTCTCTTAGTTTCTTTTCTCAAAGAGTCATTGCTGAACCTACCACACATTTTTCTGAAAATGCACGAATTGTCTCCATCGGTGGTTCTTTGACGGAAATTGTTTATGCATTAGGTGCACAAGATCAACTTGTTGCCCGTGATAGTACGAGTGTTTATCCCAAAGAAGCCCTCAAACTTCCTGTGCTTGGTTATATGCGCGCTCTTTCACCGGAAGGTGTTCTGTCTCTTGCTCCAGAAGGCATCTTACTCGTTGAAGGAAGTGGGCCTCCTTCAACAGTTGAAATTCTCAAAAAAACGTCAATCCCTGTCGTGATCATACCAGAAGATTATTCTCGAGAAAGTGTCATAGAAAAAATTCGCCTTGTTGGAAAAGCCATTCATCGTGAAGCTCAAGCCGCTGAACTAATTAAAAAAGTGAGTCGCGATTTTGTAGAAAATGATGCTCTTTTGGCAAAAGTAACCAAACCAAAGCGTGTCCTTTTTATTTTGTCCGTGCAAAATGGACGCGTTATGGCATCTGGAACCGATACAGCGGCTGATGGTATCATAAAACTTTCAGGAGCTATCAATGCTATTACTGATTATAAAGGGTATAAGCTTCTTAATAACGAAGCATTATTGAAAGCAAATCCTGATGCTATTTTACTTATAACACATAGTGGAAAATCTACTAACCTTGAAAAGCTTTTAGCTATACCAGCAATTCAAGCAACAACTGCCGCCAAAAATCATGCTATTAAACAAATGGATGCTATGTATCTTTTAGGATTTGGTCCACGCACTGCAGATGCATCAAGAGACCTTATTCATATGCTTTATGGCGCAAAGCAAAACGATAAAAACGGATAGAATTGGTAGAGAAGCTATCCATGATTTATGCCTCTGAAACAGAAAAAAATAAAAAAATAAATCGTGAAAATGCGAGAAAAATACTCTTATCTGCTCTCATAATATTTCTCGTCTTTAGTATTTTAAGCGGACTTTTAAATGGTGCTTCAAATACTTCATTTTTTGATTTTCTTTATAGCATGTTTACGCAAGAATTTTCTGTCAGTCGTAAAACACGCGATTATCTCATATTTATCGATATAAGGCTTCCACGCATTATCTTAGGGTTATTGATCGGCGCCGCTTTGGCTGTCTCTGGTGTTCTTATGCAAGGACTTTTCCGTAATCCGCTTGCAGATCCTGGTATTGTAGGTGTATCAGCAGGAGCCGGTCTTGGTGCTGTTTTAGCCATTGTTGTAGGTTTTGCCTTTCCTGTTTCATTTGTACCTTTTCTAGAGCCTTACAAAGTTATCATAGGCGCTTTTTGTGGTGGGCTTTTATCAACGATTATTCTCTACATAATCGCAACGCATCATAGCTTTACCTCTATTGCAACCATGTTGCTTGCTGGCATCGCTCTTGGAGCCTTAAGCGGTGCAGTTGTCGGAACGTTGATTTTTATGGCCAATGACCAACAGTTACGTGATATCACTTTTTGGAGTCTTGGTTCTCTTGCGGGTGCAACATGGTTGAAAGTATGGCTTGTTCTCCCTTTCATCTTTTTTGGTCTTCTTTTTTCTCCCTTTTTATCACGAGCACTGAATGCTCTTGCGCTTGGAGAAGCTGTTGCTAGCCATATCGGTTTCCCTGTTCAACGTGTTAAAAATATTGCTATTCCCCTTGTTGCTCTTATGTGTGGTAGTTCTGTTGCTGTCAGCGGTGGTATTGGTTTTATTGGTATTATTGTTCCTCATATCTTACGTCAGCTCATTGGTCCTGATCACCGTTATCTCATTCCTTATGCTGCTCTCTTGGGAGCAGCGTTACTTATTTTTGCTGATACGTTTTCACGCTTAATTGTTGCCCCCGCAGAATTGCCAATTGGAATCGTAACAGCACTTTTCGGAGCCCCCTTCTTCCTGTGGATCCTTATATGCAAACGAGGAACAGACTTTTCATGATTGAAGCAACAAATATTTGCGTTCAGCGCGGAAAGAAACAGATTCTTACCCACATTAATCTTCAAGCTAAAAGTGGCGCTTTTAGCATCATTATCGGTCCCAACGGATCTGGAAAAAGTACTTTTGTCAAAGCATTGAGTGGGGAAATTCCTTATAGTGGAAAAATAACCTTAAATGGTTATGATATCCGCCAAACAAAGACTTATGAAATGGCAAAAATGCGTGCTGTGCTCCCACAATCAACAACGCTCGTCTTTCCATTTTTAGTCCATGAAGTTGTAGGACTTGGACTTTCTGTAAATCACATTACCATCGCCAAAGCCGAATTGCAAAATCTTATCCAAGAGGCTTTAGAACGTGTTGACCTTTCTGATTACGGTAACTTGTATTATCACCAATTATCAGGTGGAGAACAAGCGCGTGTACAACTTGCGCGTGTTCTTTGCCAAATCTGGAAACCTATTTATAATGGAATTCCTCGTTGGATGATATTAGATGAACCTATTGCTAGCCTCGATATTCAACATCAAATTATCGTTATGGATATTGCAAAACAATTTGCCCATTCTGGTGGTGGCGTTCTTGCTGTTCTTCACGATCTCAATCTCGCGGCACATTATGCAGATAACATGATTTTGCTCAAGGAGGGAAAAATTTATTGTGAAGGAAATGCCTCTCACGTTTTGACAACACAAAATCTCCGCGATGTTTATCATTGTTCCTTAAACGTTTCTGAATTACCTAAAGAGGATATTCCGTTTATTCTCCCTCAAACAGCCTCCTCCTATGAAGTCAGAGCCCAAAGCTATCAGCTTCAATCTAAAATTTAAAATCCACAACGCAATAAAGCACACAAATATTCACAAATCTGTTTTATTTTTAAATGAGCATCTTTCTATCATCTGTCATAAAAAAAAGAGAATAGAACACACTATATTTTTGGACATAATGATTTATTTAAAATCTTTCAATATTTTACATAACTAAAAAACATTTGCGGCTTTGTTTTTCTATCACACGTTTATATAATATAAATTTATACAACATAAATATTGCGTTCTCCTACTCTTTCGAGAACTCTTGTCTTTGTGAAAATAGTTCCAGAAATACTTACAAATTCTTTTGTCATAACAACTCAACATATTGATTTATAAATAATTTTTATTATTTTACATATAAAATGAGAATCTAGAATATCGTAAGATTTTCTCATTTTAGATCTGTTCCGCGTTGAATCAATTAAAACGGCTGGCTTGCACAGAACAAGTAGGATTAACGTGTGAATAAAAATTGTTAAAGAAAGGCATAAAAATGTCTTTTCATGAATCGTCAAAAAGTGACAAGGGGTTGTCCGCAACATTTTAGAACTGGCAAAGTGTGTTATGATGCCGGTTTGCTTCTTCACAAACGTAAAGA
>NZ_CABFVS010000014.1 GCF_902150025.1 Bartonella massiliensis
GCAAACCGGCACCATCATTATACTTGCCAGCCTTTGAGTGTTGCGATAGCCCTTGGCACTTAAGACTGTTCATGAAAAGCCATTTTTACTATACAAATTTTATCCACACACCCACCCCGCTTTTAACGTGCAAGCGAATGATTTTGATTGATTTAAGATAAACAAGTTTGAAATAAGAGAATCTTGCCGTACTCGAGGCTCTAACTCAAGTTGAATAACGTTAGACTATCATTATAAATCAATATGTTGCCATAGAAACACAAAGAAATGAAAAATTTCTCTCTCTCAGCATAAAGTAATTCATACAGAAAAACTCCAAAGATATGCTGTTTTTACTCAATAAAATGTTACAACCCCTATCAAAACACCTTAAAGATATATCTCAAGATCACTTAACAGCAAATTTTAAAATGATTTTTATATATTTTCTCTACATCATCATATACTTATAAGAAATTATACCATTAACTCTGCTTTTAATCATTTAAAAATTGTTTTTGGACGCTTTCAAGTATCGTATTAACAGTATACGTTTTCTTGTCATTTACCGAGAAAATAACGCGGAATTACTCCGCGTTAATAAAATTATCAAATGTATAGAGATTCTTTATTCCTCGATCATACTCATGATTTTATAGCATAGACAACCGTTGTGTTAACAGGCCGCGTTTCTGCTTCACCTGTATGGGAAAGAGTTATCTTGTGTGTATGTTCACCAGCAGCATCTGTTGTTCCCTGCAAGGTAGCATTATTGGTAAAACGATTCTGAGCTCTCTCAATAGTACCAGCTGTCCACCCAATGCCTTTATACTCAAAATTATGCGTATGCTTGCCTGCTTCTTCAATGGTTCCAATATGCGTATGTGATTTTATGCTATCTTGTTGTTCATCTGCAAATTGTCTACCCTCATCTAAACCACGGCCATCATCAAAGCCGCGTAAAAACATGCCTCTAAAATCAGGAACTTTAAAGGTTGTTTCACTGTCTTTTCCCCATTTATCCCCTATTGCCTTGAATAACGCCGGATAATCTTCTCGCTTATAAGCCTTACCATCACATAAAAGCCAACCGGCTGGTATTGCTTGCATAGCAAATGTCGCAATAAATCCAGTGGGGAAAACTTCTATCTTTGGTGGTGTAGGATTTAATAAATACCATCCCTCATGCTCTTGTATTGAAAAACCATCATTATATACCATTTCATAAATGCCATCCGTTTGTAATTCTCCGCCTTCTAATGGTATAATGCCTGCGTCCGTGGCTTTATAGATAAGCCTTTCTCCTATGTTATTAACAATTATTGTCGTCGTGCCAATATTCACACCACACGCTTTAAAACGTATGACAATATCATTGTTATATTTCTTTATCGACGAAACTGTCTTTAACGTAATTAATGTTGTTTTATCTTCCGCATTGATCATAAAGCTTGAGTCAATAGATCCACCATTATCTGCAAGATATTCACGCACACGCTGCATCATCGCCCGTGCACTATCATTAACAGAACTAGGTGGCTGACCTTCTGCCCAATTAATGATATTATCTGAATGAGCATTTTCATCAGCTTTTAGTGACCAATCGTAAATATTAGACATTATAAATCCCCCATTATGTTCATCATTTTTCTAATAATTTTTCGTTCTATGCTGTAAAATGTTCTTACCGCATTGTTATATCATAACTACTGTACAATCCCTGTATTTTACGCGTTCTTTCTCTCTTTACTCCTTTCAATTTAACAAGTTAGTTTCATCAGAATTTTTTATAACACCAGTCTTAAATGCTTCCATTTCTAATGTGTAATGTAGCCATCTCACCTGATGTTACTTAATATCTTGTTTTATTGCTTTATTATTATTATACAGTCATACTTTCAAATCTTGCATCTTATGACAAAGTTTAGAAATATTGTTCAATTTTTCCTTCTCGTGAATTTCATATCACCATTATTGAATGCAATAGCTTATCATCTGCATAGAAAGTTGCTGATTTAAATTTTTAATGGAACACTTTTTTTAATATGTTAGTCTCTCTTTTGACTATGATTTGTATTTAAAAAATTCAAAAGTTAGCTTCAAATTCTTTGCATGCCTCATTATGTTATTATTTACATGCAGATATTTTATTCTATTTCGTTCAATTTATTTCTGAAAGTGTATTACGAAATCAGGACCAATGTTTTTTGAACAGATTTTTGTTCAACCGTAATCTATCATAGAGAATATATTCGATGTGATAATTTCTTCTCTTCAGTAAACTGAAATACTCAGGAAGATCACAGACTTTCCGCAAGTCTGAAGATTGTATCCGATCTGGGTACTAAGGAATACGCCCTCACCCCTAGCCTCCTACAAAAACATATCGTTAGTTCTAAAACCAACGCTCTGTAACCGCCTGCTCCCCTCTCACACTAAAAACGGCTCTCCCAATGTGTATATTGTATTATAGGTATATTTTTTTTGCAAGAACAATAAATCCTTTTAAATATGATCTCGCAATTATTAGCGTTCTCCTTAATTCATTACAATGTAAGGGGCAGCATTCTCCAAGCTTTTTTGCTCGCTCATCTGACTCATCAATCCAAACAAAAAATACTCCATTGATTTAATATTTGCTATCCCCTCAATTATCAAAGGCAACAGCTTACAAAATGATGTTAAATAAGTAGCCAGACAATTGGACTATCCACGGCTTATTTTTAGGATATCTCTCCTCATTACTGGTTTTATTCTCAGTTCTCTCAGCACCTTTAACTTCTACCTTCCTTTAAATAAGCATTATCTATTCATTATAGCTTTTATATGCCCTTTAACAGCTTTAAATGAAATTTATTTTTGCTGTTTTTTTGAGTTATTATTGTATTTTCTAACATCAGAAATATTTTCTATAAGTGATAAAAAATTCCCAGACCTTTAATACATAACCTCATCATACACAAATGAAATGTGCTCTATTTTAGTCCAATAAATAAAAACACGCATTGATACAATTAATACGAATCTGTTAATAAAAAAAACTACTAAATTGATAATAAAATAAAGGTAGAGACATGAGTTTTGGAGATTTTATAGTATATGTTCTACTTGGATTTTTATTCATATGTTTTTTAATGGGGACTTGGGTAATGATTAAAATTGTTACAGTACAATGAAAGAAAAAGGGGATTACATGTTTTTTTCTCCTCCTTCCACCATTTACTTCGTTATTTAGCTCAATCGCACTACTCAAATATGATTTTTTTGAAAAAGATCTAGAAGATAAGCTGTTTTCTATATCTTTAGTAATTATTATAATGAGTTTTATAATGTTAATGGAACGATGCAAAGCTCTTATAGAATGCTATGGTACTGCAGATAAAGAATTCACCAATGACTTTATCTACAAAGCTCTTGTTTGCATATTTTTCTATCTTTGGAGTATACTGATCATCTTTGCCTGTATAGTAGCATCTTTTATGTGGTTATGATAGATGCAATATTAATAATAGCAATATTAGTGGCAATTTGGCTACTCTTTCTTACAATTCTCTACTTATTCAAAATTTAAGTTTTTGTTTTATTAGTTATTATAATAATTAATAATATAATAAGTTATAAAAAAATATT
>NZ_CABFVS010000015.1 GCF_902150025.1 Bartonella massiliensis
TTTTTATATTATAAATAAAAATAAGAGAACGTTATTATAATTGGTAAAATTTTTACATGTAAGTGGTTATTTCTTATCTATAAATACTGTTGCCCGATATCATATGGATCTTGAATAAATTTACCTTGAAAACAAAACACCTTATATCTCAGAAGATAAATTGTTACTTCGTTCTAAGCTAAAACACAGGACTTTGTACACATTTCTATTGCAAACTAATTAATGAATTTACGTCGTATTTTATACTGAAATACATATTTATTGTCTTTCTCTTCCAACCATTTTAAAAGGGTTTATGAAATCTCAAGGGAAAAGCCAACATCTATTTTTATCGTCATTTTTAAAATGTAACTTTACGACTTTCAAAAGCATCCCAAGCGATATCCTTTAAATAATGCAGATTACGCATTATTTCACACTTTTGTTTATTGTTTTCTTTAATGGCATCATCCCATGAAGAATAGAATGCCCCAATATATCTTGAGCCCTCTTGCATCTGAGAGTATTCATAAATGATATTTTTCTTCCTTTCTTTAAGTGTTTTTGCCCATAAGCTTCCCACTTATCATGTACAAAGAAGGGCTTTAATATAAAAGAAAGATGTATGATGAAAGAATCTTCTGATACTCTGAGTTATTATTTAATATAAATAAAATATCAAATCAAAGCTATAAACTATCTACTTTTTCCTTGATAATTCATGTTTAACTCTACTCTTGTTTAAGTTTTAATACTATAGTTTATCATTTCATAATAGCTCCTTTCATTTAAAAAAAACACATTAAAATCGTTAAAATATATCTTTGTGATTGACAATATCCGTATTTGAGCCAATCATACCTGTGCTAATAAAAGTGTTTACATGGGGGAGTGCAGATATTATTTAGATATTGCATTAATCTTTTCAAAATAAATTTTCTTAAGCTTTGTTGAAGGTCACTTACTATAAGTATTATAAGCCTTTCTTCATTTAAGAGTACATAATTGATCGTTTGAATATATCCCCATACTACCTTAATTTTTGAACTCTGTATTTAGAAGGAAAAAGTTTGTGCCAAAGAATATTCCATCAATCAGTTGTAGTCCCTTTCCCGCTTCACGCAAAATTTATCAACAGAGCCTTCTCTTTTCTGATGTACGTGTTCCATTGCGTGAAATTTCATTGACCAATGGCAGTGGTGAAAAACCTTTAAATGTTTATGATACTTCTGGCCCCTATACCGACGAAGATGCAATCATTGATCTTACCAAAGGTTTACCCGCAATTGGCTCATCTTGGCTCTCTAAACGTGCTGATACTGAACCTTATCCTGCACGCCCAATTAAACCTGAAGATAATGGATTAATAAGCTCTCCTATACCAGCCTTTGAACAAAAACGTCCTATTTTACGCGCTAAAAGTGGTAAAGAAATTACACAAATGGCATATGCACGCGCAGGTATTATTACAGAAGAAATGGAATATGTTGCTATACGAGAAAATGAAGGTTTCACAATAAAAGATCAACAAAAAGCGCAATCAAATCCATTGAGTGGAGAAATACCAGAAACTTACACTGCGGAATTTGTTCGGAATGAAATTGCAAATGGACGCGCTATTATTCCTCAAAATATCAATCATCCAGAATGCGAACCAATGATTATTGGGCGCAATTTTCGTGTTAAAATTAATGCCAATATTGGCAATTCTGCCGTAACATCTTCAATGGCAGAAGAAGTTGATAAAATGGTTTGGGCTATTCGTTGGGGCGCAGATACAGTGATGGATCTCTCGACGGGGCGGAATATTCACAATATTCGTGAGTGGATTATTCGAAATTCCCCTGTCCCCATTGGGACTGTTCCTCTTTATCAAGCACTCGAAAAAGTACAAGGTATTGCGGAAAATTTAACATGGGATATTTTTCGCGATACTCTTATAGAACAAGCAGAACAAGGCGTTGATTATTTTACCATTCATGCTGGCTTAAGATTACCATTTATTCCGATGACCATTGATCGTGTAACAGGTATTGTTTCACGAGGTGGTTCTATTATGGCAAAATGGTGTCTCCATCATCATAAAGAAAGCTTTCTCTATGAGCATTTTGATGAAATTTGTGATATTGCAAGCACCTATGATATCTCTCTTTCCTTAGGAGATGGATTACGCCCTGGCTCTATTGCTGATGCTAATGATGAAGCCCAATTTGCTGAACTTAAAACTTTGGGAGAATTGACAAAAATTGCTTGGAAAAAAAATGTACAGGTTATGATTGAAGGACCAGGACATGTTCCCATGCACAAAATTAAAGAAAATATGGAACAGCAACTCGATCTTTGTCATGAATCCCCTTTTTATACTTTAGGACCTCTGACAACTGATATTGCTCCTGGCTATGACCATATTACATCCGCCATTGGTGCGGCTATGATTGGATGGTTTGGAACCGCTATGTTGTGCTATGTAACCCCTAAAGAACATTTAGGACTTCCCGATAAAAATGATGTCAAAACGGGTGTCATCACTTATAAAATTGCCGCTCATGCCGCTGATCTTGCAAAAGGTTTGCCCAGAGCACAATTGCGTGACAATGCTCTTTCACGTGCACGATTTGATTTTAGATGGCATGATCAATTCAACCTGTCGCTTGATCCAGAAACAGCGTGTAGCTTTCATGATGAAACAATGCCGAAAGATGCCCATAAATTAGTGCATTTTTGTTCCATGTGTGGACCAAAATTCTGTTCTATGCGTATTTCTCATGATATTCGTGATGCTGCAGCACTCCAAAAAACAAAAGGTGAAGGTATGATAGCTATGGCTGAAAAATATAAAGAAAATGGTGACCTTTATGTTGAAGCACCTCAAAAAAAGAGAGTCAACAGTTGAAGAATATTCTTATCAAAGGTGCGGGAGTCGGTGGTTTAACCGTTGCTTTTATGTTACAACAAAAAGGCGCTCATGTTACTGTATCGGCCCCTCCTTCTTCTCCTATAGGAACCGCAAGTTGGTATGCAGGGGGAATGCTAGCCCCTTACTGTGAAAGAGAAAATGCTGCACAGATTGTTGAAGATCTTGGTGTACAAGCCATACAATGGTGGTCCAAAACATTTCCAAATCTTGTTATACAAAAAGGAACTTTAGTAGTTGCTCCTACGCGCGATAGAGGAGAACTTGAGCGATTTTCACTTCGCACGCATAATCATAGACCCATAAACCATGCAGAAATAGCGCGTCTTGAACCCGATCTTGCAGAACATTTTGATTATGCTCTTTTTTATGAAAATGAAGCTCATCTTGATCCTCGCAAAGCGCTGATTTATTTAAAAGAAATCCTGATAAAAAGCGGTGCATGTTTTGTTGATATCAAAACATCTGAAATAAATTTTGATATAGTCATTGATGCAACGGGCATAGCGCGTTTGGGAAAAGACAAAAATATACGGGGGGTGCGTGGTGAAATGCTGCTGGTGCGCAGTCAAGATATTAAACTTTCCCGCCCAGTTCGTCTTCTTCATCCACGGATTCCGCTCTATATTGTACCACGGCAAGATAATATTTTTATGATTGGTGCCACAATGATTGAAAGTGACTTTGATGGTGCAATCTCGGTTAGATCAATGATGGAATTGCTCAGCGCTGCCTATACATTGCACCCTGCTTTCGCTGAAGCAGAAATTGTTGAAGCGGGCGTTGGGGTTCGCCCAGCTTATCCTGATAACTTCCCTTCTGTATACAAATATGGTAATCACATTTCTGTGAATGGGTTTTATAGACATGGTTTTCTTTTATCTCCAGAAATGGCAAAACAGGCGATGGAATTGGCATTGGAATAAAACATGCAAATATTTGTGAATGGTGAAAAAGTTCAAACAGAAACCTCTTTTCTTAGCCTCTTGCTTTTGGAATTGGGGTATGAAGGAGATTGGCTTGCAACTGCTGTTAATGCGGAAGCTGTTCCTGTAGAGGCACGCGATCAATTTATTTTACATGAAGGAGATAAAGTAGAAATTTTAAGCCCAATGCAAGGAGGCTAATCTTTATGTTAAATCTTTATGGACGTGAATTCTCATCCCGTCTTATGTTAGGTACAGCGCAATATCCCTCACCTGCAATTCTGCGTGATGCTATTCATAAATCAAATACAGAAATTGTAACCGTTTCGTTGCGCCGAGAAAGTGCCGGTGGAAAAGGAGGGGGACAATTTTGGCAATTCCTTCAAAAGCTTGATATAACGATACTTCCAAATACCGCTGGGTGTTACACTGTTAAAGAAGCTGTAACGACAGCCCATTTAGCACGAGATCTCTTCAAAACCTCTTGGATTAAACTCGAAATTATTGGTAATTCCGATACTTTACAGCCCAATGTTTTTTCTTTAATTGAAGCCGCAAAAATTTTAAACAGCGAAGATTTCAAAGTTTTTGCTTATACAACCGATGATCTCATTGTTGCTGAAAAGCTTCTCGATGTTGGTTGCCGTGTTATTATGCCTTGGTGTGCCCCTATTGGATCGGCAAAAGGTCCTCATCATACCGATGGACTGCGTTCTATCCGTGCTTATCTTCCTGATGTTACTCTTGTAATTGACGCCGGCATTGGGCGTCCATCCCATGCTGCTGTTGCTATGGAACTGGGTTATGATGCCGTTCTTCTTAATACCGCTGTTGCTAAAGCAGGTGATCCTGCCTTGATGGCTGAAGCGTTTTCTAAAGCTATTCAGGCAGGGCGTATGGGATATAAAGCAGGTATTCTCGAAGCACGCAATGTAGCGATTCCCTCAACCCCTGTTATTGGTAAAGCGGTCTTTTGATGAAATTGGATCCATTTTATCTCATCGTTGATAATGCTGATTGGATTGAACGCTTGGTTCCTCTTGGTGTTAAACTCATACAGTTGCGTATGAAAGACGAAGATCTCCAAACAATCCGTCAACATATCAAACGCGCAAAAAACATCTGTGATCAATGGGGCGCACAACTCATTATTAATGATCATTGGCGCATAGCCATTGATGAAAAATGCAATTTTATTCATCTTGGACAAGAAGATCTAAGCAATGCTGATCTTCCTGCAATTCGTAGAAATGGCATAAGATTTGGTCTTAGCACTCATGATGAACATGAATTGGATAGCGCACTTTCTGTTAATCCTGATTATATTGCTCTTGGTCCTATTTATCCAACAATCTTAAAAAAAATGAAATGGCAACCTCAAGGGTTAGAAAAAATTAAACAATGGAGAAAGCGGATTGGTACTTTACCTTTCGTTGCTATTGGTGGTTTAAGCCCAGAACGCGCAATAAATGTGTTGAAAGCAGGAGCCAATAGCGCGGCTGTTGTCACCGACATTATCCTGCATAAAAAACCCGAAGAGCGGGTACAACAATGGCTTACGGTGACCCAGCCATGGCGTTAACACCTTCTATTCTTATTGTTGCAGGCACTGATCCAACAGGAGGTGCTGGCATTGTTCGTGATATAGAAACAGCGGCATATTTTCACATCAAAGCAAATTTAGCTATCACTTGTGTCAATGTACAAGATGATTATCACGTTGCTGAAATTGTGCCCATGAATGAAAAGCTTGTTGCCGCGCAAATGCGCAGTGCCTTAGACGTTCATTCCATCAGAGCAATAAAAATTGGTATGACAGGAAATCAAGCAATTATAGCAGCAATTTGTCGTGTCCTTGAAGATTATCCTCATATTCCCGTTATTCTTGATCCTGTACTGGTTGCCTCATCAGGAGGAAAGCTGACGACAGAAAAAATCATAGAAATTATGATCTATCAGCTTCTCCCACGTGTTACTCTTTTAACACCCAATAGAGGCGAACTCGCTCTTCTTAGCCAAACCCCTTTAGCATCTCATCAGGAAGAGGCGATACAACAAGCAAAAACACTTTTATCATTGGGAGCAGGCTCTATTTTAGTAAAAGGGGGACATGCAGAGGGCCCCCTTGCAATTGATAGTTTTATTGACAAAATGAAAATCATAAATATTTCTGCTCCACGTGTAAAAGGAACAATGCGTGGAACAGGGTGTATTCTCTCAAGCGCTATTGCGGCTCATTTAGCACTCAATGAACCTCTTATTTCAGCTGTAAAAAAAGCAAAAGAATATACACACACATTGCTTTTAAACCATTGTAAAAACAGTTTTTAAAGTCTTTATATTTTTTCATATATATTGATATCTTTTATTCATATGATTAATATTTTTTAATAAAATTTATAAATAGAATATGATAACAGTCACTTGCATCCAATAAAAAATTCTTTTACCATGAAGGAATTACTTCTCTTTTAGAAGATAATATATTGAAATTTAAATAAATTGTACATTTAATGGTGTGTATAATCGCAAACACCTGCATTTTACGATCTAGCTTTTTATGATAAAGAAAAAATGCTATGATCATTCTTATATACGAACGCTAAGAAAAATACTTATAAAACTTGAAGGATAATTTTGTTTGATCTATAGTCGTTAGATCATTAGAAAAAATAAAATGTTAAATCAAACGCCGTACTCAATTTCCTATGAAGAACTCTTAAACTTTTATAAAGAAAGTGGTGCGGATGCTGTTCTGACAGACTTACCCATTGATCGTTTTAAGCAATCTGCTTGTTCAGAGAAAAAATCAACACCCGCTGTGAACATTTCTCATAAGCAACGAACATCCCCCCAAACATCTTCAACCATAAAATTAGATCATCATACGCAACATAACTCTAAGGTCATACAAAATAACCCCGCAGCAATAGAGAGTGCTAGGAATGCAAAAACACTCGATGAATTAAAATCTGCTCTCCTTTCATTTAATGGTTGTTCATTAAAATTGACAGCAAAAAACACCTGTTTTTCAGATGGAACAGCAGGAAGCCCCTTAATGCTCATAGGCGAAGCACCTGGACGAGAAGAGGATATACAAGGAATTCCTTTCGTGGGAAAAGCAGGAATGTTACTGAATAAAATCCTGGCATCAATTGGCTTAACAAGAGATAATGTGTACATTGCGAACACTATTCCTTGGCGTCCACCAGGAAATCGTACACCAACACCAAGAGAAGTTGCCTTGTGCCGCCCTTTTATTGAACGGCACATTTATTTAGCACGTCCTCGTGTGCTTATAGCACTGGGAGGCGTTGCTGCACAATTTCTTACGGGATCTCAAAATGGGATTATCCGAACAAGAGGGAAATGGCATATTTATGAAAGTGAGAATAGTATAAAAATACCTGTTATGCCAACTTTTCACCCTGCTTACCTTCTTCGAACCCCTAGTCAAAAAAAGCTTACATGGATAGACTTTTTAGAAGTAAAAAATCGTCTCGATAACCTTGTGTGATTTTTTAATCTTCTTTGTCTTAAAAAATTAAATATCTTCTTTAACTTAAAAAAATACAAATGGGAGAAAATTATGAAACAGCCAACAACATCTATTTATCGTTTGGAAGACTACCAGCTAACCCCTTATGCCATTCCTAAAACACAACTTTCCTTCCAATTGGCACCAACAAAAACCTCTGTTACAGCCATATTGTCTATTGAACCCCGTCAAAATACAAAAGAATTAACACCTCTTGTGCTTTCTGGAGATGATCTTACTTTAATTTCTGTTGCGATTAACGGTGAGACATTAGCCCCAAACGCTTATAAAGTTACGCCTTCACGTTTAGAAATTACAACGCCACCAACAGCGCCTTTTACATTGAGTTTGGTTACGGAAGTAAATCCTGAAAGCAATCGCCAACTTATGGGGCTTTATCTTTCAAATGGTGTTTATTGTACACAATGCGAATCGGAAGGTTTTCGTCGTATGACGTATTTTTACGACCGCCCAGATGTTCTTTCTACCTATAAAGTGAAAATTGAAGCCGATTCCCAAACAAGCCCAATCTTGCTTTCAAACGGTAATCTGGTGGAAACAGGAACGTCAAAGAATAATCGTCATTTTGCGATTTGGGAAGATCCTTATCCTAAACCATCGTATCTCTTTGCTTTAGTAGGTGGCGATCTTGATAAGTTAGAAGACCATTTTACAACTGTATCTGGACGACGTATCGAGCTTGGTATCTATGTGGAAAAAGGAAAAACCCAACGAGCTGCTTATGCGATGGATGCACTCAAACGCTCCATGCGTTGGGATGAACAATGTTTCGGACGCGAATATGATCTTGATGTTTTTAACATTGTTGCTGTTTCCGACTTTAACATGGGCGCAATGGAAAACAAAGGACTTAACGTTTTTAATGATAAATATGTTCTTGTCGACCCTGAAACAGCAACCGATCAGGATTATAGAAATGTTGAGCGTGTCATTGCCCATGAATATTTCCATAATTGGAGTGGTAATCGTGTTACCTGTCGCGATTGGTTTCAACTTTGCTTAAAAGAAGGTTTCACTGTTTATCGTGATCAAGAATTTTCATCAGATCAAAATGTCCGCAGCCTACAGAGAATTGAAAATGTAAAAATATTAAAAGCAACGCAATTTGCCGAAGATGCTGGACCTCTCGCTCATCCTGTACGTCCTCGCCAATATAGCCAAATTAATAATTTTTACACCACAACTGTTTACGAAAAAGGTGCTGAAGTAGTTCGCATGATACGAACGATTTTGGGTCCTACTCTGTTTCGTAAAGGCACGGATCTTTATTTTCAACGCCATGATGGACAAGCTTGTACAATTGAAGATTTTATTGCTTGTTTTGCTGAAGTATCTCATCAAGACTTCTCTCAATTTATGCTGTGGTATGAACAAGCAGGCACCCCCAATGTAGAAATCAACAGCCACTATAGCGATGGTGTTTTAACAATTCATGCCAAGCAACATATTCCCGCAACCCCACAACAAAATATAAAAAAACCCATGCTTATCCCTATTGCATTTGGTTTGTTAGGATCTAAGGGAGAAAAACTTGCTTATGAAGCGGATACAGATATTCAATCAGATGTTATGCTGCTGTCTAAGGAAAGCCAAACATTCACATTAAAGGGTCTTCGTGAAAAACCTGTTTTATCACTGCTGCGAGATTTTTCTGCACCAATCATTTTACACACGCCATTCAATGAAAGCGAACTTATTTTTCTTGCGCAACATGATGACAATCACATCAATCGCTGGCAATCTCTTAACCAGTTAATGACGCAAGCCTTAATTCAAAGCATTCAAGATAAAACAAAAGAAAAAGCAACACTTCCCTCTGCTTTGCTCAATCTCATTGAAACGATCCTAGCAGATGAAAAGTTAGAGCCTGAATTTCGTGCCTTCTGCTTAAATTTACCTAGTGAAGTTGAGCTTGCTCAGACAATCGGTAAAAATATTGATCCAGATCGTATCCATCAGATACGTAATCAGTTTCTCGTTTCACTTGCACAAACACACCAAGAGCTCTTAACAAAGTTTTATGCGCAAATGGAGAGTAATGAGCCCTATTCCCCAAACACTGTACAAGCTGGAAAGCGAGCCTTAAAGAATATCACACTGGATTACCTTTCTATTGCTGAAGACAATCCAAACCGTGCTGCGACACAATACGCAACAGCCAACAATATGACGGACCGTATGGCGAGTATTGCTGTTCTCGTAAAGCGTTTTAACAAAAGCGAGCAGGCACAAAATGCTCTAAATGATTTTGAAAACCGCTATCGGCATGATCCTTTGGTCATGGATAAATGGTTCTCTATTCAAGCAATGGTTGCTGGTGCATCAACTTTGGAACATGTTCAAAAGCTCATGCAACACCCACTGTTTTCACTAGATAATCCTAATCGTGTACGATCCCTCATCGGTGTCTTTGCATCTCACAACCTCACGGGCTTTAACCGACTGGATGGAGCGTCTTATCATTTTCTTTGCCAAATTATTTTGGAAATTGACAAAAAAAATCCACAGCTGGCTTCACGGTTATTAACAATGATGCGCTCTTGGCGACAATTAGAACCCATTCGTCAACAAAAACTTGAAACTGAATTAAAAACAATTGCTGCTGCGCCAAAATTATCAAGCGATGTTGCTGATATTATCGACCGTCTGCTCACTTGAAACAAAAAACTATTTTAAATCAATATACTATAATATTTTTAAAATAAATTCTACAAACATCTCGTTCATCATTAAACCGATAAACAGGCAATTTAAGCCTGTTTATCGGTCATATTTCAAATGCCTTTTCCTCTTCATATTCCACAATCATAAAAGTAAAATACTTTTTTTTAAAAAAAGACTAGACAGAAGACTCCTGTTTTGATTCACTGCACTCGATGGGGTTACTCATGCAAATCGAAGCAGTTTTTAAATCACATTATTCCGGAATTAAAGGAACAAGAGATGGCTAAATTGGACGCATATGATGCGCCAACGGAAATGTATGCTGATTCAAAATCGAGCGCTCAAAATCATAAAGCGCAGACAAAGGGTGTTCATCTTTTTTCTGGCTCTGCCTATCAAAAGCTTCTCTTTGTTGAACCTTGGTTACGACGCTCACTTCCATTTGTGATTGTCGCATTTCTGATTATCCTTGCGACAATTCGTTTTGTATCACTCTATGATTGGCGCAATACAATTGATAAAAGCACGCATTCGACCATCGCTCTTTTAGCTTCTCATATTACCAATACAATTGAGCGTAACTTATTGGCTGTTTCTCAGAAAGGAAAAGTCTCAGCCCTTTCCCATGATCATTTGCAAAATATCCTCACCACTTTTCGCAATCAAAATCTTATTAATCCCAGCACTCTCATCGCCATTGTTGATCAAAAGGGCAATGTCTTAGCTTCGTCCAGTTCACAAATTGCATTAGGAAAACCGTTGCAAGATTTTATCTCTGACAGCATTTCTTTACAATCTCTTGGACAACACGTTGGAGTGATGAAAATCACCATAAGCAAGGATAACTCTGCTCTTGCTTCATTTCGCCAAACAGAAAACGGGCAATATGGCGTATTCATTGGCGAAAAGATGCACGATAACGCTCTGGAATGGCGCAAATTTTTTTCGCTTAATATAACGCTATTCATCGGCACGAGCGGTATTATTCTTGCTCTTCTTTATGCTTATTATAATCAACTTTTACGCGCACGTAAGACAGATCGTATTTCAGAAAAAATTCAAAACCGTATTGATATGGCAATGATGCGTGGGCGTTGTGGATTATGGGATTGGAATATGGCAAGTGGACGCGTCTATTGGTCACGAGCCATGTACGAAATGCTTGGCTATGTCCCTCAAGATGCATTACTCTCAATTTCCCAAATTAGCGCCATTATCAATCCCAATGATGCTAATTTTTTTGACCTTGCTCAAGAATTAATGGCAAGCAAAAAAAAGCATATCGATATCAATATTCCCATGCGTCATGCTGATGGTCATTATGTATGGATGCGACTTCGCGCTGAAGTTACTGAAGAAGAAGAACCCCATTTGGTTGGTATTTCTTTCGACATTAGTGAACAACAACAATTGGCTGAACAAACAGCACAAGCTGACCTTCGTATCCGCGATGCAATTGAAAACATTTCAGAATCTTTTGTGTTATGGGATGCTGAAGGACGTTTAGTCATGTCCAACAGCAAATTTTGCGAATATGCCGCTATTCCTAAGCAAATTCTACAATCAGGAATCCAACGTGCAACCGTCGAAGCTATGGCCCGCCCTGCACTCAGTGAATATCCCCTCAAAGATGATGGTACTGGTAACTTAACCAGCATTCGCCAAACAGCCGATGGTTGTTGGCTTAAAATTAATGAACGACGAACCCAAGATGGAGGATTAGTTTGTATTGGTACTGATATTTCTGAACTTAAGCAACAACAGGAAAAATTTGAAGACAGTGAAAGGCGTCTTTTTTCTTTTATTCAAGAACTCAAACGTACACGCGGCAGTGCTCAACAACGTGCAACAGAAGTTGAAAAACTTAATAAAAGTCTGAAAGCAGAAAAAGAACGCGCCGAAAGTGCGAATAAAGCTAAATCAGAATTTTTAGCCAATATGTCTCATGAATTGCGCACACCACTGAATGCTATTCTCGGCTTTTCAGATATCATGTTACAATCGACTTTTGGCCCTCTTGGTTCACAGCGCTATAAGGAATATATGCATGATATTTATAATTCAGGAACTCATCTTCTAACCCTTATTAATGATATCCTTGATATGTCAAAAATCGAAGCTGGAAGATTTACGCTTGATTGTAAAAATACCGATCTTGAGCCCATCATTAGTGAAGCAGTACGAACGCTTACACCACAGGCGCAAGAAAAAAATATTGCTGTTACAACAAATATTACCCCAGAACTTCATGCTGAAGTTGATGGGCGTGCAATGAAACAAATTTTTCTTAATCTCATCTCTAATGCCGTTAAATTCACGCCTTCTGGTGGAAATATTGATGTCTGTGCTTTTAGGAAAAAAAATAACCTTATTTTTAAAATTACCGATACAGGTGTTGGTATTCCGCAATCAGCCATCAAAAAACTTGGGCAACCTTTTGAACAAGTTGAAAATCAGCTCACGAAATCCCATACAGGCTCAGGTCTTGGGTTAGCTATTTCACGCTCCCTATTAGAACTCCATAAAGGAAAACTTGAAATTACTTCAAAAGAAATGAAAGGAACAACGGTAACGATTATCATGCCTATCACGCAAAGTTAAATTGGTTTTTAATTTCCCCATTTTGTTCCCGTTGAAGCAAAATCTGTTTGCGTTTAACGCCCCAACGATATCCTGAAATAAAACCGTTCTTACGCACAACACGGTGACAAGGAATAATAACAGCCAATGCATTACGGGCACATGCATTCGCAACGGCACGAAAAGCATTTGGCATCCCCACACGACACGCTAATTCTTCATATGAAATTGTTTCACCACACGGTATATCACATAATCGTGCCCATACTTTTTGTTGAAAAACTGTACCCTTTATATCTAAAGGGAAATCATATTTTTGAACCAACTTAGGCGTTTCTATCATAGCTATAATATGAGCAACCTCTCTCTTAAATGCATTGTCACCCACAACTTGTTGTGCATCACCACAGCATACCGTAAACTCCTGTAATAGTTTCTCTGTGGTATCGCCTAACGCACTATAACAAATCCCTTTTTGAGATTTAGCGACCAAAAGTTTTCCTATGGATACATCTTTTAGACAAAATATTCTCTTTTGAGACATGTTCAGCATTTTAACTTTTCTTTATATTTTAAAAAGTTTTGAACATCATCCATAAAATCAAGAGATCATATTTCCTATCTTTTAAAGTCAAACATGATTATTCTTAAAATTATCGTTATTGTACTAAAATACACTCTCACTATTTTATGGAATAAAATCATACAGAGATTGACTTTCTTCCTATCCCAAAGCCCCAAGACTGCAACCAGAGCCAATCTTTAACGCATCTCGTTATTTCCACCCCCAAACACTTCAATATGGTTTACTTCATAAACGTTCCTAACAAATTCTAGATTGAATTCTATCATACACCTAAAAAAAACTCTAACAAAAAATGCCTCATGTATAATTTTCATGCCTTATATCACACCGCTCTCAACAGTCGTATTTTATGAAACAACACAATAAGCTTCCTATTTAATTTTACAGCAATATATTGATTTATATAGATATCATTATTCATATTGCCCCTCCCCCAAATATCGTAAGATTCCCTCATTTCAAATCTCTCTCATCTTGAATTCATCAAAACCATTCCCTTGCACATCAAAAGCTGAGCTGGCGTGTGGATAAAAACTGTATAATAAAATGGCCTTTCATGAATCGTCTTACGTTCCAAGATCTGTCGCGATATTCTAGGGCTTGCACAAGTGTGTGATGGTGCCAGCTTACTCCTTCATAAATGTAAAGAAGCAGTTCTCAATGACTTTTATATTATTCCATGGAGGTTTTATTGTGATACCATTTATGAGCACCAACGTGAAATAGGCTTAGGTACTTTGGAGAGGTATCTCTTTAAAACAAGCCCGTGAATGTGCAACATCCCTATATTCATTTGGGGCGTTCTGTTTTACGAAACTCTATCGAACCATCAATAATGGTTTATATCTTATTCCCCACCAATGCTTGAATTACTCTCATTCTTCGGAGTACTCTTATTTTCTATCCAAGGTTATCTTTTTGATATATTGATCAAGTAACCCAACTCAAAAAAAATATCTTCAATTTTATGAAAAAAAACATGGAAAAGGTATTTTAGTGCTTACTTTCTTTGTCACTTAACTTATAAAATGACTGTAGCCTCAAAACTTAAATATGTTTCTTGCCACAATCGTGCACGGATATTTGTCATAGGAAAAAGCCATGCCCAAACGCACAGATATAAAATCTATTCTTATCATCGGAGCAGGACCTATTATCATTGGTCAGGCATGTGAATTCGACTATTCAGGCACACAAGCCTGTAAAGCATTAAAAGAAGAAGGTTACCGAATTATTTTGGTCAACTCTAATCCTGCCACGATTATGACAGATCCAGATCTCGCTGATGCAACTTATATAGAGCCCATTACACCGGAAATTGTTGCAAAAATTATTGCTCATGAACGTCCCGATGCCCTTTTACCAACCATGGGAGGACAAACAGCTCTCAATACCGCTTTATCATTAAAGCGTATGGGTATTTTAGACCACTATCATGTTGAAATGATAGGCGCCAATGCAGAAGCTATTGATAAAGCAGAAGATCGTGCTTTATTTCGCCAAGCGATGGCAAAAATCGGTTTGGAAACACCAAAGTCTATGTTAGCCAATGCAACAGAATTAAAAGAAGAAAATCGCCAACAACATGCAAAAACGCGTGCTGAACTTAAAGAGAAACTTTCTGGTGCAGCCCTTAACAAAGCCCTTGAAGAACTTGAACGCAACTGGCGCCATACCGAAGCTGATCGGAAACAACATTATATCGCTCATGCAACAGCAAAAGCAGTTCAAGCGCTTGATATTGTTGGGCTTCCAGCGATTATTCGTCCTTCATTTACCCTTGGTGGGACCGGTGGGGGAATCGCTTATAATCGTTCTGAATTTTATGAAATTATTGAACGGGGACTTGAAGCTTCTCCTACAACAGAAGTTTTAATTGAAGAAAGTGTTTTAGGGTGGAAAGAATATGAGATGGAAGTTGTTCGTGATAAAAACGACAACTGTATCATTGTTTGTTCTATTGAAAACATTGACCCGATGGGGGTTCATACTGGTGATTCGATCACCGTAGCCCCTGCTCTGACCTTAACAGATAAAGAATATCAATATATGCGCAATGCTTCGATTGCTGTCTTGCGTGAAATTGGTGTTGAAACAGGTGGATCCAATGTACAGTTTGCTGTCAATCCTGAAAATGGGCGTCTCATTGTTATTGAAATGAATCCGCGTGTTTCTCGCTCTTCAGCGCTTGCCTCAAAAGCAACAGGTTTTCCCATTGCCAAGGTAGCAGCAAAACTCGCCGTTGGTTATACGCTTGATGAATTAAAAAATGATATCACCGGTGGGGAAACACCAGCATCATTTGAGCCTTCTATTGACTATATTGTGACAAAAATTCCGCGTTTTGCTTTCGAAAAGTTTCCTGGCTCATCACCTGTCCTCACGACAGCGATGAAATCTGTAGGAGAAGTCATGGCCATTGGACGTACTTTTCAAGAATCATTACAAAAAGCGCTCCGTGGACTTGAAACTGGTCTTACTGGTCTTGATGAAATTGTCATTCCAGAACATGCTGAAGGTGATGAAAAAAGTTCTATACGCTCAGCTATTGCCATACCAAGCCCTGATCGTCTACGCTATATTGCTCAAGCCATGCGTGCAGGCTTACCCTTAAATGAAATTCACCAAATCAGCAAAATTGATCCATGGTTTTTAGAACAAATAGCTTCCATCATTGAAATGGAGCAACGTATCCGCATCCATGGATTACCCCAAGATGCAAATAACTTACGTATGTTGAAAGCTATGGGATTTTCAGATGCGCGATTAGCCACCCTTACCGGACAAGAACCCGATGATATCGTTGCTTTACGAAAATCACTAAATGTTAAACAAGTCTTCAAACGGATTGACACTTGTGCTGCTGAATTTTCTTCTCCTACAGCTTATATGTATTCAACATATGAAGTTCCCTTTGCAGGTATAGAACACTCAGAAGCACACGTTTCTGAGCGCAAAAAAATTGCTATTTTAGGTGGTGGTCCAAACCGCATTGGGCAAGGAATTGAATTTGATTACTGTTGCTGCCATGCGGCTTTTGCGCTGCGCGATGCAGGCTTTGAAGCGATTATGATTAACTGCAATCCTGAAACCGTTTCAACTGACTATGATACCTCTGATCGTCTTTACTTTGAATCTTTAACAACAGAAGATGTTATCGCTATTTTAGAAGCAGAACAGGAAAAAGGTGAACTTGTTGGAGTCATCGTCCAATTTGGTGGACAAACACCTTTGAAATTAGCAAGCGCTCTCGAACAACACAACATTCCCATCCTCGGAACTTCACCTGATGCCATTGATTTAGCAGAAGATAGAGATCGCTTTCAGAAACTACTCTTTAAACTTAATTTAACACAACCTAAAAATGGCATTGCCCACTCTATCGAACAGGCGCGTCTTATTGCCCATGAACTAGGATTCCCATTGGTTGTACGTCCCTCTTATGTTTTAGGAGGACGTGCTATGCAAATTATCCGTGACGAGCGAAGCTTGCAAAATTATTTACTTGAGAGTGTTCCTGAATTAATTTCTGAAGATATAAAAGCTCGTTATCCCAACGATAAAACAGGACAAATCAATATATTGCTTGGTAAAAACCCGCTTCTCTTTGACACCTATCTAACAGAAGCCATTGAAGTCGATGTTGATTGTCTGTGTGATGGCAAAGAAACACTTGTTGTTGGTATTATGGAGCATATTGAAGAAGCAGGAATCCACTCTGGTGATTCAGCGTGTTCCCTACCAGTCTATACGCTCTCACATAGCATCGTCGCTAAATTAGAGCGCCAAACCAAAGCACTAGCACAAGCACTGCATGTTCGTGGCTTAATCAATGTACAATATGCCATTAAAGAGGACACCATTTATGTCTTAGAAGTCAATCCCCGTGCTTCACGGACCGTACCATTTGTTGCAAAGACAATTGGTCGTCCTATTGCTAAAATGGCTGCACGTATTATGGCAGGAGAAACGCTACACGATGCTCTCCAAGCTTATGGTGGATTACCTTCTTCGCAGAAAAAACAACATATTGCCGTCAAAGAAGCCGTGTTTCCTTTTGCCCGTTTTTCAGGTGTTGATACTCTTCTTGGCCCAGAAATGCGCTCAACCGGTGAAGTTATGGGGCTTGACTATGAGTTTGCGCTTGCTTTTGCTAAAGCGCAACTTGGAGCTGGTGTAAAACTCCCTAAGGAGGGAACTTTATTCGTTTCTGTAAGAGATGAAGACAAAAAACGCATCTTAAATCCTGTCAAACGTTTAACAGAGCTTGGCTTTTCTGTTGTTGCCACAAGTGGAACACAAAAATTTCTCACTGAACATCATGTTGAGGCAAAAAAAATCAACAAAGTTTTAGAGGGACATCCACATATTGAAGATGCTATTCGGAATCGCCAAATTCAACTGATTTTTAATACAACTAGCACAGCCAGTGCCATCTCAGACTCCAAATCATTACGCTATGCCGCACTCATGCAAAATGTTCCCTATTATACAACAATAGCAGGGGCTGAAGCCGTCGTAGAAGCGATCAAAGCACTCAAAAAAAAGCGCCTTGAAGTACATTCCCTGCAAAGTTATTTCAGTTGAATTTCTTGCTATGTGGAAAAACATATGCTTTTTCGATTTTTTCTTTGTATAAAAACAGCAATTAAAGCTTGCTTTTTATTCTCAAGACTTCTATATGAGTTCTATCGAATTTTCGGTTACGTGACTTTCTTTCCTGTGCGTTCTGCGCTTTTGACGAAACCTCTCCCACCTAATTTCGATTTACAACCGTATTGAAGAATTATAACTTCAGTACACAATATAATTATATATCTAAGGAGTTTCCTATGTCTACAGGAACAGTTAAGTGGTTTAATACAACAAAAGGTTTCGGATTCATTCAGCCTAGTGATGGCAGTGCAGACGTATTTGTACACATTTCCGCTGTTGAGCGTTCTGGTCTAAGCAATCTTAATGAAGGACAAAAGATTTCTTACGATGTTCTTCAAGATCGTCGTTCAGGAAAATTTGCCGCTAGCAACCTCGCAGCTCTTTAAAATTTAAATTCTGCAATATTTGCCGGACGTTTTGTCCGGCTTTATTTTATTTAAAAATCTTCGTCATTACAGATGAAGATTTTTTTATTTTGTGTAAAAAAAAATTGACCTTGTTAAAAGAAAGCTCTGCTTATTTATTTTACACAATTTATCAAGACATTCCTATGCTTCTCCTAAAACTTTCATAAAATCTAATAGGAAATGACCTTGTAAAAACCTCAAAAAAGAAGAATATAAAATCTGTATCAAAGTATTTTAGAAGTTTTTTATTGCATACAATATAATCTCTTATAGAATATCCTTAAAGCAAATAACCATTTGTTGATATAATATAAGGATTTTAAATTATGGCTTTTATTGCCGACAAGCTGTCTCGTATCAAACCTTCTGCAACAATTGCTGCTTCCCAAAAGGCCCGTCACTTAAAAACATTAGGGCGCGATGTTATTGCTTTAAGTGCTGGAGAACCAGACTTTGATACCCCAGACAACATAAAAAACGCGGCCATTGAAGCTATCCGAAGGGGAGAAACAAAATACCCTCCTATATCTGGAATTCCCGAATTACGTCAAGCAATTTCTGCCAAGTTTAAAAGAGAAAATAACCTTCTTTACCAACCAGAACAAATTATTGTTGGTACCGGTGGAAAACAAATTCTCTTTAATGCATTGATGGCAACTTTGAATAAAGGAGATGAAGTCATCATTCCATCCCCTTATTGGGTGAGTTATCCAGAAATGGTTGCTCTTAATGATGGTACACCTGTCTTTTTAGAAACAAAAGCCGAATTTTCTTATAAACTCCAACCACAAGAGCTTGAAGCGGCCATTACTCCCAAAACAAAATGGTTCATCTTTAACTCTCCTTCAAATCCATCAGGTGCCGCTTATACATATAATGAATTGAAAAGCCTCACGGATGTTTTAGTAAAATATCCTCATGTCTATATCCTTTCTGATGATATCTATGAACATCTCACGTATGAAGATTTTACCTTTGTGACCCCCGCTCAAGTAGAACCCGCACTTTATGAGCGTACACTCACAATGAATGGCGTTTCTAAAGCCTATGCGATGACGGGCTGGAGGATCGGTTATGCCGGTGGCCCACCAGAACTCATTAAAGCAATGGATGTTATTCAAGGTCAGCAAACATCTGGCACGAGTGTTATTTCACAATGGGCTGCTGTTGAAGCACTCAATGGGCCGCAAGACTTTATTGTTAAAAATAAAAGTATTTTTCAAGCACGCCGTGATCTCGTTGTCTCTATGCTAAACCAAACTCCTGGAATTCATTGTCCAACCCCCGAAGGTGCTTTTTATGTTTACCCTTCTTGCGCAGAACTTATTGGCAAAAAAACACCGAACGGCCAATATATTAAGAATGATGAAGACTTTGCTATAGCGCTTCTAGAAACAGAAGCTGTTGCGGTCGTCCAAGGATCTGCTTTTGGGCTTGGATCTGCTTTTCGTATTTCTTATGCAACATCAGAAAAATTACTTGAAGAAGCTTGCACACGTATCCAACGCTTTTGCAATAGTTTAATTTAAAAATTTTAACATCATCTCTTGTGATCCTTTTTTGCTAAATATCGATCTATTCAGGAAAATATCAAAAGCTCTCTTCAGGACAGAGCCTACCGATTCAGCAAAAATATTTATGAATAAATATAGCAAAAAATAGAAGCTGCAGATAAAGATTACAAAAAATCCGACGATCAAATAAATGATTAGTCTATTGTCATGAGAGATGAAAAAAAACTGTTCAGCTTTCTCTATCCAAAACATAAATTTCAAGATTAATAGAGAAATTCAAATTAAGAAATTATTTTGTTTCTCCTCACCTCACTTAAAGAAAGTGACGATTGCGTTTGTTGTTATAAATGCACGATAAAAATAAAAATTTCAGATACAGCTTACTATATCTACATTTTTTTTAATTTATAGATAAGAACATTCTTCACGCAAATTTTAGTTGAATTATAATCAATATTTTTTCCATATACAGAGAAATTTCTAGAAAAGAGATATTTTTATACATTAAAAAAATTTAGTTTTTTTATCATTTTTGAACATATATCTCATATGAGAAATTATAAACCAAAGCCCCTCAAGCAAAATTTATATCGTATAATATTTCCCTCCAAATGAAGGTCTATCGCGGTCCTTCACCCCTCTTATGAAACTGAACTGATTTAAATTTCATATCTCTTTATTTTCTCCAAGAGCAATACAAATCATATTATATTTTATAGTCACATTAAGTTATAATAAATGATATATAGAAAAATACTTACTGATTATAATGCTTTGATTTTTAACTTGTATTATCCCTCTTGCAAGATTCTCTTGTTTCAGATCTATTATTCATCTGAAACTAATCAAAATCGTTGTCTTTCTCATCAAAAAAGATTGAATCTGTGGATCAAAACACTAAAAAAGAACCAAAATACCTTTCTCTCTCCAATAAAAAGAAAGCATAACTATTGAAAGCTGATAAAAAAATGTTAATGCTTAACCTGTTTCTTCATGAATACAAATAGCTCTACACAAAAAACCTTATAGCTCTTGGTCACAAATTTTACGTTATTTATAGATGCCGTAAGGCTGGAGCCCACTGCAAAACACCACTTAAAGAAGCGCGTGAAATGATAAAACTTCCTTCTCTATTCAACTATAATACTAAAAAAGACCTCGTACTTTTAATATAAGCGCCCTTATAATTAAATGCTCCTTAATTAAACCTTTTCTTTTTCTCAGATTCCTCTTCAGCTTAAAATGAAGAAGAGCTTATCTTTTTCCACTGTATAAATAGTTCAATTTTTCTTAAGTTATATCTACTAATCAATTGATTTACTTCTGAAGTTTTTTTTCGAAAAAGCCCTTAATATTCACCTCATACTCTCGTAAAAAACACTTCATGTAAAAGTTTTACATGCTTTATATCATGCCCATAAAGATAGAATTTTCGTAGTACAATAGAATAAATCGCTCCCAAATTCCTTATTGAACTTCAGTATTCTTAAAAAAAATTGTTGGATATCCATAAATTGCAAAATTTCTTATTATCAATCTTCTCATGCATTGCAATTTCTAGGAACTGTTTCGGAAATAAAAAAAAGCCGGACAAATGTCCGGCAAATTTGGAAAATCCTCAGAGATAAACTCAATCTGACAGATCTTCGTAAGGGAACACTCAAGAAAATGCAATGGGAGGCAACATAATCAAGAGATAACATCATATGTCATTTTATAAGCAGAAGCACAATAAAGACTTAAGCGTATCTGCTATGCAATAAACACATAGCTTTAAATTACTCTCAATCATATTTCACTCTTTTTAATTCAATAGAAAGAAGTTACCCTTATACGCTTATCAGTTTTCAATATTCGTCAAGCCTTTACTATTTGAGAGCATTTATAAAAGACATTTTACGAATGCTCTATGCCTTTCTGAAAAAATGTTTATCCACACGAACGCCTTCCTCCGTATGACCTAAAAAAATAATCTCAGCATCCTTAGGCAAGACATTGATTTATAATGATAATATAGCATTATTCATATTGAATGAGAGACCCGAATAACGTAAGATCCTCCCATTTCAAATCTCTTTATCTTGAATCAATCAAAACCTCTCATTTGCATATAACAAGCGGGATGAGTGTGTGGATAAAATTTGTATAATAAAAATGGCTCTTATGAACCATCTTACGTGCCAAGGTCTGTCGCAACATTGGGGGCTAGCAAATAGTTGACGGTGCCGGCCTGCTTCTTCATAAGCGTAAAGATGGGGGTGCTCAATGGATTTATCGTTATACCATCACGAGCGATGTCGCGAAATCAGCTTGGGGGCGTTGCGAAATATTTCTTTAAAACAAACGCGCGAATATGCAAACCAATTGAGAGGCATCGGTTGTTTCAGCAAACCAATCCCATAAACTAGAGTGAAACCCATGCAGAAAAAATTTAAATTTATTTTTCTCATATACTTTGACATACAGTTATCAGCTAAATAACTGCGATCTCTAGCAGAAAAAAGAAATCATTATGAGAAGGTAGGCGCACTTGTTGCAAAATTTCTCATACCTCTAATGATACTGACACACGAAACTCTGTTATCGTATCCTGTTAACCTTTCGCATTCTTAAACCAAGGATAATCCAAATATCACCCGCAACCTGATTTTATGAAGATGACATAAGGGAAAGGCACATCCCCTTGCAAGAATAAGCAAATGTAAAATCAGTTGTGTTATGATTATTGTTTGGCAAAGCATTTTGTAAAAAATTGCAGTATCTCTCCAATTTATAAGAGTCTCGTGTTTTATGGTATTTTTTTCTCTAAGAGAGTACATGCTTTTTCTGCTGTTTGTTAATCAACACTCAATCCCAACGTCGCAGCATATTTGAGATAAATATTAAGACAATTCAGCGCTTTAAGAACTCTATCAGCTTTTATATGCTAGATGAGAACAAGAGTATTGTGTCTCTCTATTCGTGTAATTTCTCAAAACAGCAGACAATCTCATTTGAACAAATATGAAATTTTAAGGATAGGAATCCGTTCCCATCTTTACTATCATTCTTTAGTTCTGCTTTACAGATTTCAAAAGTCTCTAGAGAAATATCCTTTAAATAATAAAAGATTGCTTATTGCTTTACGCTTTTGTTTATCGCATTCTTTAATGGGGTTACACCCTTCAATCTTCATGTAAAATAAATTGCCCTAAATCGAATTAATTGCGTTGCCAATTCACACGTTTGTTTTTAAGAAACATTTCTTAAGGTAGCCAAGTCTATTCTGCAGCGGCACCCGTGAATGGTCTAACAATAAAGCCCCCATGAAATAATATAAAACTCTATTGAGCCCCCCATTATTACGCTTGTGAAAGAAAAAGCCGGCACCATCACACACTTGTACCAGCCCTAACATGTCTTGACAGTACTTGGAACTTGAGACAGTTCATGAAAAAACATACCTCTTATACAATTTTTATCCACATGTTCCCCCGCTTGTGACGTGCAAGAAAGTAATTTGATTGTTTCGATATCAACAGGCTTGGAATGAGAAAAACTTAAGGTACTAAAACTGCTAATTCAATATAAATAACGATGGATTATCATTATTAAATCAATAAGTTGGGCATTTAAAATATCATACAATGAATGTTTCTCATTATTTTAATAGGGAGAAAATTTGAAACGAAAGAATATTACGAAAGTCTCAAAGTGCGAAATAATTAATTATTCCTTATAAATTAAGGCATGAATATTAAAAAGACCACTGACGCGCTTTCAAAAAAATATAATCTCGAAAAGCATTTAACCTTGCCAAATTTTTTAAATTATAAGGATAACAAAAAAAGGTATCAAAAGAAGGAATATCAACCATGTCAGGAAAAAGACGCACTAAGTGCTCATCATTATTGACAATATAATCAGGCAGCACAGCAATCCCAAGATCGCGCATAAGCGCATTCTTTATTGAAATAATATTGTTGATTTGTAGGACTGAAGTGCGCAATGATCCATCACTTCTACCAGCTTTTTCCAACCAATTTAAACCAGATAAATAAGGGGGAACAGGTTCACCAAACGAAATAATACGATGCTCATCGAGCTCAGATAATTTTTCCGGTTTTCCATAATTTGCAATATATTTTTCCGAAGCATAAACATGCATATGAATTGTAAATAATTTTCTTTGTATAAGATCAGGCTGTTGGGGACGATGTAAGCGAACAGCACAATCTGCATGACACATTGTCAAATCAAGTTCTTCATCGGAAAGCAAAAGCTGAACCTGCATATCTGGATAAAGACTAAGAAATTCTGGCATACGTTCTGCAATCCACCCTGCCCCCATTCCAAAGGTCGAAGTCACACGCAAGTGTCCTGTTGGTTTTGCATAGCTTTCACTTAATTGCAAACGTACATTTTCAAGCTTCATCAAAACATCATGAGCTGTACGATAAAGAGTTTCTCCTTGTTCTGTAAGAATCAAACCACGTGCATGACGCTTGAATAAAGAGACCCCAACCTCTTGTTCTAAAGCCGCAACCTGTCGTGAAACTGCTGATTGGGATAAATGAAGCTTTTGAGCAGCATGCGTAAACGATCCCGCCTCTGCCGCAGCATGAAAAACCCTTAACTTATCCCAATCCAACGGTGACGCCACAATTAATTCTACCTCTAGATTCTCTATGTTTTCAATGAATTATTAATGCTTAGATCTATCTAAAAACCGCTCTGCTTCCAATGCTGCCATACATCCCCTTCCCGCAGCTGTTACAGCTTGACGAAATGTGTCATCTGTTACATCCCCTGCAGCAAAAACACCAGCAATACTTGTTGCTGTTGAATCCGGTGCCGTCCATAAATAGCCACCTCGTTTTTGTTTCAGTTGTCCTTCAAATAGAGACACAGCAGGATCATGCCCAATAGCAATAAATATTCCCTCTGCTTCTACTTTTATCTCGTGACCTGTTTTAACATTTTTCAAACGTGCCCCGGTTACAACAGCTCCCTTCGCTCCCTGAGCTGGTAGCCCCACAATTTCTTCGACCACATGATTCCAAAGAACACGTACATTATTACAAGTCAGCAACCTATCTTGCAAAATTTTCTCTGCCCGAAATTGTTCTCGCCGATGAACAACAGTTACACTTTTTGCTATATGCGATAAATAAAGGGCTTCTTCAACGGCCGTATTACCGCCTCCTACAACAATAACATCCTTACCCCGATAAAAAAAACCATCACATGTAGCACAAGCAGAAACACCACCGCCCATAAAAGTCTGTTCACTTTCTAAACCAAGCCAGCGCGCTTGAGCTCCTGTCGCAATAATCAAGGCATCACAAGAATATTGTGTTCCTAAATCCCCATATAAAACAAAAGGATACTTCAATAAATCTGCTTTTGTAATCGTATCATAAACAATTTTTGTCCCCATATTCTCAGCTTGTTTTGCCATTTGTTCCATTAGCCATGGGCCTTGAATGTGATCAGCAAAACCTGGATAATTTTCGACATCCGTTGTAATTGTTAATTGCCCCCCCTGCTGCAAACCTGTCACTAAGACTGGCTTGAGCATTGCTCTTGCCGCATAGACTGCCGCTGTATAACCAGCCGGACCTGAGCCAATAATCAGCAGACGAACATGCGATTGTATCATTAAATCCCCTTCACCTTTTACAACTTAATAATTCTATAAATGATAACGGAATGCAGCCTTTTTAAAAAAACATTTTTCAATAGCCTCAATTATGTTGTATATATACTTCTTTTCAAGTTTTATGAAAAGGTCTGATTACCAATTCATTAAGGTATGCTAATGTTTAAGAATTGATCTTTATCCTATAAAGAGAAAAACGTAAATTCTTATGAGCACAAAACCATAATAAAAAGAGATACGAAAGATAGGGAACGGTCATTTTTCAGTTTATTATTAATGTCTGTGCACGTTTTGCCTTAATCATGGCAGGAGCGATGCTTCTGCCAATTCTGGTGGATTTGCATGACAACAACCGTAATTGGATAATCTTTCTCTATTCTTGTGCCATAACCACCATGTTAGCGACACTGATTCTTTTAGCAACGAAGGGAGCTACTTGTCGTTTTTCAGCACGGCTTGGCTTTATGCTTACTGTTTGTCTTTGGCTCACAGGAAGCATCGTGGGTGCCTTACCTCTTTATCTTTCTTCTCTTCCCATTTCTCTAGCAGGAGCCATCTTTGAATCTGTTTCTGGAATCACAACAACAGGCTCCACAGTCCTTTCTGGTCTTGATAATTTATCGCGAAGCATTTTGTTATGGCGCTCTATTATATGCTGGATTGGAGGCATTGGTTTTATCGGCTTAGCCCTTTTGCTTTTGCCTTCACTGCGTGTAGGGGGGGTGCGATTGTTTCATATGGAATCATCTGATAAATCTGAAAAAATATTGCCTCGCATCAACCAAATTGCTAACGGAATTATCATTGCTTATGTTGGACTCACGTTGGCTTGTATGCTTTCTTATTTTGCTGCAGGCATGAATTTATTTGATGCCATTAACCATGCAATGAGTACAATCGCAACCGCTGGTTTTTCAACGCACGATGCTTCTTTTGGCTATTTTTCTGATACACCAGCCATCTTAATTATTTCAACAATTTTCATGTTGCTTTCTGCTTTGCCATTCGTGCTTTATGTTAAATTAGTCCTTCCAGGACACTCCAAACGCTTCCTTGATCCACAAGTGGTTGTTTTTCTCTCTATTGTTCTCCTTTTTAGCTTTGCTTTAGCAGCATGGCTACGGTTTCATGATCATCGTGCTTTTCACGTGATTTTTCTTGATGCCATTTTTCACCTTTCATCCATTATTAGCACCACTGGTTACAGCGCTGAAGATTACCAACTTTGGGGACCGTTTGCGCTTGGAATTTTCTTCATTGTTTCTTTTACAGGGGGATGTGCTGGTTCTACTTCTGGTGGCATGAAAATCAATCGCCTCATTATTCTTTGGCGTATTACACAAACAAATATAGAAAAGCTTCTTTCTCCTAATGTCATTGTAAAAGCGCGCTACGATCATTCAAACATATCAAACGACGTTGCTCAAGCCGTTTTGTTTTTTGTCTGTCTTTATATGTTCTGCCTTGTTATCGGCACAGCACTTTTACTTACAACCGGTCTTGACTTTATCTCTGCCTTTACAGGCGTCTTAACCGCACTTTCAAATGTTGGGCCAGGTTTTGGAGATATTATTGGCCCCGTTGGTAACTTTTCTACAATCAACGATAATGCTTTATGGATTTTAAGTTTTCTGATGTTAGCTGGACGCCTTGAAATCATAACAATATTCGTCCTTTTTATTCCCGCTTTCTGGCGTGAACAATTCTAATGTAGAGTATTTTATTCTCCCGTGATAAAGAAATTGATAATATAAAAAGCCATGAACAATATACGGAATAATTTTCACTCAACCGATTGAAGATTTTCTAAAATTTCAAACACACCATCGCATAAAAATAAGGGATATAAAAATATTTCGGAAAAAACAATCAAGTGTCTATAGCTTTCAAAACCATAACATATAATACTTCACTTTGCTGCGTTCTTTATTAAATAAAAATACACCCATAGAATATTCTTTTTTACGAATAATCTCTCCATGCAAACAAGATGAATATTCGCTGATCAAACGTTTTTTCTCTTTAATAGAGCACAGTCCTTATAAAAAATAAAATGCTATTAAATAACGAATTTATAAACTTATAAAAAGATATCTCACAATATCCATCACCCTATTTTACGCCCCCCACATGAAAGATATAAAATTAACGCCATACTATTTTTTTCTGTTAATGTTGTAACAACCAGTATTTCAGACAATTTATAAGAAATCTCTTTACCCCTTGTCTTTAATCGTTTTTATCCACCCCATGCCATCTTCCAATTGTGATGTGCAAAAGGAGAACTCTCATTGATTGAACATCAACAGATTTGACATAAAAAAATCTTACGATATTCAAAGCTCTTATTCAAATTGAAAAGGTAAATTATCTCTATGAATCAATATATTGATTTAGATCCTTCTTATTATGAATTTATTGAAAATATGTATGACTATTTTATCCATGAAAAGACTAGGGTTAGAAATCTTCTCTTATAAAAAATACCATCATTATCTTTTTAAAGATCAGAAAACATTTTTTATTATCTATTTAGTCCTATAAAACGCACAATATCAGCACGACACCGTTAAGATAGTGCATAAATTTCCAGATTTTAGCTAACGTATTATTGCCTTATTTTGAATATATCATAGGAGTGACTTTTCTTGCTCTGCGTATACTTTATCACAAGTCATATATCGCTCTCAAGCATAGACATTTTTAGTCTTTTATCCAAAATTTTGGGAAATCTTTACAACATTTTATTAAAGACAAGATAAATTTTGTAAAATAACATTTATATCAGTGCGCTATTTTTCTTGGTGATTATGAAATAACCTTCAAGAAAAGCACGTTTTATCATTCCCAAAAAGACTTTTTATATAATATTAAACTGTTTTTTCCGCAAACAGTTCTTTGTAAACATTTTCGATCTCTCTTGCCTCTTTTTCCAAAGGAAAGTGCGCACGTACATGGGTTAAAGCTTTTTTTCCGGCTGCCAATGTTTCTTCTACATCCGCAAAATAAGGTTCAAGGGCTTCTGTTAAAGCCCCCCCATCTCCTGCTTTAACAACTGTTCCGGTTCCCTCCACCACCAATTCTTTATAAGCTCCTGCATCACTCGTTACAACCGCAACCTGTGATGCCATTGCCTCTAAGGGCGTTAAACCAAAACCTTCTGTACGAGAAGGTGCAACATAAAGCGATAAACGACGATACCACAAAGGTGTATCCAGAATCTCACCAAGAAAAATAATGCGATCATCCAAACCTGCTTTAGCAACCTTTCGACGTAATTCTTTTTCAAATTTATAATGTTGTTCTGTCGTTCGACCAGCAATAAGTGCTGTCCACTCAGGATAGCGTGGCAATAATGCTATCATGGAATCAACAAATAAATCTGTTCCCTTTGAGCTGCGCACACGGCCAAAACATCCCACCGCATATTTTCCTGGAAATTCTGTCGAGGAAAAAGAATCATCAAGAGTCTGGGGTGACGTAAAACGCTTCACATCCACCCCATGCATAATAACTCTATGAGGTACTTCTAGATAAGATCCCGTCTGCACACTTGTAGCAATCACCTTATCCATACGCCGAAGCAACCATTTGGTAAAAGACTTATGATGACGTTGTGAAGCGGATGTAAAGACAAGTTTCAGCTTCATACGCAAGACATCACGCAACAAAATCCCACAAAGCATCTCAATATTGCGCCTTGCATGCCAAATACGAAATGACTTCCCTTTCGGACTTTTCCAAAGTCCAAAAAGATCCTTAAAAGCAAGAGCTGGCAAATTCTTTGGAAGTCCAAAGCCAAAAGTGGATATACGCACCCCCTGTTGGCGCTGTAATGGAATAAGCTGAATAACCGTAGATGTTACTCCAGACAAACGCTTTTTAAAGTGAGGCACAATAATTTCCGTTTCTTGCAAAGATACACGCATAACTATTTAGATATTTAGATGTACTGAACCTTAATGATTTCGTAATTATGCGCGCCACCGGGCGCATTAACTTCAATCACATCACCCTCTTGCTTGCCAATGAGTGCACGTGCAATCGGTGAAGAAATAGAGATTTTACCAATCTTTACATCAGCTTCTTGATCCCCTACAATCTGATACACCTTTTTTTCTTCAGTATCCTCATCCAAGAGTTTAATGGTCGCTCCAAATTTGATTTTGTCGCCTGAAAGACGGGATACATCTATAACTTCTGCCCGCGCAATATAATCTTCAAGCTCATTGATACGCCCCTCATTATGGCTTTGTGCTTCTTTAGCAGCATGATACTCGGCATTTTCAGACAAATCACCATGTGCACGCGCCTCAGAAATTGCTTCAATAATTCTTGGACGTTCCTGTTGTTGACGCCAACGCAACTCTTCTTTAAGACTTTCAAAACCAGTTGTAGTCATCGGAACTTTTTCCATAATCCGTCCCTTTCTATTACACGGAAGGTTTAATAAAAATACAAAAAACGGCTTCCAAAATTACTTTTGGAATCCGAAAACTACGATCTTTTTTATTATATAGCACAGTATGCCTGTTTTCCATATAAAAATAAATAAAAGAAACAAAACATGCACTAATAGTGTTTAAAACATCTCATTTTGGTCTTTAAAACGTTCAACTTCACTCTCCTTCTTTACATTCTTCTAAAGAAGAAAGAATTGTACTTTTTTTTGTTTTATCATAATCTAGAAAAAGAAATCGTACGGGATATGGAGAGAGAAGGATAATTTTTAAAGAAATTCTTTGCAGAAAAATGAAAAAACTCATCATTTTTTTTATGATTGCCTCTTTCTTTTTAGCCCCTACAATATCGAAGGCAGCAGATGCTTTTGTGACAACAAATCTTAATTTTAGAACAGGGCCCAGCACTCAATATGCACTTTTTGGCCTAATCTCTGCTGGAGAGTTGGTTTTTGTTAAAAACTGTAAAGGAAACTGGTGTCATATCCGATATAACACTCAAACAGGTTGGGTGTCATCTCGTTATCTTTCATTTAAAAATGGAAACGATCTTTATAACGCATACATAACCTCTTTAATTTCAAAACATACTTCATATGATTATTCTCCATAACAGCTATAATACCCTATGCTCTCTTGAGCATTATCATCACGGCTAAAATGCAATAATATCCGCGAACAACCACAAATATTCCCTTTCAAAGAATTCGTCTCATAGAAAAAACTTGATCAATATCCTTATGAAAACTCTAGTAAACCAAAATAAATCTGCTCAATCACGTTTTGCCGTTAGCGTCATGAAATTGTAAAAATTCATATTTCCTTTAAAATTATCAGAACTTTATCTATCAAAGGATACAACAATGAAAAATGGTGTTACTGCGACCGTAGAAGCTCTCTCTGCTCTCATTGCTTCAGGTAATCCTCTTTTTAAGAATGGTGCATTATGGACACCTCACCGCCCTATTCGTCCTGAAAAATCTGAAGGCGGTATTCCATTTCAACTCAAAACATCCTTTAAACCAGCAGGCGATCAACCTCAAGCCATTAAAACTCTGGTTGATGGAATTGAAAAAGATGAACGTACACAAGTGCTTTTGGGGGTTACTGGTTCAGGAAAGACCTATACAATGGCGAAAGTCATTGAAAAAATACAACGTCCAGCTCTCATCTTAGCCCCTAATAAAACGCTTGCCGCACAACTTTACGGAGAATTTAAAAGCTTTTTTCCTCACAACGCTGTCGAATATTTTGTTTCTTATTATGACTATTATCAACCAGAAGCCTATGTGGCACGTTCTGACACTTATATCGAAAAAGAATCCTCTATTAATGAACAAATTGACCGGATGCGCCATGCTGCAACACGTGCTGTCTTAGAGCGTGATGACGTTATCATCGTTGCATCTGTCTCTTGTATCTACGGAATTGGTTCCGTAGAAACCTATACGGCGATGACCTTCCAAATAGAAAAAGGGGAAAAACTCAATCAACGAAAATTCTTGGCTGATTTAGTTTCTCAACAGTATTATCGACAAGACATTAATTTCGTTCGTGGTTCCTTTCGTGTGCGAGGAGATACCATTGAAATTTTTCCTGCTCACCTTGAAGATCGTGCTTGGCGTATCTCGCTTTTTGGTGATGAAGTAGAAAAAATTACCGAATTTGATCCTCTAACAGGACAAAAAACAGATGACCTTCAATCTATTAAAATTTATGCCAATTCACACTACGTCATACCCCGTCCAACCTTAAATCAAGCAATGAAATCGATCAAAAAAGAACTCGTTCAACGTCTTGATGAATTAAATGCTGCTGGACGTCTTTTAGAAGCACAACGCTTAGAACAGCGTACAACTTTTGATTTAGAAATGTTAGAAACAACAGGCTCATGTCCAGGAATTGAAAATTATTCACGTTATTTAACCGGACGAAATCCTGGTGAACCACCACCAACCTTATTCGAATATATTCCACTCAATGCTCTTGTTTTTATCGATGAAAGCCATGTAACTATTCCCCAAATTGGCGGCATGTATCGCGGTGACTTTCGCAGAAAAGCCACTCTAGCAGAATATGGTTTTCGCCTCCCCTCCTGTATGGACAACCGTCCTTTACGCTTTGAAGAATGGGATGCTATGCGCCCACAAACGATTGCTGTCTCTGCAACACCAGGACGCTGGGAAATAGAACAATCCCATGGCATTTTTGCTGAACAAATTATTCGTCCAACAGGACTTGTTGATCCAGAAACAGAAATTCGTCCAGCACGCACTCAAGTCGATGATGTGGTAAGTGAAATTCGTAAAACAATTCAAAAAGGCCACCGTACATTGGTCACTGTTCTAACCAAGCGTATGGCCGAAGATTTAACGGAATATCTCCACGAACAAGGTATTCGCGTACGCTATATGCATTCTGACATTGATACATTAGAGCGTATTGAAATTCTTCGTGATCTGCGACTTGGTACCTTTGATGTCCTCATTGGGATCAACCTCCTTCGAGAAGGTTTAGATATTCCAGAATGCGGTTTTGTTGCCATACTAGATGCCGATAAAGAGGGTTTTTTGCGTTCAGAAACCTCGCTCATCCAAACCATCGGGCGTGCCGCACGCAATGTAGATGGTCACGTTATTCTTTATGCAGATACCATTACGGGCTCTATAGAACGTGCTTTACAAGAAACACAAAGACGTCGACAAAAACAGATAGCTTACAATAAAGAGCACCATATCACACCAACCAGTATCAAAAAAAATATCGACGATATTCTCAATGCAGGAAGTGAAAACTATCAAACTCCTTCAAATATTTCTGATTTTATCACGCAAAATAATATGGATCGTAACAATTTAGCAAGCCATATTCAATCTCTGGAAAAACGAATGCGTAAAGCAGCAGCAGATCTTAATTTTGAAGAAGCTGCAAAACTTCGTGATGAAATAAAACAACTCCAGAAAATAGAACTCGTAATTGCCGATGAGCCCTTAAAGTAACGCAGCAAACATCCTATCCATAATCCCATTAACTCTTCAGTGATACAAATCTTAAATCACAAAGGTTCATCCATAGATATCAACGTTTCGAAAAATCAAAGAAACAAAGAAAAGTATCTCATGTAACGAAAAAAAATACTTTAAAAAACTTCAAATATGAGTCTTTTTAGACAGTTTTTCTTATTTAAACATATTATAAAAACTGTAAGCTTTTCTAAAAAACATTTATAAATTCTTAATCAGTAATAACAAATTAAAGAGAATATTTTTATAACCATAAAAATTAATTTATCAATATAACTGATCGCTTTTCAGAGTACATAAGAATCCCAAATACTATGAGATTTTCTCATTTCAAACCTATTCATGATGAGACACAAAAACGTTCGACTTACACCAAATCAAAAGCAACGCGCATTTAACTAACATCCATTTAAGAAAAAGATTTTCATCTTTTCCAAATTCTCTCAATACTAAGACCGATTGCAAAATGAAGGGCTTATACATGCTATTCATAAATATAACGATGTCATCACCCTTATCTTTTTATTAAGTGTAAAGATAATGCTGCATATCATTTATGATGCAATATGCTAAAATGAAGTTGAGAGCGACAAGTTTGTTTAGTCAGCACATAAACTCACAATATAATAGCATTTTATTTTACATAAGAAATATATCTTTGAAGGAACTATGGAATAATAGCTTAAAGCAATACAGAATTTTTATTAAGAAACATTGCAAACGAATGCTTTTGAAAAGAGTAAAACCATTTCAAAACGACCTTTACAATGAGAACTATTCTTTTAATGTCTTCATATAGCATTATTGTTTATTAATCAAAAAATATGCTCGTTTAATGTATTTTAAAATGTGAGGAATATATCCATAAAAATAAGCAATAGGATTCTTAAATTTTCTCTACAAAGCACCTCTTTTTCTACCTGCTCTTTGTTAATAAAAAACAACAAACAGTTCTAAAAAACATATAAACAACATCACGGTGAAATAGAGACGAAAACTTCATTTAAAAATCTTTACGATAACCATTTGCTCTTTTCTGCAGAAAATTGCAAATCCTTAAAAGAAAAGTGCTTTAATCTTTCTCATTTTTCTTCCACGTCTACCGAAAAAATTGAACTTATCAAAAAGTAAATAATGATCTACGTGCTTAAAAAATATAACATATCCCCTCATTATAATATGATGAGCCTATGATAACATTGGTGCTTTTTTTGATTTATATTTTTTTAGTTATAGGGTATCATATGATGCAAGATTTATCTATTCAATAAAAAGTTTTGTTACTCTTGTAAAAAATGAGATTTTATAAATATGATTCTTAATCAATTAATATTAATAGATGTATTTTTTATGAAAAGAGATTTTTATTTTCCGTTTATTTTATCATTTTTTGTCAACCAAATAGCTCTTTATTCGTTTTGTCAAAATAAAGTCAAAAGTTGTTCAGATTATATTCAGTTTGTCACGTGTATGATATGAAAAAATATGAATTTAAGTTAAGGAGTGTCGCTATGAGAAAATCTACTAAACAAGCGGTATTATCAGCGGTATCAGCAGCAACCATTTTGATGCCACTCAATACAGCGCTTGCGGATATGACATGGATGCATAGTGAAAATCATATTGATAGGCAAATAAATGATATGAGAAAAAATATGGATAAGCAAATGAACGATATGAGGAGAGAAATGAATTCCTATTTCCCTTCTTATCATTCTAAGACCCATTCTACTGTTGAAAAACATCACTCTTCTCATACTCATCCCCATTATCATGTGGACCATAAAAGACGCGAACATAATCGTCACCATGTTGAGCGCAAAACATACCGTTATGTTGAACGCAAAAAGACAACACATCATCATATACATGAACATCATGTAACCCGTGATAACTCAGGAGATGCTTTAGCAACAGGTATTCTGGGTCTTGCGGCCGGGGCAATTCTTGGCAATGTTTTGAAAAAACCAGAACAGCCACAAGTTATCTATCAACCCGTGCCACAAAGACAGGTCATATATCAAGAAGTTCCGCAAGTGATCTATCAGCAAGTTCCAGAAAGCCAAGTCATTTATGAAGTTCAGTCAACAGTAACGGGCCAACCTCTTCAGCAACCGTGGACTCGTGGCTGGCTTCAATATTGCAAGAAAAAGTACCGTTCATTCAACCCCCAAACAGGTACTTTTCGAGGCTATGATGGACGAGACCACTTTTGTTATGCTCCATTGAACTAATATCTTTGTTTTGCTAAAAAATTTTAAATAACCCAAAAACGCTTTCAAGCGTTTTTGGGTTATGTATTAAATTCTTGAAGGAAAGGATTCCACTGACGCTCATAGCCTAGATGACTCCCAGGACCATGCCCACAGATGAAACGGACATCATCCCCTAAAGGTAAAACTTTTTCTTGAAGTGATTTCATCAATTTTTCATGAGAACAAAAAGGAAAATCTGTACGTCCGATAGAACCACGAAAGAGAACATCACCCAATAAGGCAAAACGTTGTTTTTCATTAAAATAAATCACATGACCAGGAGAATGCCCTGGTGTATGAAAAACTTGGAATACATGTTCAGCAAAATGGACACTATCGCCATCTTCTAACCATTGATCCGGAATACAAACAGAAGCATCCGTGATACCATAGCTTCTTGCACTCTCAACCACAGCATCCATTACAGGTTTATCATCACAATGTGAACCGATAATTTTAACGCCAAGAGCCTCTTTTGCTTGCATTGCTGCCCCCACATGATCAAAATGACCATGTGTTATCCAAATCGCTTCAACGGTAACCCCCTTTTCTTTAATGACTTCTTGAATTCGAAGCCAATCTCCACCAGGATCCACTAAAACGCCACTTTTTTGTTTCTCATCAAAAAGCAGAGTACAATTTTGCTGAAAAGACGTAACCGGGATAATATGTGTACTAAAGTGACTCATGAAACCCTTTTCAAAAATAAATTTTTCAAGATTACTTAAGCTTACAAGAAACATTTCCTTCTTTCTATAGGATAGCCTGCTCGACAGCTTTATGCAACTTATGTAAAGTTAAATCTTTTTTAAAAATAATTTAAAGGTTTTGAAGAATGACCAATCACGTTCAAGTTTTGTGTGACGATGCCCCTCACCTTCTTGTGATTGATGATGATACACGTATTCGCAATCTTTTATTTCAGTTTCTCATTAAAAATGGATTTCGTGTTTCCGTTTCAGCCAATGCCAATCAAGCAAGACGACTATTGGCAAGTTTAGATTTTGATCTTCTTATCGTTGATGTCATGATGCCTGGTGAAAATGGTCTTAATCTTACCCATTCACTGCGCCAAACAAAAGATGTTCCTATCCTCATGCTAACAGCTTTATCAGAAACAGACAGTCGTATCCGTGGATTAGAAGCAGGCGCAGATGATTATCTCGCCAAGCCGTTTGATCCTCGTGAACTTCTCCTTCGCATCAACGCCATTTTACGACGCGGTTTCCCCCTATCCCAACCTAAAATTGAGCAAATCGTTTTTGGTCCTTATATATTTTCAATTTCACGGCGTGAACTTAAAAGGGGAGGAGAAGTTATTAAGTTAACCGATAAAGAACAAAAAATGATGGTCATTTTTGCTGAAAATGCTGGTGACATTATTCCGCGTCATCAATTTGCAATGGATGAAAACACGATTAGTGAACGTGCCATTGATGTACAAATCAACCGCCTTCGTCGTAAGATCGAAAAAAATCCAGCCCTGCCTATATGGCTCCAAACCGTGCGAGGAATAGGGTATAAGCTCTCAATTGAATAGGCGCCAGAATGACTAAACCTTTAAGACTTTTTTTTCGATGGTTAACGAAAAAGATGCCTAAACGGCTTTATGCTCGCTCTTTGATCATTATTATTGCTCCCATGGTGCTTTTGCAAACAGTCATTGCTTATGTCTTTATGGAACGTCATTGGCAAATGGTAACTGAGCGTCTTTCAACAGCTGTTGTGCATGATATTGCAGCTATTATTGATATTATTGAAACATATCCGCAAAAAGATAACTATGAAGATATCAAACGTATTGCACAACAACGTATGGAACTAAATATTTCTATTCTCTCTCCTGCCCCTCTTCCTCCTCCAGGACCTAAGCCATTTTTTGCAATTCTTGATTATTTTCTCAGTGAAGAAATCACCCGCCAAATTAATCGTCCCTTCTGGATTGATACCGTAGGGGATTCTGACCTTGTTGAAATCCGTATTCACCTTGGTCACAGCATCTTGCGCGTCTTTGCACCACGCAGTCAAGCTTATGCTTCCAATACGGCTATTTTTTTAAGCTGGATGGTAGGAACTGCTCTTGTGTTATTGCTGATAGCAATTTATTTCTTACGCAACCAAATAAAACCCATTCAACAACTTGCTGAAGCGGCTGAAAGTTTTGGGCGTGGTCGTCCTTTACCAAAAGGATTTCAACCACAAGGAGCCGATGAAGTTCGTCGTGCTAGTATTGCTTTCTTGCGCATGCGCGAACGAATTGAACGTCAGATAGAACAACGCACTATGATGCTCTCAGGTGTAAGCCATGATTTAAGAACTATTCTGACACGTTTTAAACTTCAGTTAGCATTAGCAAATACTGATTTTGATATTAAACCACTTGAGCAAGATGTCAGTGATATGCAAAATATGTTAGAAGATTATCTTGCTTTTGCCCGTGGTGAAGGAAGTGAAAGTGTTAAAACCTTTGACCTCAATGCTCTTATGCAAAAATTCTCTGCCGATGCTCATCTTCACAAACGTCAATTTTCCTACACCATTGAAGGCCCTACAGAGATACAAGTACGCCCCTGGGCTTTCACACGCTTGGTCAACAATCTTGTCTCGAATGCATTTTGTTATGGCACAACCGTAAAACTAACGGCTCACTCTCAACAAGAATCCTTTATATTGATCATCGATGATGATGGACCTGGGATTCATAAAGATATGCGAACAGAAGTTTTTAAACCATTTTTTAGAATTGATAAAGCACGAAATCAAGATGAAAGTGGAACAGGACTTGGCCTTTCTATTGCTCAAAACATAGCACGAAGCCATGGCGGCAATATACAACTCGATGAGAGCCCTCTGGGGGGTTTACGCGCTATTCTCGATATCCCCCTATGAGCAATATTTCAGAAAAACATCTGTAAAAAATAACAGACTTGATATTTTAGGCATTCCCTACAGTTTCAAATAAAGTGTATTGCAGTGCTTTGTAAGCGTTTTCTCCTGATAAAGCGACCATCTGAAAGGCAACATAATGGCTTTCACAGACTTTAAGTGCATGTATCAACAATGTTTCAACCTGTATATGAGATGGATGCACCCCCCCAGCCAAAAGAAGACCTTGTCGATAAATAACCGAATTATTCCTTTGCCAGTAATCAAAATGTCCCAACAACAATTTCTCATTAATCGCTAGTAATAAACGCTGTATTTCGGCTGTTCGAGCATTTTCAATAGAAAGATCAAATGAACATGCCAAATGAAGTGCTTCCTGCTCTTCCATCCATGAAAAAGCAAGACGATAATTTGCTCGTTTTCCTTCCACACAAACGCTAATTTCATCTTGTGCATCCCGCTCAAACGACCAATCATATTCACAAGCTATCTGTTCAATAAAGTCAACAGGATGCTCTTTTCTCTCTGTGGCGCAAAATGCAAGCCTCATCATAATCCTCAATCATCTTAAAACATCGTCAACAAAATATAAAATACCTAAACTGTAACAATATTTTGCTACAATCAGAATCTTTACACCAAACAATTACACATTAAAGACATCGACAATACACAAATACCCAGAACACACCCACACGCTTGGAGGCGTACTCTTTGAGGGCAACCAGATAATCATAAAACGAATCATCAAGTCTTTTCAGTGTATTGATACAATTTCATAGCGCCAGCCCCCCCTGATTCAAAAAATGTATTTTTAGCAAAAATAAACAAATGCTCTCCTCTAACAGACTCAAGATTAAGCATTTTTTAGTTTCACGCATCATATTGAAAAATTGGGGATATTTTTTTAAAGAAACTATTTTGCTTTATTTCGTGTCCGCGTTTTTTTTAAGATCATCTTTTTCCAAATCATCAAGGCGCCTTTTTAAATCAGCATTATCAGCATGAACTTTCAGCACTAACTCCTTAAAGGCTTCAAATTCTTCGCGAGAAACAAGATCAAGTTTGTTTGCTATCTTTTCGGCCTGCCCCCGAAAAGCTGTTCCAGCTTCACGTCGTATACCTTGCACAACGTCAGCAGCATCCGTTGCTAATTTCGCTAATTCATCAAAAATACGGTTTGATCCATTACGCATAAAAATCTTCCTTAAATAATTATTGACACACGCATTATAGCGTATTCTCATAACATTTAGATACTGTAATTTGTTCCTTTTACTCTATTTTTGCTGTGCGGACTTTTCATGACGATTTTGTTTGAATTTTTTTTGACAATGATAAATCAGTGGAAACTTCTTTACCTTTCTGACTTGTCTCTCTCTTGACTTGACCATTATGCATTCATCTGTCATTTCTGATCATCAAAGTCACTTCATATTCATCTCGTAGAATGTAAATGCTTAATCCATGAATAATCTGCCTTGTCCTGCCATTGCTTTTCCGTCTTTTCTTGATCCTGTCATTGTTCAGCTAGGGCCCATAGCTCTCCATTGGTATGGACTTGGTTACGTCGTGGGTATTCTTTTTGCTTGGTGGTATGCACAAAAATTATTAAACAAAACATCTCTATGGCATAAAAATCATCCTCCTATGGATAAAGAGAAGATCGGAGATTTTGTTGTCTGGTCTGCCATAAGTGTTGTTGTCGGAGGACGTTTAGGACAAGTCCTTGTATGGGATCCCATTTACTATTTTAACCATCCCAGTGCCATTATCGCCGTATGGGATGGGGGAATGTCTTTTCATGGCGGACTCATTGGCATTATCATTGCAATGATCTGGTTTGCCCGTAAAAATCATATCAACATACGATCCATGTTTGATATTATTGCTGCAGGGGCTCCTATTGGTATCGGCATTGTACGAATCTGTAACTTCATCAACCAAGAGTTATGGGGCAATATGACCACACATCCTTGGGCTGTTTGTTTTCCTCTTGATCCTTACTATCTACCACGCCATCCAAGCCAACTTTACGAAGCCTTCATGGAAGGATTTCTTCTCTTTATCATCTTATGTCTTTTGATTTTTGTTTTCAAAGTATTAAAACGCCCTGGAACTGTAGCAGGAATATTTATTATAGGCTACGCAATAGCACGCAGTATTTCTGAAATTTACCGTGCACCTCAAGAAGATCCAGAATGGTTTTCGACACTTTTCCATTCTACTGGTTTTACCTATGGCATGGCTTTATCTCTTCCCATGTTTCTTTTAGGATTTTATCTTCTTCGCCATGCCTTTAAATATAAATTGACAGAAAATGGCCAATCTCAAAGAAAAAATTAAAGAAATTATTGCCCTTAATGGACCAATCACCGTTAGCCAATATATGATGTTAGCACTTAGCGACCCTCAATATGGTTATTATCAAACACAAATACCTTTTGGGCGTGCTGGTGATTTCATTACAGCCCCAGAAATAAGCCAATTATTTGGAGAGATGATTGGCATTTGGACTCTTGCAAGCTGGAAAGCCCAAAATTGTCCTCAGCCTTTTATTCTTGCTGAAATAGGTCCAGGACGTGGAACTTTGATGGATGACATTTTGCGAACCATTCAAAAGCTCTCTACAACAGCATTTAATGCGGCTGAAATTTTTTTGGTCGAAATAAGCCAACAACTTGCAAAAGAACAAAAAGCGCGCCTTAGCTCTTATCAAAAAAAATCAATCACATTGAAAACTTTAATCAAATTCCTTTAAAACCTCTCTTCCTTATTGCGAATGAATTCCTTGATGCACTCCCCATCAACCAATATATTAAAGTCAATGGAGAATGGAAAGAGCGCTGCATTACTATTAATCAAGATGGAGATTTTATCTTTATTGCTGCCCCGCATAAGCTTCCCTCTTCTTGTTTACAAACCCATTGCTCTAAAGTTCCTGATGGAACAATTTTTGAACATGCCCCCTTACGACATCAATTCATGCAACAAGTCAGCCACCATTTAGTGCAAATGACAGGTTCTGCTTTGCTTATCGACTATGGTGCTTGTGAACTTGCTTTTGGCGATACCTTGCAAGCACTCTCAAAACATCAATTTCGCGATGTTTTTGATGCCCCTGGTGAACATGATTTAACATCCCATGTTGATTTTTCTTTTTTAAAAAACATTGCTCTTGAAAAAGGCTGTTTTTCTGAAATCTTAGAGCAAGGAGACTTTCTCTTTAAAATGGGAATTTTAGAACGTGCAAAACAGCTTGGAATGGATAAAAATGCCCCCTTGCAAGAAAAAATCTGCCAAGACATTATACGACTCACGGATCCAGATCAAATGGGCAAACTCTTTAAAGTGTTACATGTCAGTGATAAAAATATATCGATACCTCCTCAATTTTGATGATTGGCGATTGTGGCAATAAATCCATTATTATCTGAAACTTTACGAGCATCTCCCCTCCCCTTACTTCCCATAATCCCCATAAGGAACTTTTATGAAACCTATCCTTCATCCTATCCTTGCAAAAAATCTTTCTGCTTTACACCTCCATGGAATAAAACATGGTTTTTTTACACGCCAAGGGGGTGTTTCAAAAGATCTTTATCATAGCCTTAATGTTGGAAAAAGTTCAAATGATCAACTTGTACATATTGTGCACAATCGTCTTTTGATCGCTGATTATTTTGGTATTGAGGCACAAAATCTCGTTACAGTTAATCAAATACATTCCTGTAATGTTGTCGTCGTTCATCAAGCCATGATCGGTGTTCTTCCGCAAGCTGATGCTCTTGTTACGACCACACCAAAACTCGCTATTGGGGTTCTTACAGCAGATTGTGGCCCCATTCTATTTGCTGATCCGCAAGCTGGAGTCATCGCCGCAACACATGCTGGCTGGCGCGGAAGTTTAAATGGAATTATCGAGAAAACAATTGCTGTTATGGAACAACAAGGCGCTAAAAGGCAATCAATAACAGCAGTGCTGGGACCTTGTATTGGCCCTTGCCACTATGAAGTAACCGGTGAATTTTATAACCAATTTATGGAGTATCATAGCAAATTTCAAAAATATTTTTTAAAAACAGAAAAAGTCGATCACTTTTACTTTAATCTGTGGGCATTTATTATCAATCAACTCAAAGAAGCAGGCGTTAATGCTTCTTGTGTAGAGCTTTGTACCTATCAAGATGAACAGCGTTTTTTTTCTTATCGACGTGCAACACACCGCGATGAGCCTGATTATGGACGGCAAATTTCTGCTATTATGTTACAATAAAAAATAAATATTTTTTCATTCATAAAAAGATCAAAACAGCAAAATAAGAAGTAAGTTCTTTTGTACTATGGCTTTTTCATGAAATTCTTATCAGCTTCATAAAACACGAAAACTGTCGCTATAACGATTGCTCCCTTTTTTTCACTATTTGATTATCATGATTTCTAACAAAATAATTATTTAGATATGCCCATCTTTTTCCTCGAACATGAGATATCATGCATATGAAAACTATTTTTTTATAAATAACTCTAGAAAAAAAACAATCAATATTGAATAAGCATTTGAAGATAAAAAATCTTCACAGTCCCCTTTTTCACAGCTAAATATACGTTTCAGAAACTTACAACAAAAAAGATAAACTCTTACGTATCTTCATTTATTTCATATATTAGATTTATAATTCGTCATTTTATATGTTGCATAAAAAGAAAAATATCGTGAGACTTCTCTCGTTTCTCTTTATATTAAATCAATAAAAGTCATTTTCTTATACATCGCTAGAAAGGTTGTGGTATAAATAAAAATCATTAAAAAAAGAATATGATGGTATTGCGTAAATAAAGATGATGGAAGCCAAATGGTCTTAAACTCTTCACAATTGACTTTGCCGTTATATCCTTCACAAACACCACAATGAAATGGGTTTATGACACATATTGCAAAACTTTCCTTCAAACAAACACACAAATACAATTTATTTGGGATGTTCTATTTTACATGAAAGATATTTTTCTATTAAAATACCCTCGTATTAAAGCTATTCTTTTAGAGAACAAAAAACTTAAACGAATATTGGATGATTAAAATATATTCACTGACTTCATGCTTTAGCAGTAAATAGTCCTAAAAGACACTTTGATTTTTAAAATATCAATAAACATGGCATGCTTTAAGCATAGGTAAAAACATCCTTACAATAAACAGCGTATAAAGACTCATAGAGATAATTTTTTATTATAAAGTAAAATTCATCTATGTAATGAACATGACTCGTTTAAAAATATAAAGAGCATACGCATTTAAATGGGATTTTGTCACTAAACTCTTTTAAAAATCTTATTACTCAATGATCAAAACAGATAAAATACATACATCATTCTCTATTCTAAATCCCCCTGGACCAATTAAATCATATCCTTTTTTTTGTTACAATTTCAAGAATTAACTCTCCAAAGAACAAAAATTTTGGAAAAAGAGAAAGAACGCCGCATAGTTCTTTAATAATCATCAATAAAATTGTAAGGCTTTTGTAATTGTTTTCTTGCAATTTAGTAAAAAGAAAGTAAAAACCGTGTCGCATTCCCACCATGATTATTCAGAGGTTCTACTATGAAACTTTTCTGCGGAAATTCTAATCCACGCCTAGCCGAAGATGTTACAAATTATCTAAACATTCCCTTAGGAAGAGCAACTGTAAAGCGTTTTGCTGATCAAGAAATTTTCGTAGAGTTACATGAAAATGTCCGTGGACAAGATGTTTTTGTTTTGCAATCCACATCTTATCCCGCAAATGATCATTTGATGGAACTGCTTATCATGATTGATGCCCTTCGTCGTTCTTCTGCGCGTCGTATTACAGCGGTTATCCCCTATTTTGGCTACGCCCGCCAAGATAGAAAGCCTGGACCACGGACTCCCATTTCTGCAAAGCTTGTTGCTAATCTAATTACTCAAGCAGGCGCCCATCGGGTTTTAACATTAGACCTTCATGCAGGACAAATTCAAGGTTTTTTTGATATCCCTACGGATAATCTTTATGCTGTTCCTGTCATTTCTCGCGATGTCAAAGTACACTATTCTCTTGAAAATGTTATTGTTGTTTCACCGGATGTGGGTGGTGTGGTTCGCGCTCGCTCGCTCGCCAAGCGCTTAAACAGCTTGCTTGCTATTGTCGATAAACGTCGTGAACGCCCTGGTGAATCAGAAGTTATGAATATTATTGGAGACGTATCGGGAAAAGATTGTCTTTTGCTAGATGATATTGTTGATTCAGGTGGAACTTTATGCAATGCAGCAAGCGCTCTGCTTAAACACGGTGCCAATAGTGTCACGGCTTATATCACGCACGGCGTTCTCTCTGGTAGTGCTATTGAGCGCATTACCCACTCAGAAATGAAAGAGTTGGTTATTACCGATTCAATTATGCCAACAGAGGCCATTGAAAAGGCCCATAATATTCGCGTTTTGCCCATTGCCGATCTCATTGGAGAAGCAATCGCCAGAACAGCAGCAGAACAATCCGTTTCCAGTTTATTTGGTTAAAGTGGTTCTTTGGGATCTCCTGGTGCTGTTTCGACACCAAGATTAGGAAATGCAACAATACGTTGACCACTAAAATGCGTATGAATAACAATGAGTCCGCGCTCTTCAAAGTAGGTTAAAAGCCGACGTGCACGACTTAAAGAATGTGTTCCATAAAGATGGGCTAAGAATGCATCAGATGGGCACGGCTTTCCGCCCAATGCAGCCTGTGCTACATTCAAAAAAACGCCTTGGACATCATCTTCCAAACTTTCTGATATCTGCAAAATATGTTTCCAATGTTCACTGACAGCTGTTTGTTCATCAACAAATGCTTGCGCAATCGCTAATTTACGCCGAAATTGTGAAAGATTAAAAGGAACCTTTGACATACCATGGATACGACAACGAACCGAAAAATCTTGATAAAGTACCGCTGTTGAACGATAAAAAGCCTCAGGGTCCTCAAGAATTTCCCGAATAACTTGTTCTGCTTGACTGTTATGCTCAACATCAGAAAATTCAGGAAATAAGCTTGGGTTTTCCTTCAATATTTCTTGTTTTTTATGCACCACCTCTTCTAACATCTCGTGCATTGATTTTTCTCTCACCGGCTCTCGTGTTTGTTTAAATGGTGTTAAAATTTCCTCTGGTGAAGCCGTAAAAACGAGTTCTTGTACATCTACATCATCCCGTTCTATCGGAAGTGGCATTAATTTAGGGCTAGAAGAGCGTGCTAACGTTTCAACCGAACCAATGATAATGGGTAAGGGGCGTCTTGATAAAGCAGGACCTAAAGCAATAAAATGTCCCCGCTCAAGATCCCTAAACATTTCTGCTTGACGACGCTCCATTCCCAAAAGATCAGCCGCACGCACCATATCAATATCTAAAAAAGTCCGTCCTATTAAAAAGTTTGAAGCTTCAGCAGCAACATTTTTGGCAAGCTTAGCTAAACGTTGTGTCGCAATAACACCAGCAAGCCCCCGTTTACGCCCTCGACACATAAGATTGGTCATAGCACTCAGAGAAATCTTACGTGCTTCATCGGAAACTTCTCCTGCCGCAGTTGGAGCAAACAATTGTGCTTCATCAACAACGACAAGCATAGGATACCAATAATCACGTTCCACATCAAAAAGTGCTCCAAGGAAAGCCCCCACAGCACGCATCTGTTGTTCAGTATCCAACCCTTCAAGATTAAATACCACCGAAACCCGATGTTGCCGAATGCGATGAGCAATACGCGTCAACTCTAATTCGCTGCGTTGAGCCTCTACAATAACATGACCAAATTTATCTGCCAAAGTTACAAAATCACCTTCTGGATCAATTACACAGTGTTGCACCCACTGAGCACTTTGCTCTAAAAGACGGCGTAAAAGATGTGATTTCCCTGAACCAGAATTTCCTTGTACAAGAAGACGTGTCGCCAATAATTCTTCCAAGTCAAGAAGTGCTGGCATCGATTTATGTAAAGCACGACTCTCTGACATCTCACCCAAGGCAATCTCAACCTTCATAACATCTCCAGTATTTGACCTTAAACATATCAGCGCCTATTGGTTGATTCTTCATCCGCACCGCAATTTGTAACATTTCCTCCTTTTTAACGGTAGAAATCATCGATTTTTCCCACAACTCTTGCATCTATGAATAGTTTGAATTATAGAACAAACTTCTGCGTAGACACCCTTGGAGGCAACGCAGAATGGAGCAATCGCTGTTTATCAGTGCATATCTTCATATCCATGCAAAAACTATTATTGTTTTTGAAGGATCTCCAATCATGTAAATAAGGACTTAAATTATGAGCAAAAGCTACACTCTTAAGGCCGAAAAACGCGAGCGGGTTGGTAAGGGGTCCTCCCGTGAACTTCGCCGCAACGGTCTTATTCCTGCTGTCATTTATGGTGGAAAACAGCCACCTTTGGCAATAACAGTTCCCTATAAAGAAATTTTCTATAAAATTCACGCCGGTGGCTTTCGGACCACTGTCGCAACAATTATTCTCGACAAGCAAAAAATTATGGTCTTGCCAAAGGATTATCAATTAGATCCCGTGCGTGACTTTCCCCTCCATGTCGATTTCTTGCGCATTTCAGCAAAATCGGTTGTGGAAGTCAATATTCCAGTTCACTTCCTTAATGAAGATACAGCACCTGGAATTAAAAAGGGTGGTGTCCTCAATATTGTTCGGCACGAAATTGAATGTACTGCTCCAGCAAATGCTATCCCTGAAGCTATTGAAATTGATCTCTCCAGCTACTCTATTGGTGATTCTATTCACATTTCAGCCGTACAGCTACCAAAAGATGTGACGCCCATCATCCAAGATCGAGACTTTACCATTGCAACCATTGCAGCTCCTGCTACCTTGGAGATCAGTGATGAAACTCCTGAACAAGAAAATGATGAAGACGATACACAAACTTCATAAAAATCAACAGGCGGGAATATTTCCCGCCTTCATTTATGAGATATTCCCCTCCCTCATACTTTGAGCAAAGGTACACATGTGGCTTATTGCGGGTCTTGGCAATCCTGGTTTACAATATCAAAATAACCGCCATAATATCGGTTTTATGGCTGTCGATGCCATTTATCAATCTTTTCCTTTTTCCCCATGGTCTAAAAAGTTTCAAGCAGAAATCTCTAATGGTTTCATAAATAATGAGAAAATTTTTCTTATAAAACCGCAAACTTTCATGAATCACTCTGGTCAAGCTATTGGTGAAGCTTTGCGATTTTATAAATTAGATTTGAAGAATTTAATCGTTATTTATGACGAATTAGATCTGTCTCCGGGAAAAGTTCGTGTAAAAATCGGAGGTGGAAGTAATGGGCATAATGGTATTAAGTCTATTGATGCCCATTGTGGCACTGATTATTGTCGGATACGTATAGGAATTGGTCATCCTGGAAGAAAAGAACTTGTTCATCAGCATGTTTTAGGAAATTTTACCAAATCTGATCAAGAATGGTTATCCCCTCTCTTAGAGGCAATTGCAAAAAATATTGCTCTGCTTATAAAAGATGATCAATCCCTCTTTATGAATGAAGTTTCACAAACGATAAAAAGCAAGAACTTACCCTAATCGCTTATTTCTCTCATCGGTAGAAAATCAACTCCTCTCTATAGATTTCACATAATCTATTGATTTATAAAAATTAGTTGTTTTGTAATCTGAATAAAAAATTTGAATATCATAAGAATTATGCAAATCTATTAATCATGGAAAAATCAAAACCATTGACTTGCATCTTACAAATTGGAAGACATCCTTGATAAAAACTCTTGAAAAGAAAATATCTCTTATGAATCTTCTCAAAAAAAAGCTTTTGACAACATGAAAAGCTGAAAAATAGAACAATGATACTTATACATCTTTTGAAAAAGGAAAGTTTATTCTCTCTTTTGGAAGAAAGAGAAGATTGAACGGCAAATCAAAATACTCAAGTAGCTTGCACCAATCTTCTCTCTAAAATTAATAAAAATCATTTGGTTGAATGGTTGATTGTAGTGGATCGTACCCATTTGATTGTTGACTATAAACTCTAGGTGTACTCTCATTTTTTTGCAAGACCACGACACGCGAACCAATGGGAACACGATCATAAAGATCAATAATATCTTGATTGAGCAAACGAATACACCCACTTGAAATAGCATGCCCAATTGACCAAGATTCGTGTGAGCCATGAATACGGAAAAGTGTATCTTTTCCATTTTTGAAAAGATAAAGTGCTCGCGCACCCAATGGATTATCAGGTCCTGGTGGCATTCCTTTCCCCAAATGACCATAACGTTCTGGTTCTCGCGCCATCATGGCTGCAGTAGGAGCCCAATTGGGCCACCGACGCTTGCGCTGTACAACCCCCTCACCTTCAAATGCTAGGCCTTCTTTACCCACTCCAATCCCATAGCGTAAAGCTTTTCCATTTTCACCAATAAGGTAAAGAAAACATTCTTGCGTATCGATAACCAATGTTCCAGGAGGATAAGATGTATAATAAATCACTTCTTGTCGCCAAAACTTTGGATTAATTGTTGCAAGATCAACAGCAGGTAACGGATAAGTTTCATTGGTTACAGGACCGTACAAAGCTTGTATTTCTGGTGGAATGTATCGAGCTTGTTGAAAAGAAGCCGATAACATATCTGATTGATGTGTTGTCGCACATCCAGCCAAAGCTAAAAGTGCTGCAATTAAAAAGGCACAACGAGATAACACTCTTCTATTTTCTCCGATTCATTGTTTATGTAGATTTTCCTACCATGAAAAACTTAGCACACTATTAACATTAACTTGAAGTTTTCTTAAGTATTTGAGATAAGAAAAGCTTTAAAGGATAAAAAAGCAAATTATTCATTGCTGTAGACTTTTTTCTCACTTATCGCAATACAAACACTATAACTCTTTTGAAAATATGCTATAAGAACAAAGTTTTATCTTGACCATAAAATCAATAGAAAAGAAAGACTCTCATGGGCTTTAAATGCGGTATTGTCGGATTACCTAATGTTGGGAAATCAACTCTTTTTAATGCATTAACAAAAACAGCTACTGCACAAGCTGCTAATTATCCTTTTTGCACCATTGAACCGAATACCGGTGAAGTTGCTGTTCCAGACTTGCGAATGGAAAAAATTGCATCAATCGCTGGTTCAAAAGAAATTATTCCTACACGGATTAATTTCGTTGATATTGCGGGGCTTGTACGAGGTGCTTCAAAAGGTGAAGGTTTAGGGAACAAATTTTTAGCCAATATTCGCGAAGTCGATGCTATTGTGCACGTTTTACGCTGTTTTCAAAACGAAGATATTACCCACGTAGAAGGACGTATTGATCCTATTTCTGATGCCACAACGGTTGAAACTGAACTCATGCTGGCGGATCTAGAAAGTCTTGAGAGACGAATCGTACAAATCCGTAAACGAGCAACTGGAAAAGATAAAGAGGCTCTTACAATTCTACCCGTTATGGAAAAAGCATTAAATATCCTGCAAAAGGGAAATCCTATCCGGTTATTACTCAAAGATATCTCTTTAGATGAACACCACATTCTGAAGAGTTTTAATCTTTTAACTTCCAAGCCTGTGCTTTATGTTTGCAATGTAAACGAAAATGATGCTTCTCATGGAAATAACTTTACCCAAACCGTTGAAAAAATGGCAACAGAGCAAAATGCGCAAAGCATTATCATTTCTGCTTCTATCGAAGCGGAAATCACACAATTGAGTGAAGCTGAAGCATCAGAATATCTCGATGCTCTAGGACTCTTTGAACCAAGTTTAAATCGCCTTATTCGCGCTGGTTACCATTTACTTGATCTCATCACTTACTTCACCTGCGGACCTAAGGAAACACGAGCCTGGACAATTACACGTGGTACAAAAGCTCCCCAAGCCGCTGGCGTTATTCACTCAGATTTTGAGCGTGGCTTTATTCGTGCCCAAACCATCAGCTACAATGACTATATCGCTTTGGGGGGAGAAAGTGGTGCAAAAGAAGCAGGCAAAACCCGTGATGAAGGAAAAGAATACATTGTACAAGATGGCGACATCATGTTATTTAAACATAATACTTAAATCTTTACTCTGTCTTAGTAGTTTATTTTGAAGATTTTGTTGTAAGTTCATAGAAGACTGTTGTAAAAACTCCTAACATTTTCCTGTACAGCCTAAAGTTTTTCTGAACAAAAAGTGGTTGCTATCACATTATGATGATAGCAACTTCTTTATTTATTAAAAAATGGCAATATAAGATTAGCGTGTCCAACGACCTTCGTATTTAAATGTTGGAGCATCCTTTAAGGAATCCTTTGTTGCATTTGTAATAAGTTTCCACTTACCATAATCATTTGTCATCTGTATTGTTTCTGGAGAAACGACCACATAACTCTCCCCTATGCCAAGGAAACCACCAACAGCAATTACAAATCCTGCAATATTATTTTCACGTAAAATAATATCTTTTACTTCACCAATATTTTCATCTTCTATATTATAGACATTGGCGCCTATAAGACTGGAAGCAACAAAATCCGTTGCTAAAGGTGTTACATAACGCACAGACTTATCGATCCCCACCTGTACAATACCCGTCGAAGAAATCATTTCAGGTTTAGAAGGCACTTCAAAAGACTGAGCATAAGTACTAGAAACCATCAAAATTGATATAAGAGTAGTACATATAGTTTTTTTCATTTTAACATCTCCGTTTTTACTTTGCTTTTACTTTATAAAACCTCAATGCATTATAAACAAATTTGTTCCTTATGCTCTCTATACTCTTCATATTCTCTATTCTTTCAAGAGCCGTTTCTTTATCATTTTTGCTTTATTTTGTCTTTTTATCTTTCTCAAACTCTTTCTCTAAATCATACCAAATACGATTTTTTAAAATATAAACAAGTCCTGCAAAAATGATTAAAAATAAAATAACACGAAAACCGGTTTTTTTACGAATTTCCATATGAGGATCGGCTGCCCACATTAAAAAAGCAGAAACATCGCGCGCGTAATGTTCAACAGTTTCTGGGGTTCCATCTTCATAAGCAACTACACCATCACTCAAAGGAGGTGCCATAGTTAAAGCGTTACTGGCAATAAAATAAGGATTATACCAATAACCATCCGCAATTTTTATCTTCTTTGGCGCCTCCTGATATCCTGTTAAAAGAGCTGTAATATAATCTGGACCAGCCGTATCATAATGAATCAATACATCGCTAATTAAAGCAGGAAACGGCAAAGATACGCCCCGTGCACGTGCCATCAATGATAAATCTGGAGGATAAGCACCATTCAAAACAAATCTTGCTTCTTCTTCACGCAAAAAGGGAGAAGGAAAATAATCTGTTGCATCCCCGGGACGTTTTAAAATTTTTCCTTCCCGATGAGAAGCATCACGCACTTCATATTGTGCTGCCAAAGCTTTAATCTGTTCTTGATCATAGCTAAGAGCTTTTAAATGACGAAAAGACACATATTTTAGCCCATGGCAGCTAGAACAAACTTGTTTATAAACCTTTAATCCACGCCGCAATTGCGCCTTATCATAAAGCCCAAATGGGCCTGAAAAACTCCATTCTTGTTTTTTAGGAATCTGTAAAGGAAAAGAAATAACTTCCTCTTCTTGATCTAACCGATCAGAAACATCACTCGCTAAACTCTGAACAGAAAGGCTCAGAGAAACGATAATAATCAGTCCTACAAAAACATTTACCATAGTCTCTTTTTTTTCTGTTTTAGATCTTGCATAATTGACAATGGAAGAGAAGGCGTTTTTTCAAATGCTGGCAAAATCGGCAAAATAACCAAAAAGAATATAAAGTAATATACCGTAGCCAATTGCGTCCATAAAAGAATTGCGTCACTTATTTCTCTTGATCCCAGCCAACCAAGAAAAACGACATCAAAAACCAACACCCAAAAGAAAATTTTATAAACAGGCCGATACCTTGCTGAACATATTTTAGAGCGATCTAACCATGGAACAAAAATTAAAACACAAATCGAACTGATGAAGAGAATAAAACCTACAAAAGTTGAAGAAAAAATACCAGTATCAAAAGTTATCGCACGCAGCATTGCATAAAAAGGTAAGAAATACCATTCCGGGACCACACGAAGCGGTGCCTTTAAAGGATCGGCGACATTATAATTTTCAGCTTGCCCCATATAATCGGGCATATAAAACAAAAACCAAGCAAAAAAGATCAAAAAAACAGTAATGGCAAAAATATCTTTGATCAGCACATAAGGCGAAAAAGGAACTGTTTCTTTATCTGATTGTACAGCAAGACCCGTTGGATTCCCTTGCCCAACACAGTGGATTGCCCAAATATGAAGCCCCACAAAAAGAAGCAAAACAAAGGATAAAACATAATGGAAAACATAAAAACGATTCAATGTTGGTTGTTCTACACCGTAACCACCAAGGAGTGTCTCATGCAACCATGATCCCACCAAAGGGATCGTTTTTAAGAGCCCTGCAATCACAGAAGCGGCTGAAATAGACATCATCCCCCAAACAAGCACATAACCAAAAAATGCAATTGCCATCATGATGATATAAATAAAAATTCCTGTGACCCACACCATTTCCCGCATATTTTTATAAGAACCATAATAAAGCCCGCGTGCCAAATGGATATAAACAGCAATAAAAAAAAACGAAGAGCCTACACTATGCCATGGACGAAAAAGCCAGCCAAACTGCCCCTCACGTCGAAATCGTTCACCCGTTTCAAAAGCCAAATGAATATCTGGAACATAATGTAGTGACAAGACAAGACCAGTCAAAAGCTGTGATAACAGCATAATGGTCAAAATACCGCCAAATGTATAAAAGTAATTAAGATTACGCGGAACAGGAAAAATCACCAATGCATTATAAAAAAAACGCGGAAGAGGCAAACGCTTATCCAACCAACGGGAAAGAGCATTTTTAGGATAATAAGGAGGAAACCTTGTCATAACCTTATCCTATTTTGAGCAAAGTATCAGAAAGAAATTGGTAAGGTGGTATAGCTAAATTATAGTTCGCTGGACCTGACCGCACTCTTCCAGCGGTATCATAAACAGACCCGTGACACGGACACAACCACCCTCCAAATTTACCCGATTGCCCAAGTGTCACACAACCTAGATGCGTACAAAGGTTAATGACAATAAGCCAATTTTCACGCCCTTTACCTGCTGAACGTGCAAAATCTGTCGCTTCTTTTTCCCCTTCAAGATTAGGATTGCGAGCTTGACAATCTTTTAGAAGACTTAAATTCGTAGCGCGTGCATCAGCAATTTCTTTTGCCGTACGGTTTCGAATAACAACAGGCTGTCCTCGCCATTTTACTGTCACCGACATCCCCTCTTCAATACCAGAAAGATCAACCTCAACGGAAGAGGATGCCAAAACAGCTTCATCTGGACGCAACTGACGAATAAAAGGCCACGCAACCACCCCCATCCCAACGGCTCCTGCAACAGCCGTTACCAAAAACAGAAAATCCCGTCTCGTCTGCTCACCCATTGCCTTAACTTTAAAGAGATACTTTTCTAAACTATTTTTTTATCATACCCTCTCCTATTGTACAATGCTTAGATTACTTCGTTGCCTTAACCCATGAAAATATCTCCGTCAAACAAACATGCCATTTATATGATTTATACAATAAGCTGTTTTATAATGATAATTTGCCATTTTAAAGAGCAAGAAGAATTCCTAAATACCTTGATTTCTTTTATTTCAAACCTATTCATGTTCAATCAATCAAAACCCTTCCCTTGCGTGATAAAAACACAAAGAGCGTGTAAATAAACACTCTTAAAAAACTTGTCTTGTTATGGTGCAATGATAAAGCTATTGAGCACCGCCATCTTTACATTTGTGAAGAAGAAAACCAGCACCATCACACACTTGTGCCAACCTTTGAGTGTTTCAGACCATCCCTTGGACTTGTAAGAGGGTTCATGAAATGGCGTTTTTAGTCTTTTTTTGCACAGTATTTACCCCCCACGCCAGCCCCGCTTATGACGTGCAAGCAAGTGATATTGATTGTCTCAAGATAAACAGGTTGAAATGAGAGAATCCTACGATATTTGGATCTCTCATTCAAAATAAATAACGCTAGATTATCATTATAAATAAATATGTTATCATGATCTAATCTCAGCCAATAAGTTTAAACTCATTGGTTATCTCTTTCAAATAAACTTATAATATCTCTTCATCTCCCAGATTCAACTCGTTTTAGAATACGTACTTTTTCTGTTTCCTCTTTATACATAAAAAGCATCTTTTGTCGATTTTAACTAAAATGAATGATCCAACCTCTTTAAATATCCTACTTTTCATCATAATAAGCCAATCTATTTTATGTATTGCTCAATCAAAGGAAGTTCATAATAGAAAATTCTCTCTCATCTCAAACAAATCCATTTAGATAACTTTTCCCTGAAATTTAAAATGAATAAAAACTCACTATAAAAAACATGTATTTCTCAAACATATTTTTCGAATAAATTATGGTGCTTCTTTACAAAGTCGAAAAAAAAATCATACTACAGAGAACATGACACTTCATATCGCTCTTTTCCAACCTGATATTGCCGGTAATACTGGAACGATTTTGCGTCTTAGTGCTTGTTTTGGTTTACATGTGCACATTATTGAACCTGCAGGTTTTAATCTGTCGGATCGTAATCTCAAACGTGCAGGATTGGATTATCTCGAATATGCTTCCTTAGAACGACACATTGATTGGCAACATTTTATAAGCTCCATGAAACACTTTAACCGCCGTCTTTTGCTTTTAAGTACAAAAGCAAAAACACCCTATACACAGATAGGTTATCAAAAAAATGATGTTTTACTTTTTGGTCGTGAATCAGCTGGCGTTCCCGACTATGTTCATGCATCTGCCGATTACACATTGAAAATTCCCATGCAACCACAGGCACGCTCTCTCAATCTTGCTATGAGCGTAGCCATAACAACAGGAGAAGCACTGCGCCAAATTGGTTATTATGAAGGAAACTATCATCTGTAAAAACATAATCATTCTATCAAAGCTTGAATAGAATGATCAAAATGCATGAACTCTGGTTTTCAAATAAGTAGAAAAAATTCACCTTTCAAAAATTTTATAAATCTTAAAAGCACATACTTTTCAATAATATTCTTGGAATAAAGCCTACAAGCTATCATATAAATAACAGTTAAAGCATATAACTCCTGCTATTTTCCAATAATCAAGTGCTGAAAAATAAACAGCGATAAGCTTATAATGCGCAAAAATAAGAAAAAAACTTAACTAAAGTCACTTTATCACAAAGTACAAAACGCCATTGTGTTGCTCATTCATACACTTGTTAAAATAAACTTTTCTTAGATCCATCACATCCATTTCGTACCACGCCTATCAATAATATAAATATCCCATGTACATAAAAAAACATTGAGCATCCTCCTCTCTATGCTCAATAAATATGCAAGTCAGCATCTTCACACTCTTTGCCCTTTCAAAAGTTTTTCCTCTATTTTGAAATGATTCATAAGAGGCATTTTTCCTCCCTATAATCGTTTTTCCTCACACGACTTGCCTGCTTATGACACATTAAGACCGTAATTGTAATTGATTTAATATGAATAGGCTATAAAATAACCTTACAATATTCGACGCTCTTATTTTTCATGAGAAGCGATAAATTATTATTATAAATTAATATGTTAACTTAAAAAATAAAAAAACTCATACATTTATAAACAAATGATATTATCAATCAATTTTTTCTAATAATGCATGACGATCCATTAAAAAACCGCTTTCAACCCATATCGTTTCTAGCTCTTTAAGCTTTTTTCCTAAAAGAACACCTTTTGAAAAACCCTTTTTTATTAAATCGTTGCCATTAATGGGAAAAGTTGGAATCTGCCATTTTTGAGCCAATTGATAAAGTTTGAGATAATTTTCTGTTTTTTGCAAAGTATCCATTTTTTCTAGAGTATCGACATGTGATGCTGAGACAGACAAAGATAATTGATCTAAAACCGGCTGTTTCCCATGAAAATAAAGCAGTTTTTGCAGAAAATGATCAGAACAGTTTGGGCTTATTATTTCTAATTCTGCCCATTCCTTTAACCGTATTGTTTCCTTATGGGAAAAACGCAAGCGCTGTGCCATTTCATGAAGACGTATAGGATCAGGAGGAAGAAGACTTTCTAGCCTTAAAAATGGATCAACTTTCCAACCAAGCATCTGTTCTGTTCTTACCAATGTGTGAATTGCATCAATGCCCCATTTTTCTGTTTCAGGAAAAATGAGTGACAAAATTTTGCTTTGTCGCATCCATAAAAGAGCACGTGTTGGGTCACAAGCCAACAGAAGCTTTTTCATTTCTGCCCAAATACGCTCAGAAGAAAGTTTTTTTAAACCGTGTTTTAAACGAACACATGCCTTCAATCCTTGCCCTTCAGGTCGCCCTGCTCCATACCACGCAAAAAAGCGAAAAAACCGTAAAATACGTAAATAATCTTCACTAATACGATTTTCTGCAACACCGATAAAACGAACTGTTCGGCTTTCAATATCACTCAAACCTCCCACATCATCATAAAGGTTGCCCTCCGCATCACAATAAAGGGCATTGATCGTAAAATCCCGCCGTTCAGCATCTTTTTTCCAATCACGACCAAAGGCTACTTTTGCATGACGACCATCTGTTTCAATATCACTGCGAAGCGTTGTGACCTCATAAGAACATGAATGCGTAACCACTGTTATGGTACCAAAAGCAATCCCCGTAGGAATAGCTTTAAATCCTGCTTCTTCTACACGCGTAATAACTTGTTGCGGCAAGCAGGTTGTCGCAATATCAATATCATTAATAGGCTGCCCTAGCAGTTGATTGCGCACAGCTCCGCCTACAATACGCGCTTCTTCCCCCTCTAAAGATAGAACACGAAGAAGTGTTTGAATATCACTTTGTTGTAACCACGCAACCTGTTTGAAGTTCTGCCTTATATTCACCCTTTAACCTTTCAAAAAAGTTGTTTCCCTTGCTTTAAAAAATTCTCTTCATAAAACAAATTTTTTAAGACATCCCTTATAAAACATGTCTCTTTCCTCCAAAAAAACTTTTCCCTTTATAGATAAATATGAAAAAAAAACGACATATGATGCTTCTTTTCTTCTCATTTTCTGTTACAAACAATAAAATATCCATTATCATACAGAGAAAATTACCATTTTGCGCCAAACTCCTTAAGGAAGAAATATGAGTCACTGTAATCGATCATCTAATTCTGTAAAAAAGGTCAATACCAATCATGATGCTCAAATCATTATTGGGGATATTGATACAGCACACAAAGAATTGGATATTCTACAACAAGAAATTGATAAAGTTATTTTTGGGCAAAGTCATATCATCGAATATGCCTTAATTGCACTTTTTGCTGGTGGTCATGCTCTTCTTGTCGGTGCTCCAGGACTTGCTAAAACACGTCTTGTTGAAACATTGGGAACCGTCTTAGGGCTTAATGAAAAACGCATCCAGTTTACCCCTGACTTAATGCCATCGGACATTATTGGTTCTGAAATTATGGATGCCGATAAAGAAGGAAAACGTTCTTTTCGCTACGTTCAAGGTCCTATTTTTACACAACTTCTCATGGCTGATGAAATCAATCGTGCCTCTCCACGCACACAATCAGCCCTTCTACAAGCTATGCAAGAATATCATGTAACCGTTGCAGGTACGCGTTATGACTTGCCGCAACCGTTTCATGTTCTTGCAACGCAAAATCCTCTTGAACAGGAAGGAACCTACCCACTTCCTGAAGCACAACTGGATCGCTTTTTGATGCAAATTGATATTGACTATCCTGATCTTACAACAGAGCGGCGGATCATTTTAGAAACAACAAAAGAAAAAAAATCAAATGCAAAAGCAATTTTATCCGCCCAAAAATTGCAAAAAATTCAAAATATTGTTCGCAAAATACCTCTTTCAGAAAATGTGGTCGAGGCTATTTTAAAAATTGTCCGCTCAGCCCGCCCCCATAAAGACAATAACCTCGCCAATACTTATGTTTCTTGGGGACCTGGTCCACGCGCATCACAAGCTCTTTCACTTTGTGTTCGTGCCCGTGCTCTTTATTATGGGCGTTTAGCTCCCTCACTTGATGATGTTGAAGCATTGGCCTATCCTGTCTTACAACACCGTATGGCTCTTAATTTTTCTGCCCGTGCTGAAGATATAACCATCAGAGATATTATCAATAAGCTTGTGAAAGATGCTCTTTAAATGGCTATTGGCAAAAAAGTTTTACAAAAACCTCCATTGTCGCTGGCAAAAGAACTGCATAAGGATATTGGCAAAATGCCATATTTCTTGTTACAAGCGCGTCATATCGCTAATACACTGATAACCGGATGGCATGGACAACGTAAACGTGGTAATGGGGAAAATTTTTGGCAATTTCGTCCTTATATGGAAGGAGAATCCATTACCCGCATTGATTGGCGTCGCTCTGCCCGTGATGAAAATACGTATCTGCGTGAACACGAATGGCAAATGACACAAACCGTTTGGCTTTGGCCCGATCAGAGCCCATCAATGCATTACTGTTCGCGTTTTTCTAAAATCTCTAAAGGTAATCATGCCATTATTCTTACCCTTGCCTTGGCATCACTTCTTGCACGCAGTGGCGAATATATTGCTATTCCCAATTTGATGCCTCCCACAATGACATCTAATGTCGTAGAACGAATAGCATTTGCTTTAGAAAATCATTCAGATGAAAATTCATTTCCAAATTTTTCAACAATTACACGCTTTTCACATACCATTATAATGAGTGATTTTCTCGACCATCCTGAAAAAATCATCCAACATTTAATTCCTTTATCTACAAAACAAGTGACAGCTCATTTAATTGAAATTGCTGATCCTGCAGAAGAAAACTTTCCCTATGCAGGTCGTACAGAATTTTTTGATCCTGAAACGAAAGAAAAACTCACTTTTGGAAAAGCAGAAAATATTCGTAAAAACTATTGTAAGCTATATCAAGCACGGCGACAAGAATTAGCAAATTTTTGCGCGCGCCAAGGGTGGTCTTATCACGTTAGTACAACAGATCAACCTTTAACAGAAACCATTTTGCATCTTGCAAATACAATGGGTAACTTTCCCTTGCAAAAAAGGAGGGCACTTTGAGTTTTGCCGCTCCTTTTCTGTTATTAGGGCTCTTGTTTCTACCGGTCATTTGGTGGCTGTTGCGGATAACCCCTCCATCTGCGCGTAAAGAGCTTTTTCCTCCTCTACGTTTCCTACCTAAACCTACGCATCAGCAAGAAACAGCAAAACATACGCCTTGGTGGTTACTCTTGTTGCGTTTAATCATAGTGGCACTTGTTATCATAGCTTTGTCCCGCCCTACTTGGAATCAAAAACCAATAAACTTTTCTGAATCTCAATCCCTTGCACTCATTATTGATAATGGTTGGGCATCTGTAAAAGAATGGAAAAAACGCATCTCTATCGCTGAAACGCTCCTTGCACAAGCAGAAAAACAGCAAAAAAATATTTATCTTGTTGCAACAGCTGAACATGATATCTCCAATATAGAGCCCCAACCAGCGAAGATGATAAAACAGCATTTAATGCATTTGCAACCACGCCCTTGGCCTGTCAACCGTGTGCATGCCTTCAAAAAACTCAAGGAAATAACCCAAGGAAAACCTCTTGATATTGTTTATTTAAGTGATGGATTACAAACAAATGAAGATGAACAAACTTTTGCTCTGCTTGAAAAGTTAAAACTTGGAAAGTTCTTATGGTATTTGGCTGACATTTCCGATTTAGTTGGCATAACATCCATAGAAAATAACAATGGAAATATGGTCGCGCGTATTATCCGCTCAACAACACATGGCACAACACCCGCTACACTCAGCCTTTACGATTCAAATAATCAACTGCTCGGTCAATTTACGAAAAATTTCTCTGAAGGTGAAACAACAGCACTTGTTCCTTTTGATGTCCCCCTTGAACTACGCAATGATATTGCTTGGATAAAAATCAATAACCAAAACCATGCTGCTGCAACCTTTTTAGTAGACAGCCATAGCAGAATAAGCCGTGTTGCTCTTCTCTCCCCCGATACCAATGAAATGGCACAACCTTTACTGGCTCCATTTTATTACATCATCAAAGCCTTACAAGGTCATACACAGCTTATCACAGCCGGTGGAAGAGAGCTTTCAACGGATATTGATCATTTGCTTAAACAAAATCCATCTGTTTTCATTATGGGTGACATGGTTAATATCCCTGAAAAAGCAGAAAAAAAGCTTTCTGATTTTGTGAATAAAGGAGGAACACTCATCCGCTTTGCAGGAGAAAAACTCAGTAGCGCAGAACATTACGATAGTCTTCTTCCGGTGCCGCTGCGTCAAGGTCAACGTTCCCTTGGAAGTATTATGTCTTGGACAAAACCGCAAAAACTTGCCCCTTTTGCAAAAAATAGTTTTTTCTCTGATCTTCCTTTTCCAGAAGATGTTACTGTCTCGCGTCAAATCCTCGCAGAACCAACCCCAAATCTTTTTGAAAAAACGTGGCTTAGCCTTTCGGATGGAACTCCTCTTATTACCGCAGCAAAGCGTGGTAAAGGAACCATCATTCTCATTCATATTGCTCCTGATCCTACATGGTCTAATCTTCCTCTTTCTGGCTTTTTTGCACAAATGTTGCAAAAACTAATCACATTAGGGTCTTTTGAAAACACAACTTCAGCATATCGAGAAAAAAGTACAACGGTACAAAACCCTTGGCGAACCATAGCCGCTGACGGACAACTACAAGTACCGCCCTCTGATGTTATTCCATTAGTCCTTGATGCTCAAAGTCCACCCCATCCTTCCTATCAGACTCCCCCAGGACTTTATGGTGTCAAAAATAATTTTTATGCGCTCAATCTCTTAAATCATTCATCGCGCTTTGTGACACAATCATCATTGCCAACTTCTCTTAACAAGAGCCCTTTATCTTACGATACAAAAGAAAAAAATCTTACCGGTCCCCTTTTAGGATTAGCTCTCTTATTATTCGCCTTTGATAATTTTCTCATTTTATGGATGGGAGGTATTTTTTCTTTCAGCAAACAACGTAATCTGTTTCTCCTTCCTCTCATCATTTTTATTATCTTGTTTTCATATGATCCGACTCTGCATGCACAAATGACAGAAAATCATCATGATAGTGTGCAAGCCGCTGGTACAACACATCTTGCCTACGTTATAACCAACAATCATGAAATTGATACAACGAGTAAACGTGGTCTAGAAACCTTAAGCCAATTTATCGCAGAGCGCACAATGCTTATTCCCGGCTCTGTTATAGCACTTGATCTCGATAAAGATGAACTTTCCTTTTATCCCCTTATTTACTGGCCAATTGATGCTAAGAGTCCTATACCAACTCCTAAAGCGCTTGAAAAAATAAATAACTTTATGAAACATGGAGGAACAATTTTATTTGATACACGCGATCAAATGAATAGCAATCTTAATCTTGAAGGAGATACCACTCCAGAAACACAAAGGTTACGAACTATTTTAAAAGGGTTAAATATTCCCTCCATTGAACCTGCCTCAAAAGATCATGTTGTTGCACGTTCTTTTTATATTATGCCAGATTTTCCTGGTCTCTACCGTGGTTCTCCTTTATGGGTTGAATCCTCATCAGCAAACAAAAAAGATAAAAATTCTCTTAGCTCTGGCGACAATGTAAGTTCCCTTCTCATTACCGCAAATAACTTTGCCGGTGCTTGGGCACTTGATGAAAAAGGAACATGGAAATATCCCCTTGTTCCCAATGATCCGATGCAACGTCTATGGGCATTTCGTGCAGGCTTAAATATTGTCCTTTATGTCCTTACTGGAAATTATAAAGCGGACCAAGTTCATGTTCCAGCGCTTCTGGAACGCTTTAAAAGAGAAAGAAGGCAATGATACCATTTTTAACTTTTCAGCCTTTTTTACCTCTCTTTTGGATTCTACTCTTAAGCGGAATATCCATTCTTTTTGTCGTTGTTGGTCTTGTTACAAAGCGTCAAGGGTCTTTGTTGCGTCTAATGGCATTGAGTTGCCTCATTCTTGCTTTGCTCAATCCAATGATTATCAAAGAACAGCGCGAACCGCTGAAAAGCACGGTAGGGATTGTCATTGACCGCAGCAAAAGTCAAACATTGGGAACACGCACAAACGATACGGATGAAGCGCGCGTGCGATTAATCGAAATACTAGCGCGTTATCCACAATTTGAACCACGTTTTATTGAAGCTGGAAAACTTGCTGATCATCAATATGCCCCCTCAACGAATTTGTTTGATGCTTTAACACAAGCACTCTCTGATGTCCCCCCCTCTCATTATGCAGGAACCATTCTTGTCACTGATGGACAAGTGCATGACATTCCTAACCTATCAGATCTTCATCATGAAGCACCTTTCAATGCCCTAATCACAGGATGCTCAGATGAATTTGATCGTCAAATTAAGTTTATTTCTCCTCCACGCTTTGCCCTTGTCAACAAACCACAAAGACTCTCCATTTTGGTAGAAGATAAAGGAGCGGCTCAAAAAACAATACCACAGAAAGCCAATATTATACTCAGCGTCAATGGACAAGAAGTTGGCCATTATTCTGCGACTCCTGGCATCATTTTTCAAACTGAAATTACTCTTCCTCATGCTGAAAAAAATATTATCCAAGCAACCACTGAACCTTACAAAGGTGAATTAAGTTTTGAAAATAACCGCGCCATAACAACGATTGAAGGAGTCAGAGAAAATTTACGCGTTCTTCTTATTTCAGGCGCCCCTTATAATGGAGAACGAACATGGCGTGACCTTTTGAAAGGTGACTCCAATATTGATCTTGTTCACTTTACTATTTTGCGCCCCCCCACCAAAGCAGATAATACGCCCTTAAGCCAATTATCCCTAGTGGTCTTTCCCACAAGAAAGCTCTTTGTTGAAGAGATTAATAACTTTGATCTCATTATTCTTGATGGCTACCAACACTCTGCTGTGCTGCCCTTAATCTATTATGATTATATTGCCCAATATGTACAAAAGGGTGGTGCGTTGTTGATGGTAACAGGACCTGAGTTTACTCAAAAAAACTCACTTGCAAAAACACCTCTAATAAGCATTCTACCGGCATTGCCTAATGGAGCTATTATTGAAAAACCTTTTCGCCCCGCATTAACCAAAGAAGGTGAACGCCATCCCGTCACAAGGGATCTTGCAACACTTAACCTTCCAGCTTCTCAGTGGGGGCGTTGGCTGCGGCAAATTGCTATTCAAAACATAAACAACGGAATTGCTCTCATGAAAGGAGCTGATGAACAACCGCTTTTACTTCTCTCCCATGTTGATAAAGGGCGTGTAGGCATGTTGCTTTCTGATGAAAGTTGGCTTTGGGCACGAGGTTTTGAAGGCGGAGGTCCTTATGCAGCTCTTTATCGCCGAATTGCCCATTGGCTCATGAAAGAACCAGAACTTGAAGAAGAAAAATTAAGCGCGATCAGTAGCCATCATCATTTAACAATCCGCCGTCAAACCCTCAAAGATCAACCCAAACCTGCTGAAATAACTTTTCCTTCTGGAAAAAAACAAAAGGTCGTCCTTACTAAAGAGCAAGAAGGTCTCTTCAGTGTAACTGTAGCCACTGATGAAACAGGAATTTTTACCATTAAAAATGGTCATCTAACAATACTTTCTTCTGTAGGGATGCAAGATAATCTTGAATTGTTTGACTTAATTTCAACACAAGAAAAACTAACTCCCATTGTTAAGCACACCGGTGGTTACATTGGACGTTTACACCTTGAGGGGAAAGAAAACATTTATCTTCCTCCACTCAAGCTCATTCAATCACAAACAACCCCTTTATCTTCTCCTGCGCATTCAATTATTCTGAAAGAAGCAACAGAAACTCGCTTAATCAATACCTTTTATTTTTCGATATTTTCTGGTTTTTTTGCACTGCTTGCCTGCCTATTACTGTTGAGCAGCATGTGGTATCGTGAAGGTCGTTAAAAAGTCTTGAAATTTCGTAGAATAATTTAAAAATTAAGCTTATTTTTTCTGTATATTTACTTGTTTTTTATTAAGTAAGTTATTGCTTTTTAATGATCATTATCCTTATCTCATATTGAGATATTATTCCCTATAGAATTTTTCTTAATTTATAATCCACATTAAATTAATAAAAATCATTCTTTTTTACATCATTAGAAGGAGTGCTATATGGACAAAAACCATTGAAAAATAGAATGAAATATTCTCTTATTCGTCCTCTTAAAGCAAAAATTTTGATAAATTTAAGATGAAACAATGTCAGGATTTTGGTGAACACCTTATATATGGTGTAACAAGCTGGCGCCATCACACACTTGTGCCAGCCTTTGAGTATTGTGATAGATCTTGGCACTTAAGACGGTGAGCCATTTTTATTATACAAATTTTATCCACACACCAACCCTGCTTGTAACGTACAAGCAAGTGATTTTGATTGATTCAAGATAGAGAGATTTGAAATGAGAGAATCTTGCGATATTCGGGACTCTCAATTCAATATGAATAACGATAAATTATCATTATAAATCAATATTTTGTCTATGGTACAAAATGGTAGTGCATGAATAAGCCTTATAAACAGTTTTTCATAGCATTGAAGAGCTTTCATGAAAAGAAATCAAGCACACTGGGAAATATTTCTTTAAAACAAATATGTGAATGTACAACATAATGATATTTTATTTGGAATATTCTGCTTAGGGCGTTCTATTGTGCGTGAAAAATATTTACCCATGAAAAGCAATATATAACAGCGCAAAACCGTAAAAAACTCTGATAAATACAATAGATCCTTTTGCATTTTAACACTGAGTAATTTAAATTTTTTATGATAATGTGTGGGCGTATAAAAGCTGCCTAAAAGTCTTAAAACTTTACGACCATCACTTTTATTCCATCATAAAAAACATATCGGCTCCCCAAAATGATCTGCTGTATTACGCTATCCTTTTTCGTAAAGAATACAATTTAGCATCAATTCTCCAAATAATCTTCTCATACTTTTAACAAGCTATTTTTCATTTTACAATCTTTCTTGCCTTTAAGCAGAAACTTATCTTATGTTCATTCTTTAAAATGTTTTTAATATTCTGCGAGCTTTTATGTTTTATCTTGCCCATATATCGGATATCCATCTTTCTCCTCTCCCGAAACCTTCCCTTTTAGAACTTTCTGGAAAGCGCCTTACTGGTTACTTAAATTGGCAAAAAAAACGTAAGAGTCAAATGGCAACAAATGTCCTCGAAACTTTAATAGATGCCTTGAACAAAACAAAGCCTGATCATCTAGTGATCTCTGGTGATCTTGTAAACCTTGCTCTTGATAAGGAATTTGAACAAGCACGCCGTTGGCTCCTTACCTTAGGACAACCTCAAGATATTTCTTTGACATTTGGAAATCATGATGCCTATGTCCGCGGTGCCTTGCAAAAAGCATGTACTCTCTTTAAACCTTGGATCACAGGGGATGTGCCTCAAGCCAATGTCTTTCCTTTTCCTTATATGCGCATTCGCAAAGATGTCGCCATCATAGCAGCTTCTTCAGCCATCGCCACCCCCCCTTTTCAAGCTTCTGGTTATTTTGGTAAACTGCAAGCGCAAACATTACCGCATCTTTTAAATGAAGCAGCACAGCGCAACCTTTTTCGTGTCGTCATGATCCACCATCCTCCCTTTCCCAAGGCAACTTCTTGGCATAAAAAATTACGGGATACAAAACGTTTTCTAGACGTTATCAAACATCACGGTTGTGAACTTATTCTTCATGGGCATACTCATTTACCCACATTGAAGTGGATTGAAGGACCAATGAAAAAAATTCCTGTTGTTGGTGTTTCTTCCGCATCACAAGCTTTTAGTGGTAAAAAACCACCCGCGGGCTTTAACTTATTTTCCATTGACCGCTTACAAAATCAATGGCACTGCCAATTACAACGTTATAGCATTATCAACCCTCAAAACGAAATCGCCTGTACTGAAACAATTAATCTTTAAACACTAAAACACATCCAAAACCTCAAAAAAAGACAATATTTTTACTTCATATCCCTTTCATAAATCATAATTTATTTTTCTCCTGCTTCTTAATAAGATAAAGTTTTACCTTCTCTATTGATCAATCAATTTTTCTCAAAGAGCTCCATTAGTTAACCCACTTATGTAACTGACTTTACAACCTATTAGTCTACTTCCTTCTCATTCTCAAGGACGAAGATTTATACCCTATCTGATCTATAAATAATATCTGAACTCTTGTTACACAGTTCCTACATACTAATTGCATATGTGATTGACTTAACAAAGTTTTATAAACCTTGCTTTGCACTTCATCACAAACTCCCCCTCAAAGCATCTCATACGTAAAATTCTTATACCCTTATAGTAATGCTATTTTATAGTATATATAAAGAAACTTATTTAGCTTCTATGCCTAAATATCAATAATGATAAAAATTTCAATAATAAATAAACAAATGATTTTGATTGATTTGTCGTAAATAGAGGAAAATAATAGAGTCTATTTCAATAATAGATATAGGTAATAATATTTTTATCTCTCAATAAGATCCTAAATTTCTATCTATTTTTTCTATAAATCACATTAAATGATATTATGATAATTCTTGAATTATATTGCGAATATCATTCTATGTACCTGAAAAATTTTTGCGATTTTTTTGCTACTATATAAAATATTTTATAATAATGTAACGTAAAAAATCTGATTATATGAAAGATATTTCAAGTAAAAAAGAATACCATTGGATTGCCAATTCATGCGTTTGTTTTAAAGAAGCATCTTTGCTACCTGACCCCATTTCACGACGGTGCTTATAAGTGGTTTAATGATAAAATACACTGAGCACTGCATTTTTACGTTTATAAAGAAGAAAATCACTCCCATCACACACTTTGCCAACCCTTAATGCGGATAATCGCCTTTGGCACTTGGAATGGTTTGCAAGCAACGTTTTTATTCTTTCTTTAATATTTTTTATACTCACGCCTCCTCCCCATCTATAAAGTACAAATAAATGATTTTGATTGACACACCGTGAAATAAGTTTGAAATAAAAGAATTCTATGATATTTAGAATGCGCATTCCATAAGCAAAACAGCATCTCTTCTGTGTGAAAAATATTTCACTACACCTATTTGAAAAGTAAAAGCCTCATTCGAAAATGAGGCTTTTAAACTGTTTAATTCTGCAGAAAATTAAAATTTATAAGCAACACCTACGCGGAAATCGTTTGTCTTATAGTCCATTTCAAATTTATCCTGCACAAACTTCTTCTTACCAAAATCTGAATAACGATATTCTGCACGGACAATAATATTATCAGTCATGGCAAAATCAACGCCCCCTCCAAGGGTATAACCAACCATGGTCTTTTTTTCATCACTCGCCAAACTAGCAAGATCAATTGCTTCTCTGCTCTCAGTATTATTAGCCGCTACTTCAAAAACATTCTGAAGCTGCGTATAAGCAATCCCCCCAGAAAGATAAGGCATCATACGCTCCATCGCAAAACCAACTTTCACCCGCGTAGCACCAGACCATTTTTGTTTTAGAGTATGATGTATAGACTCAATTTGCGACGCTGTAGACTCATCTTCATCAGAATGGTTCCTTAAACTTTTTTTGGAAGTTTCTGCTGTTTCTCCGACTTGTTTGTTTTTCGGTATACTGATATCTTTTGTGTACTTCTTATTAGACCACATAATATCCGTATCAAAACCGATAATAAAACCATTATCAATATCAATATTAGAACCTGCATAAACTCCCCCCATAAAACCAGAAAGTTTAGGTAAATTTTCTTTTGGAACTGCCTCCCATTTTCCAGCAGTCTCATCTGCTAAATAATTTACAGCTATTTTACTCCAAAAGTTACCAATCTGCCCTCCAACATAAAATCCTGTCCAAGAAAAGGTAGGAGCTGCAATAACAGGAACAGGCTGTTCAGCAACAACGATATCTGCTGCCTGTAATACAGAAATTGAAATTAAAGAAAAGATAGATGTTGAGATTAAATACTTAGTAATCATAATTGCTCCTCTAAAAGCTAATGTGATCATAAATAATAATAAATCGTTTCACACTTTTTACAAAAAATCTATAGCAAAAACGAAACAATTATAAAAAAATAAAGTTTCTATTTAAATATTAAATTATTTTTTTAAATAATATTGTAAAAAATAAATATTATTTATATTATTAAAAATATTACTCTCTATTAAACTTTATATATTCATATTTATCCTTATTATTCAGCATTGTATAAATAATTATAATATCAATTTTTAACACAATGAGAGATATAATCTGTAAAACTTTTTATCTTATTTATTTAAATATCTTGGTAAAACTAGTGTAATAAGAAATAAGATATAGCCATAAGCTTTATGAAGGTTTATCTAAATCTATGCGATAGAAACACTCTTGCCCATATTCTTGTGTTGAAGGCCTCTCAATTCATAAATGTATCTGGTATACTGGCTACTTCATAAATGAGCTATGCTTCTATCATACCTATGAGCTAAGGCTCATGAAAGAGTACCATTCATTAAAAAGGCGCCACTGCATTGCTATTTCGTTTTTTGTATAAAGAATAATGCCTAGAATAAGCTCATTTAACAGACAAATTCTTTCATCATACTTGAAAAGCCAATAGAGAAAAGTTTTCACTCTCTAAAGCTCTCCAATGTATAATAAAACATCAAAATTAATATATAAAAATGGAATAAGCAGTTTTTATCATTCTATAATATATGTTTATATTTTATCTAAAAATCACACTCAATGCTTTCATAGAATTATTATAAAATATATTTAATGTTTCATAATTTTTGTAAAAACTGAACATATTGACTGCCTAGTTTCCGCAATTAGTTTTTCAACACGAAGCAAATCAGGCTCTCCAACGCTGTTTAATAAAAGATCACTTAAGCCAGGTGGCATATCATTGGGATCAAGAGAATCATTTAAGCAAAGCCGTATAATTTGACTTAAATTTGTATAGAGATCATAGGCATAATGTAAATCAGCAATACATGACTGATGCAGAAAATTGTTCGGTAAGCGATCTAAAATATCCGCTGTCGTTGCTCCAATTCGAAACTCAATAACATGCGTAATAAGAGCAAATTGAGCAATAAACTCCAAATCCATAATGCCACCAGGCATTGTTTTAAAATCCCATTGATTTTTGGGCGGCTTTTCTTTTGCAATCAAAGAGCGCATGTTACATATTTCTTTTACAACTTCGTTTTTATTACGAGAAAGTGCAATAATTGCACACACTTCATTTTCCAGCTTTTGTAAAAAATCAGGATCTCCTGTTATACCTCGCGCCCTTGTTAAAGCAAGATATTCCCATATCCAAGCTTGTTGGCGATAATATTTTTTGAAAAATGGAAAGGAAACAGCAACGGGGCCTTTATTGCCTAAGGGCCGTAATCTTAAATCAACAGCATAAAGAACACCTTGGCTTGTCAGTGTAGATAAAGCAGAAACGAGACGCTGTGCTAAACGCGTATAATATTGAGAGATGTAAAGAGGCTTTTCTCCATCAGATATTTCTGCATCATCATCGTGTTCATAAAGCAAAATGATATCAATATCCGAACCTGCTGTTAATTCATGACTTCCAAGCTTCCCCATTCCCAAAATGCCAACGCGTCCCCCTTTAATACGACCATGAAGACGAGAAAATTCTTCTTGAACGGCAGAAAACGTTTTTGTGATCATAAGGTCAGCAAGTGCAGTAAAAGCAAATCCTGCTCTTTCTCCTGTAATTGTACCATTTAAAATTCGAATACCAATCAAAAAACGTTGTTCATCTGCAAAAATCCTTAAATGGTCGAGAATTTCTTCATAAGAAAGAACATCTTCAAGAAAATATTCAAGCCGTTTTTCTAAGTACGTTTTTGTTGGTAATTCTGACAGAATATTAGGATCTAACATTCCATCAAAGACATGAGACTTGCGTGTAATAATTTCCGCAAGACGTGGCGCAGCTCCCATAATTAAGACAAGCATATCTAAAAGAGAGGGATTAGATTGCAAAAGACTAAAAAGCTGAATTCCTGAAGGCAATCCTTGTAAAAAACTATCAAAACGTAACATCGCCTCATCAGCTCGTTTTGTTGCCCCAAAAGCTTTCAAAAGAGCTGGTGTTAATTCTGTTAACCGCTCACGTGCTTCAGCCGATTGCGTTGCTTTATAACGACCACAATGGAGCGTGCGCATAATACGACAAATATCACTCGCTCTTTCAAAACCTAAACAGCTTAATGTTATTAATGTCTCCGGATCATCTTCTTCACCTGTAAAAACTAAATTACCAATTTCTAAACCAAGTTCTTGTTCATTCTCAAACAGTGCTGCATAGTGTTTTTCAACAGTCTGAAGTGTTTTTAATAAATCACGGATAAAACTGCACTTGTCTGGATAGCCCATTAAATAGGCAACACTGGTGAATTGAGAAATATCATTTGGAAGAAGATGTGTTTGTTCATCCGTAAGCATCTGAATACGATGTTCCACATTTCTTAGAAAAGCATAACTTTTTATCAGACTGTCTTTCGTTTTCTCACTGATCCAACCCAGCGTATGAAGTTCTGTTAACATTGAAACTGTTTGGCGTCCACGTAATTGAGGAAAACGTCCACCCACAATGAGCTGTTGTGTCTGAACAAAAAACTCAATTTCACGAATACCACCACGACCTAACTTTATATTATGGCCATAAGCTGCAATTTGCCCGTAACTTTTATGGGCATGAATTTGACGTTTAATCGAATGAATATCAGCAATCGCAGCATAATCTAAATATTTCCGCCACACGTAGGGAAAAAGTTCTTTAAGAAAGTTAAAACCTGCCCTCTTATCGCCAGCAACGGGACGTGCTTTAATCATAGCAGCTCGTTCCCAATTTTGTCCACGCCCTTCGTAATAACGCAAGGCAGTCCTTACAGGTAAGGCCAAAGGTGTCGACCCTGGATCTGGGCGAAGACGAAAATCAAGACGAAAAACATATCCTTCTGCAGTGCGCTCTTGAATGATACGGATTAATCGACGGACCATTTTAGAAAATAGGTCGACACTTTCAGAAAGATTACCAATATGAGGGGACGTTTCATCAATGAGAACAATAAGATCAATATCAGAAGAATAATTAAGTTCCCCTGCTCCTAATTTTCCCATCCCTAAAATAATTAAACCACAATCTTTTTCTGGATTCTCAAGGCTCAGCAAATTGATCTTACCATGGTTATGTGCTTCTCTTAAGAGAAAACGCAATGCTACACCTAATGCTGCTTCGCCCAAGCGTGTCAACCAAGCACATGAAACTTCGTAAGTAAAAATACCACTCAAATCAGCTAACGCAATGAGAACATGCGCTTCTCGTTTTTTTTGCCTTAAAGCAGCCATCAATGAAGTTTCATTGATCAATTCATTCTTATCAATAACCGTAATATCATCGATAATTTTACTCAGTCTTGTTTCTATATCAACATGCAATAAAGGACTAAGATATGATGGATTACTAATTAAAACCTCACGCAAAAAAGGAGATAAGGTCATCACTGCACGGATAAAATCAATCTGCGTTCCATTCTCTGAAATGGTGGAAACAAGCGATTCTAAACCTTCTTTTCTCGCTTGTTCTTCCATGTCTTTTAACCATTGCGAACCACTTTCATTGAGAGGACATAAAGGGAGAAGCTGTGTTTTTAAAAAAGCTTGTTTTGTCTGATCTCCCTTGAAAAGCATTTTGCCTTCCTTTCTATTGCATTATACTTTTAAAATCATTGTTCCGTATGAAAAGAAAAAGTAAATATAACTATCTTTAAGGAAATAACAAAACAGCTCTAAGCCCTGGATTTGCATTTTCAAGTAATAATTCACCCCCGTGTAGCTTCATAACTGCTTTTGCTATACTTAAACCAATCCCAAAACCAGGTTGTGTACGGCTTTCTTCAAGACGGAAAAATCGTTCTGTTACTTTTTCACGTTTATCTTCTGCTATTCCAGGTCCATTATCGCTTACAACCACTAATAAATGTTCATCACGATATTCCATTGATAAGCAAACCTTCGCTTTTCTCCCACCTTTAGAAGCATATTTAATCGCATTATCGATAAGATTAAAAATTGTTTGCGCAACAAGCTCACGATTCAATTTAAGCTCTTTATCAAAGATATCTCCCAACTGAAGTAAAACACCTGACTCTTCAGCAAAAGGTTCATAAAGCTCAACAGCATCTTCAAGAATCAATTTCATATTCATTATCTCAAGATGTTCAACTGCACTGCTCGCTTCGATGCGTGAAATCATTAAAATCGCATTAAACGTACGAATAAGTTGATCTGATTCAGCAATAACACTCTCAAGGATCTGACGATATTCAAGCTTTGTCTTGTTTCCTGAAAGCGCCTCTTCAGCACGATTTCTAAGGCGCGTTAACGGTGTTTTTAAATCATGCGCAATATTATCTGATACTTGACGCAAACCAATATTTAACTCTTCAATGCGATCTAACATAACATTCAGATTTGTTGACAATCGATCAAACTCATCGCCTACCCCAGAAACCGGTAAACGCCCACTGAAATCACCATCCATCAAGCGCCGTGATGCTGCTGTGACCTGATCAATCCTTTGCAAAGCTCTCCTGCCAACAAAAAACCATATAAGTAAAGCACCTCCAACCATTGCCGCAAGTGCAATGATCACAGCCTTACGAATAACCGCTGCAAAACGTTCTGGTTCATCCAAATCGCGTCCTATAAGAATCTTCATAGCATTAGGCAAATCAACAATAACTGCCAAAGCGCGATGTTCACTTGTTTTGCCATGTTCTCCAAAACGGGAATACAAAAAAGAGGTAGAAATAAAACCATTCTGATTTAAAAGACCTAATTCAATACGTGCTACATTACCTGCTAAAATACGTCCCATAGGATCCGTAACAAGATAAAGAAATGCCCCTGGTTGTCTTGAACGATAGTCAATCGTGCGCATTAATAAAGAAAGCCCCCCATAATTATAAGCATTTTCAATATATTTTAATTCTTCATGTAAAGCCTGTTCAGTTTGCTTTGTTAACAACGAAGCAGAAAATGCCGTCATATAAATAGAAAGGCCTGTTGCCACCAATCCAAACAATAAAATGTAAAGTGCTGAAAGCCTTAGCGCTGTCGTGCGCATTATATTAATCAAACGATTCATGCTTTATTATCTGGTGCTTTCAGCATATATCCAGCGCCACGCACCGTATGGAGAAGGGGAACATCAAAATCTTTTTCAATTTTGGCTCTCAAACGAGAAATATGGACATCAATGACGTTTGTTTGTGGATCAAAATGATAATCCCAAACATTTTCCAAAAGCATCGTACGTGTAACAACCTGCCCCGCATAACGCATTAAATATTCAAGTAAACGAAACTCTCGTGGTTGCAATAGAATGTTTTTATTCCCCCGTTTTACTGTATGAGCCAACCGATCAAGCTCAAGATTGCTTACACAATAAACAGTTTCCGCTTCTTTAGGATTCTTCCGCCGTTGTAATACTTCAACACGCGCAAGAAGTTCGGAAAAAGCATACGGCTTTGTCAAATAGTCATCTGCTCCTGCGCGCAACCCCGTTACACGATCATTAACTTGCCCTAAAGCTGAAAGAATGAGAACGGGTGTTTCATTGCCTTTAGCACGCAATTCAGCAATAATAGAAAGCCCATCACGATGTAAAAGCATTCGGTCAATAACCATAACATCATAATTTTCTGTTTCAGCTAAAGCATATCCAGTATCACCATCATAAGCAACATCAACGGAATGTCCTACCTCCAAAAAAGCTTTTTCGAGATAACGTCCTGTCTCACAATCATCTTCGATAACGAGTATTTTCATAAAACGCATCTCCATTATTTTTATAAAATTGTATTGTAGGACAGAAATCTACAAAATCTCTGTCCCACTCATGAATACAATACTATTTTTTAAAAATTGGAAGAGCAACAAAACGATTTTGATCATTTGTTCGCACTTGTAAAAGTATCGCTTTTCGCTCTAGCTTTTGGGCATTCTTGATGACATCAGTAATATCAGAGACTTTTTTAACCGGTTTATTATTCGCTGTCACAATAACATCACCAGGACGTATCCCTTTATCAGCAGCATCAGAATCGGCATCGACATCCGTTACGACGACCCCTACCCCATCATCAGCAGGAACAACAATCAAACCATAATCTTCCAATGTTTCATCTAAATCACCATGTCCATTTAAAGATTTTGCCCCCTCTTTTTTACTTTCATCTTCAGACATTGAAGCAAGTTTGACCTTTACACTCTCTTCTTTACCTGATCTCCAAATCCCTATAGCGACTGTTTCTCCTGGCTTAGTATTTGCAATACGTCTAGCGAGCTCACGTGCATCAGCAATCTTTTCATTATTCACCGAAATAATGACATCACCCACCTTAATACCAGCCTTTTCTGCTGGTCCTTTTAACGGATCAGTAACCAAAGCACCTTTAGCTTCTTTCAAACCTATTGAATCGGAAATTTCTTTTGTTACCGGCTGAATCTGAACGCCTAGCCAACCACGCTGAACTGAACCTTTTTCGATAAGCTGTTGTACAACCTGCTTTACAGTCGCTGCTGGAATAGCAAAAGCGATCCCCACATTTCCTCCAGAAGGAGAAACAATTGCTGTATTAACCCCTACAACCTTTCCATTAAGATCAAATGTTGGACCACCAGAGTTGCCTCTATTAACAGCAGCATCAATCTGAATAAAATCATCGTAAACACCCGTACCAATATCACGTCCACGTGCCGAAACAATCCCTGCTGTCACAGTGCCACCAAGACCAAATGGATTGCCAATAGCAACAACCCAATCTCCAACACGAAGCTTTGAATCATCACCAAAATCAACATAGGAAAATTTTCTTTTATCATTTACTTTTAGGACCGCAAGATCGGTTTTAAGATCTTTTCCAATGAGTTTTGCATTCAATTCTGTACCATCATCCAGAACAACAGTATAATTTGTCCCGCTAGAAATCACATGATCATTGGTCACAATGTAACCATCAGATGAAATAAAAAAGCCCGATCCAAAAGCAACAGGACGAAGTCTTTGTGAATGATGGGGAAATTTATTTTTAGGCTTATCAAAATCATAAAACTCTTTAAAAAGCCTTTTCAAAGGATGTTGATCTGGTAATTGATCAATCCCCGGACCACTAAAAAAGTTGCTAATGAACCAATCTTCTTTCTTTTTATTGCTCTTTACTTGCACTGCAACAACCGCTGGTTTCACTTGCGCAACGATATCTGCAAATCCCTGTTGTTGCACTAACGAAGAAAATACAGAACTTGCATGAGCCTTCGTCGTCCATAAGCTTGATGTGCATCCACTAAAAAACAGTGTACTCTCCAATACTGCGGAAAAACTTACTGCGACAAATGTTTTAAAGAAAGTTTTTTTTAACATTTACTCTATGCTCCTATTCAATCACACTTTCTACCCCAATCTGGTCACTTATAAAATACCAGACCTTACCGTTTTCTGTCTAAATTATTAAAGTTTTGTAAGGTTTCAGTATCCTCCAATATCATTATAATAAGATTGAATGTTCAGCGATCACGCTAAAATTTTTCCTTTATGGCATATCTTTTTTAATGCAATAGCGTTTTTGACTGTTTTTTCTCCGTTGCATTTACAATCACCATTTTCCCACGTTTATACTGTTTTAACTGAAAAAATATGACACTTGCACCAATGATGATAATAATTAAAGGCGAAAACCATAATAACCAAGTTGTTTTATTAAAGGGTGGTTTTAAGAGAATGAATTCACCATATCGTGCAACAAGAAAGTCAATTACTTGCTGATTGCTATAGCCCATTATTAGTTTTTCCCGAATTAAAAGCCTTAAATCACGCGCTAGAGAAGTATCTGAATCATCAATTGATTGATTTTGACAAACCGGACAACGTAAACGCGATGAAATATCACGCGCGCGCTTTTCAAGGACTGTATCCTTTAAAATCTCATCTGGTTCCACTGCTATCGCTAATCGAAAAGAAAACGTTATGATTAAAAAAAATAACAACCAAAGATTTTTTTTCATCTCAATGTCTCCTCCCAAAATTTAAAGAAAGCAACACTCTCTTGTGCATTCCAGCGCGAAACCAATGCCCCAGAAGAGAAAGACATCCTCCCATAGCCATCATGAATGCCCCTAACCAAATACAGATGATATAAGGCTTCCACCATATATGCACAACAAGACCCCGATTATCGAGGTGTCCTGGCACAATATAGAGCTGCGATAAGCCATAATTTTGAAGACCAACTTCCGTTGTTGATGTATTTTGGCTTGAATAAAATCGCTTTGAAGCTGTGATATATCCTAAATTTTTTTTATTTTCATATATTTTAAAATCAAACGCCATTGCCGAATAATTTGAACCAAAACTGTCATGCACAGCATCAAAATGAAGTGTTTTATCCGCTATCGTCACCCACTCTCCTATGTTCATGGTTAAAATACGCTCTTGCCCGAAACTTGCCACACAAATAATGCCAAATAATGTAACACCTAGTCCCATATGTGCCATTGCTGCACCAAAAATAGACCATGGCAATCCAAGAAATCTCTTAACGCGCACGAAAAAAGCTCTCTTGCCATATCCACTCTTTCCCCACAGATCCGCTAAACTGCCTAAAAAAACAAATGCTGAAAGGCCAATGCCTAAAACTGCAAAAATATCACGCACCGATGCCGCATAAAAGAGTATAAAACAGACGATAGCAACCAAGACAAAAACAAACCACAACCGTTCAAAAACTGCGAGAAAATCACCGCGTTTCCATGCCATCATTGACCCAAACGGAACAAACAACAACAGTAAAAGCATGAGTGGCCCACAGGTAAGGTTAAAAAAAGCAGCCCCTACAGAAATTTTTTGCCCTGTTAACATTTCAATAAAATAAGGATAGAGCGTACCAATCAATACTGTTGCTGTTATTGTTATCAGTAACAAGTTATTTAAAACAATAAACCCTTCGCGCGAAATTGGTTGAAAGAATCTTTCTGTTTTTAAAAGAGGAATGCGCAAAGCAAAAAGAAGAAAAGCTGCTCCCGTAAAGAAAAATAAAAGTGCAAGAATGGCTTGTCCACGTGCTGGATCAATAGCAAAACTATGAACAGAAACTAACAATCCCGAACGCACAAGAAAAGTTCCCATTAAAGAAAGAGAAAAAGTGAGCAATGCTAAAAATAAAGTCCAACTTTTCAATATCTCTCGTTTTTCAAGAACAAGAGTAGAATGTAAAAGAGCTGTTCCTGAAAGCCAAGGCATAAACGAAACATTTTCAACGGGATCCCAGAACCAATAGCCTCCCCATCCTAATTCATAATAAGCCCAATAAGAGCCAACCATAATTCCCAATGTCAAAAAACACCAAGAAAGTAAAAGCCAAGGACGAATCCAACGCGCCCAAACTTTATCAACATAGCCTCTCATTAATGCCGCAACAGCAAAAGAAAAACAAAGTGAAAAACCAACATAGCCTAAATAAAGAAGTGGGGGATGAATTGCTAAAGCAATATCCTGTAAAAGAGGATTGAGATCATTGCCCTGCAATGCTGGTGGATTCACACGTAAAAATGGATTGGATATAAAAAGAATAAATAAAAGAAAAGCGCTTATCACCCAACTTTGGCAAATTAAAACCAGCGTCTTAAAATCGGCTGGCAAATGTTGACTAAAAAAAGCCATCAATGCACTAAAAAAAGCAAGACTTAAAACCCATAACAACATGGAGCCTTCGTGATTGCCCCAAACCCCCGTAATTTTATAGAGCATCGGTTTTTCTGAATGAGAATTCTCAACAACATTCAAAACAGAAAAATCAGATACTGCATGCGCGTAAATCATCACTAAAAAAGATAAGAGTAATAATATGAAAGTGATATAGGTGAGAGGGGTAGCGGTTTGCATTAACAAACACTCTTTCCTCCAAAAACCGAAAGCAGGTAAGAAAACTCCTAATAGGCTTATGGCAAATGCTGCAGCTAAAAAAATATGACCCAGTTCGACAAGCACAATCGAATTATTTCTCCATACTGTAATGTTTTTTCAAGCGATCAGCGGTTTCTTTAGGCCTATAAGTTGCATCATGTTTTGCTAAAATACGTGTCCCTATAAAAAAACCCTGTTGATCGAAATGCCCCTCTACAATCACCCCCTGATCTTCACGAAAAAGATCCGGTAAGGCACCACTGAAAATTACTTTTTCATGTTTTTTGTTATCCGTTACAAAAAAAATAACGCCACTCTTCCCCACATATTGAACAGTCCCTTTTTCAACAAAGCCCCCCAAACGCAAAGGACGCCCCGTTAAAATATCTTCTCTCGTAATTTCAGAGGGCATTCTAAAAAAACTGACCGCATGACGCATTGCATATACAATGAGACTTGCTGCAATTGCCATAACCAAACAACACAACAAGATGATCAGCAAGCGCTTTTTTTTTCGCTGCTTTAAAACAAGCTTCAATGAAACAGAATTTTTTAAAGATTGATTGTTCATAGACACTCTTTGAGAAAAATTTGAAGCACGTTTTATAAGCATCCATATTTTACTTTTTTAAGAGCTTTGCATATCTTCTCCATAGGTGCAACTTTTTATCCAGTACACCTCACCTTTGCCAACACGCTTATCGATACCCTTATTCCTTTTTTAGTTTTTACACCAATTTTTATTTAATCTATAATAACTTATGCCGTACTTTCGACATTCTGCATTTTTGTTCTTCAACTTCCCCTCCCATATGTCTTTCACTTCTAAGATGATCACGGCTCTTGTCGTTCTAACTCGCTTTTCTCTTTATATTTCATCATCTTAATTAGCGACGACCCTTTTGTCTTTATCTGTTCACTTGATGAGCTACGCAACTGAATTATCATTTTTTCAACCCGTGAGCGTCCTGCAAAGCTTTCAGGCATTGTCTCAAGAAAACTTTGTAAAAACAGGACTGCTTTTGCTGTTTTTCCAGCTTGATGAAATGCATCGGCCAACAACAGGCGCGGATAAAAATCTGTTGGCGCTAAATCTGCTGCTTTTTGAAAAGCACTTTGAGCCTCTCGCGTTATCACTCCCCCTTCATAACCAACCAATGCTAAACCGTATCCTACAAGCCTTGGTGCTGTTTCTCCATTCAAACGAAGTGCCTCTAAATAAGTATTCACGGCTTCTTGAAAATGGTTTTCTTCGAGATACCCTACCGCTAACGCATCGGCTAACTTGCCATCATGAGGAGAGCGGAAAAAAAGCACTTGTAGACGAACAAGCTTTTCTTGCTTGCTAAGAGTTTTAGGATTCTTATCCATTAATTCGCTAAAAAAATAACTTTTCACTTCTGGATTACCTGTCAGACCATAAATACTCCACGTCATAAGAAGTACAAACAAAATACTTAAAGCTTTAAGAATATTTCTTTTTTTATAATGCCTATAAAGCTTATGAGCCTCCACCGTATGCAGATAACTTTTACAACCATCCATGGTTTGAACTTGCCACTTTTTCTTTACTCCATCATCAAAACGCAGTGAAAGAAAAAGAATAATTGCCAGAAAAGTGAGAAAAAATGCTGCCAAAATGAGGAAGAGCATATCATTTTTTTCCAATACAAACAGAAGATAACTCGCTTACCTTTTATCCTCTTCATGAAAAGAGTGATGTGAAATAATAAAAATTCATCTCTTTATGAAGAACATCGTAAAATCTATTGTTCATTTCTCTCATATAGATCACTTATATCAATGAAATAAAAATAAAGCTTTATTTTCATATTTTGATTATAAATACCGATCTTCTGAAAAAACCTCCCTACTTTATTTGTATTGTCTAAATATTTCTTTACAAAGTTTATAGACATCTATGGATTAATAAGACAATACGTTATTCTCCCATTTTGGGTAATAAGACTTTTGTACACAAGCCCCCCAAGACAGAACGCGATAAAAAGAGATGACCACCATATTCATTGACCATATCTGAAACAATTGCTAACCCTAAACCTGTCCCCGGCTTACTTTCATCAAACCGCCACCCTCTTTTTAACGCTTCATCAATTTTATCTTCTGTTAAACCAGGGCCATCATCTTCAACAAGAATACTAAAATATTTTTCTTCTTTAATGTTTTCTTCTACACAACAAGAGATCAACACATGTTCGCAAGACCACTGAGTAGCATTTTCAAGCAAATTGCCTACAATTTCTTCTAGATCTTCCTTCTCTCCAGAAAAAACAATATCATCAACATCCATCATAAATTCAATTTTTTTTTCGAGATTAAGCTTTTTCATAACCCGCACCAAACGATCAATCACATTGCGAACAGATGTATGATAGACAATGCTATCGCATTGTGCTGCAATTCGCGCCCGCTGAAGATAATGATTGATTTGAGCTTGCATTATTTGCGTTTGCTCTCTTAACAAACAAACTTTTCCTCCGCGCATTTTATCTGTCTCATTCATAATCACAGACAAAGGTGTTTTCAATGAATGCGCAAGATTACCAACCTGTGTACGAAATCGCTCAATAATACGCTGATTATTCTTAATGAGAGCATTCATCTCTTGGACAAGCGGCATGACTTCGCTAACGAGATCGGTATCCACATAGTGAATCCTTCCTTCTCGAATATCATTCAATGTCCGTCGAATAAGCTTCAACGGTTGAAAACTAAAGAAAATAAGTGCAATATTAATGAGAACACTCCCAAGACCAAAACTCCAAAGAAAAATTTGCAAAGTTTTTTTAAATTCCTTTACTTGGGCATGCGCTTCATTAATATTTCCAACAAGCCGAAAACGTGCAATATGATTTTTATTATCAAGAACAACATCACTCTCAATCACTTGGAGCTTTTGACCATTTTTTCCCTTTATCCGATAAGAGCGAAAGAATTTATTATCAAAAGGTATATCAACATCACTGGGTGTAAAAATCTCTCCCGTTCCCAATGAGGGAGAAGTCAATCTTCCTTTCAAATTATGAGATATCGCAACAACTTCCCAATACCATCCTGTTGTTGGATCAGCATAACGAATATCATCAATTCCAGCCCCTCCTCTCAAAGTGCCTTCCGGTGACACCGTCACTGTTGCAATCAAACTGTAGAGTTGAGCAGAAAGGATACGCTCTAGGCTCTCTTCAGTTGAACGCTTATAAAATAAAATACTCACTGCTGAAATCGATAAAAGAGAAATAACAATCCATAATGTTGATAAGGTCATAACACGTAAACTGAGAGATCGCGTAATGACAAAAAAGAACCTCTGAAACCAATTATCTTCTTTGAAAAAATTCATTCATCACCTAGTGTTCTCACGCGATATCCCATCCCTCGAATGGTCTCAATCAAGCCCACACCAAGCTTCTTGCGTAACCGACCTACAAAAACTTCCACCGTATTTGAATCCTTATCAAACCCCTGATCATAAAGATGCTCAGTAAGCTCCGTCCTTGAAATAACCCTGCCACAATGATGCATAAGATACGAAAGCAGTCTGAATTCATAAGATGTTAGTTTAATCAATTGACCATCCACAAAAACACGAGATGTCTTTGTATCCAACAAAACATTTCCGCAACATAAAGCACTTGTTGCATGTCCTGTAGAGCGGCGAATGAGCGCTCGCAAGCGCGCCATCACTTCCTCTAAATGGAATGGTTTTACAACATAATCGTCAGCCCCTGCATCAATACCGAGCACCTTATCAGACCAACGATCTCGTGCCGTTAGCATTAAAACCGGCATAGTGCGCCCTTCTTGACGCCATTTTTCAACAATACGAACACCATCAATATGCGGTAAACCTATATCCAGTATCACCGCGTCATAAGCTTCTGTGCTGCCTAAAAAATAAGCCTCTTCCCCATCGAAAGCACTATCGGAAACATATCCTGCTTGTTTTACTGCTTCTGCTAATTGATAATGAAGATTCCGATCATCCTCAACGATTAAGATACGCATCACAACACCATCTGCCAAAAACTAATCAGCAGGTAGAAAAAACTCAACACGGCGCAGCTTTTCACCATTACGGGCTGGAACAACAACCACAATTGCACACATCCCCCTTCCATCCTGAACAACCGCTTTTGAACGGACAAGAACCCCTTTCTCTTGGGCCGCAACCTTCTTACCAACCTCAGCACACTCCGCAGCCAGAACAGAATCGGCTCCTAAAAAAGCTGTTATTATCAGGAACAAGAAAACTTTTTTCATCATAGACATCTCAATAATCTATCTTCTTAAATCTTCTAAAGGATAAAAGAAATAATGTTTTTTTTGGGGTAAATTAAAAAAACACAAGTCAATTAAAAATCACAAATGGAAAATAACTTATCCTCTATCCCACGGAATAACACATTAATATTACTCCAAATTTTTAAAAATTCAAAATAAAATATTTTTAATAATGAGAAGAAAGCTTCTTGAATATAATAATAAAATCTTAATACATTTTTTTACAAGACATGAATAATTCTCAAATAAACGGCCCTTTCTTTGAGCACTATAGAAAAAAAATACTTCTACTCCATATAATTTTATACATTTTTTTGGTTGTATTACTTTTCCACAGGCTCTTTTTAGATGTTTAATTTTTTTAAAAAAAAGAAAGGACAACACCATAAGCCATTTCATAGCCCTACTCTTATCGAATTAGATGCACGATTAGATACAGCGCTTTATCGCCTTCGTTCTGCTAACAGTTTTTTCTGGAAAACGGCAAAAATCATCTCACAAAATTTTCATCTTCAAGGATGGAAACGCTTTATCGTTGAAATTCTCGATGAAATACTAACATTAGGATTGATAGGCTTTACGCTTTTCACCATTTTGGGCATTTCTGTTTTTGAACTGACCAAAACAGATTGGTCTTCTCCAAAAAACTTTTCTATTCTTTTTCTAGATCGCTATGGAAATCCCATTGGTCACCGTGGTGCACTGCCGGCGATCTCTGTCCCTGTTGAAGAAATGCCTGACACCGTTATTAAAGCGGTTTTGGCTACAGAAGACCGTCGTTTTTTTGATCACTTTGGCATTGATTTTCAAGGGCTCACACGAGCAATTTCACAAAATATGCAAGCTAAAGGTGTGGTACAAGGGGGATCGACCCTTACACAACAATTAGCTAAAAATTTATTCTTAACCAACGAGCGAACCATAACACGTAAAATCAAAGAAGCTTATCTTGCTCTTTGGCTCGAAGCAAATTTTAGCAAAAAACAGATTTTGCAACTTTATCTTGACCGTGCCTATATGGGAGGAAACAATTTTGGTATTGCAGCAGCGGCAAAATTTTACTTTGGAAAAAACATCCGTCATGTATCTTTAAGTGAATCGGCTATGTTAGCAGGCCTCTTTAAAGCACCAACAAAATACGCGCCTCATCGTCATCTCTTTGCTGCGCAAACACGTGCCAATGTCGTCCTTTCTAATCTTGTGAACAGCGGCTTTATGACAAAAAGCCAGATTATCAACGCGCATCGCCACCCTGCTAAGGCTCTTCCCCAAATAGACAATCATCAGCCTGATTATTTTCTTGATTGGGCATTCGAGGAAGTCAAAAAAATGCGTAATGAACTTCCAAGCCATCGTTTAATTATTCAGACAACCCTTGATCCGATCCTTCAAAAAGTAGCAGAAGAATCTATTGCATATCATTTGCATCAATATGGTCAACAATATCGTGTAACACAAGCGGCAACCGTTATACTCGATAATAATGGTGCCGTATGCGCAATTGTTGGAGGACTAGACTATAAAAAGAGTCAATTTAACAGAGCAACACAAGGTGGACGGCAAACTGGCTCTTCATTCAAACCTTATGTTTACGCAGCCGCACTAGAGCACGGTCTTTCACCTTCAACAATTGTTTCAGATGCCCCCATTAATTGGGGAGGATGGACACCCAAAAATAATTCTGGTCGTTATCTGGGAAAAATTGATTTGGCAACGGCTTTAGCCTTTTCCATTAATACAGTCCCTGTTTATCTCACCTATCAATATCTTCACCGCGATACTAAACCCATCATAAATCTCATCAAGAATATGGGAATTAATGCGCATATTTTATCACACAAAACAATGGTTCTTGGTACTTCTAATATGACCCCCATGGACCAAGCAACAGGCTTTAATGTCTTTGCGAATGGTGGGATAGCCGGTAATCGTCATGGATTCATACAAATCAAAACACTTGATGGACATGTGGTATGGGATTTCGAGCATAACGGAAAAACACTACACCGTGTTCTTAGCAGACAATCAGCGGCTTATATGAACCAAATGATGGTGGGTGTTACAACACGAGGATCCGGTAAGCGTGCTGCTCTGCCCATGACTCTTGTTGCTGGAAAAACTGGAACATCACAATCCTATCGCGATGCTTGGTTTGTTGGCTTTACGGGAAATTATACTGGCGCGGTATGGATGGGAAATGATAACTTTTCACCAATGAATCGTGCTTTTGGGGGTGGCGTTCCTGCCATGATATGGCATCGCATTATGCTTACTGCACATCAAAATATCATGCTTAAACATCTCTACGGTGTTAAAGATTCTCTCCTCCCTTATCAGCCCTCACAACCTCCCTCTCATACAGATTCTGAACTTTTTCCCCCAATACCCTCTATGCTTTCTTCTGAAACATTAAATATCGTACGCTTGATTAACAAAGATCTGAAAACACACTCTGCACTCTCTTTGAAAATGAAAACAACGGGAGATTAAACATTTTGAATTCAAGATATTCACTGATGCTTTTTAATATCACCATTTTTGTATTTATCTTCGCTTTTTCTATTTTATGGGGAACACTGAGTGTCGATTATATGCTCAATTCCTTTCCTCATTTTGGACGCTTTACAATTGGAAAATGGAGTGCTTATCCACAAGTAGGAACCGCCAATATGGATCCTTACACCCGCGCCCGCACTGCCAAGCAAGGTGTTGTTTCTCTCGGACGCACTGAAGGTATTCAATTTCAGATTTGGCAGGATAACCAAGGGCGTCTCCTCCACTCTCACTGTCATTATTTGCTCAAAGGCACTATCCCTGAAACCCGTCTTTTTACCCTTTATACGGCTGATAAATCCCTTAAACCCTATACTTCATCGAAAGAAATACCTTTTGAACTTCACACTGACAATATTACTTATGAACATGATGGCTCATTGCGCATCAATATTTCACCCACACCGCAAACCGGCAATTGGCTTGCAACCGTTAGTCAAAAAGAATTCGGGCTTATTCTCACCTTATATGATACCTCCATCATCTCTGCAACAGCTTTACACAATCTCACCATGCCATCAATAGAACAAATCCCATCAGGACAAACAAATTGTGACTAGATTTATTCATACCATACTTCTTGCATTCATTGGTGCTGTTATCGTTCATATTTGTGTTTTATTTCTGATCCCCTCTTGGGCGCAAAATAATATATGGACAAGCCTTAAAAAATCCGGAGTCCCTTATCAATTTGTTGATTTTACGCCCGATAATCCTATTCAAGAGTTTTCTGATCCACTCTTGCTTCTTAAAGTCTGCAGATTTAATCTTGAAAATGGTCCTGTTCATTTAAAAGCTTTAAAAACACGACTATTTTGGTCACTGGCAGTCTACACACACAACGGAATTATTTTCTACAGCCTTAATGACCGAACCGCCCCTGATGCTACACTCGATCTTATCATTGGGAAGCCAATACAAATAATAGAACTCAAAAAGTCAAACCCTAAAAAAAATACCAATTCAGTTTTGGTTGCGAAAAAATTGAATGAAGGCTTTGTCATTTTACGTATTTTTGCCCCTTCTTCCCTGGCAAAAAAAGAAAGTAAAGCTTTTCTTTCATCGGCTACTTGTCGCATATTTTATGAATAAAAATAGCCTCACTTGTACAATGACCTACTTTTAACAAAAAAATAAAACCTATCAAAAAGATTATCTTTTTCCTCGATCAATTTTTCCTTCTATTAATCGATATATTATAATTTAGGTTTGTCTGACTTTAGATCCCTCATTTTTTATTGAGATAAATAAAGTATTTTTAATCCCCTCACATTAATCTTTGATGGAAATACAAACCACATGTATAGAGAAAAAATCAGTCCATTGATTATCTATATGAGAGAGAATAAAATCTCTGTTGCACATACTCATCTTAATATTTAGACAATAATTTTATTTATAATGATAATTTATTTCTTGAGATGTTGAATGAGCGCTCCGAATATCTTAAGGTTCCTCATTGACAAACTTGTTCCTGTTGAATCAATCAAACCTGTATCTTTTGTATAGTACGAGTGAGATTGCTGTGTAAATAAAAACTGTACAATAAAAATGCCTATAATGAACTGTCTCTGCTCAAGGGCTGTTGCGACATTGAGGGCTAACAAATAGAATAATGGTGCTGTTTTTCTTCTTCATAAACGTAGAAATGGGATGCTCAATTGCTTTATCCTTAACCCCTTCATAGGCACCGTCGCACAATGAGTATGATGAGCAAGATGCTCTTTTAAAACAAACGCCGTGAATTGGCAACCCAATAATATTCCGTTATTCGATAGGCCTTACCTGACAGAAAAAACGCCCCGCAACGAAAAGAGAAAGATTAAAGCTCTAAATAAATAGGCTGATAACAACTGGAAAACTTGTTATTTGAGCTTATTTCTATTTATTGACAACATTCTCATAAAATTGATCAATGACACCGTAATTTTCCGAAGGAATACCTATTATCTTCAATGATAGTGCTAAAATAATCACTGGAAATTAATGAGATATCACACATCCTTGATCTTAAAAACAAGTGCTTTACTTTTGTCTTATGAGCGGAAACTTTTTGTGGGATATGCACTCTGAAAAAACTTCGCTTATCGTCTACAGTTGAGGGGAAAAAACTTCATGAAGAAGAGATATGTTCGATTAACTTCAAGAGCAGCGGTATGGTCTCCTCGATTTGGTGGATTAGCGTTTTTTATTTTATTATTTTCGGTCATCTTCCAGCGTTTTTCTGTCATTAACGTAACTGATTTTATAATTTTGATAAGTATCTCTACGGGTTGTGTGATTATTTCTGTTTTTCTTGCTGTTAAAGCACTTTATAGTTTGTGGATCTACGGAGCTCTAGGAGGAATGAGAGCTTTAAAAGGAATTATTTATTCACTCATAACAGCGACACCATTAATATTATTTTTTAGACTCTGGTTTACCTTACCGGCTCTTTACGATGTTTCTACCGATACCCAAAGACTACCGGCTTTTTTTCGCACAATGCGCCCCAGTGATGCTTTACCACTCAAAAGTGTTTTGTTTGAACAATCAACATTACAGAGGTCACAATGGCCAGAACTGTCGGGGCGCCGTTATGATGGCTCACCTGAACGCATTCGCGAATCCGTTCTCAATGTTTTAGAGGCCTATGATTGGCCTATTGTAGCGCAACAAGAATTCCAAGGTGAAGAAAATGAGATTTATATTGAAACACAAGCTAAAACTTTTTACCTTGGCTTTATTTCGGACATTGTGATCCGTTTAACGGATGAAGGTGATACAACTTTCGTTGATATGCGCTCTGCCTCTCGTTATTTGCCAAGAGATTTAGGAACCAATGCTGCTTTTATTATCAATTTTATGGACGCCCTTGATACAGAAATCGCTTCACTTCCTCTCTCTCAAGATGATGGATAACAATCAAGAAAGCATTAGATAGGTGTCTTTCAGCTTATTACCAGATCTTATTGGCAACAGATCGTTAATAGACAAAATCTCAAAGTTTTTAGAAACCTCGATCTTGACTAATTTCGTTAAAGTATGGCTGGGGTACCTGAATTCGAATCATAAAATTATATTCTATAACTTATTGATTTTATAGATGTTTTTTTAAGGTGCGGGATAAGTAAATAAAGGTTCGGGAATAGAAGTTTCAAACCTATACCTAAAAGGCACTTTCCTTTTTGCCAACTTTTTCCAATAATTTTTTGAATTCTTTCAAATCTTGTTGTGAAAAATTTTCTAAAGTTCTAACAAACATGCCAACGACTTCACGCCCAAATGAATCAGAAGGCTTTATTGTAAAACTCTTACGGCAAGAATCAGCCTCTTTTCTTAAGAGAAAAGCTATATCTTTATTTAAAGCATAGAGCTTGATGATCTTTTCTTCCATGCCAACGGGTACAGATTTTTTGCCAATCTCAACTGAAGATAAAAATGCTACAGATATATCTAATTTCTCAGCCATATCTAAGAGTCGTTCTGAGTGATCAATACGAAGTTTGCGTAAAATTTTACCAAAAGATGTAAGCATATAAAAAGTCCTGTTAGAGAAGAAATATTTCCTCTGATTCTAACAAATCTTTTCGAATCTTGCTTCAATTATTGCGAATAATGACTTCTTTTCGAGGTGTTTTTTTTGCCATACCCGCCGTCCAAACGGTATCAACTTCTAAAAAGTCAAAATCTTTAAAGATCTCTCGAACCGCATCACAATCATTCAGACTCAAGACAAATTTACCTTGAATGCCTTTGAGAACTTTTGCCATACTCACAAAATCATCTTTAACAAAATTCCCAGAGCTATAACATTTCTTCTTTACAAGATAAGGCGGGTCTAAATAAAATAAACTATCGGGTGCATCAAAAAGTTCAACAACCCGTTCCCATGATAAATTTAAAATAACCGTATCAAGAAGCTTCTGTCTAACACGTCGCATTCTTGCTAAAAGCTTGTCGGGATTAAAGCTTATCGTTTTTTTTCTTGCAAAGCCAAATGATACGTAATCTTTTTTCCCATACATGACACAACGTTGAAGAAATAAAAAGCGCGCCGCTCTTTCAACTTTGGTAAGGCTATTGGGATCAATAGCCGCAAGTTCAAAAAACAACTGTCTTGAACAAACAAACCACTCCAATCGTTTGGCTAAATCATCAAAGTCATTTTGAACACACTGAAACAGATTCGTGATCTCTCCATTCAAATCATTAATAACTGAATATTTTGCTGGTCGTTTGTTTAGGAAAATACCCCCTGAACCTAAAAACGGTTCAACATAGGTTTCATGATCAATACTATTTAAAATCGGTATAATTTTCTTACGTAGATAGTGTTTTCCACCCATCCACGCAAACAGTGTCTGTGTAAAATCTTGTTTTGTCATATTTTTTAAAGGAAAAAAGTTTTATGTGTTCTAATTCTTTGAAAACCACTGCTTTAAATGCGCAATAACATTATCTACCGCATCCATGAGACGTGCAAAATCAAGAATCAATAAAAAGATGAAAAATGCTATCCATTTCATAAAACGTGACATTACTTTCATATTTTGATAGGTATGCATCATTTCTTGAAGCATTCTTTTTTCTGCTTCTGTAAGCTTTGTGTGTTTTGTCGTTTTTTTTCTAACCATGTTTCCACCCACACAAGCGTTCACCTTGCTTATTATGTTTTAAAATCTCTCTTGCTAAGTTTGGAGTGACAACAATAACGTCTTGTTTTTCCAAATAAATGGGTAACCAACCAACACAAGAGACATGCTTATTTATCGCGCATCCAACGAGAGAGTTCAGAGCGCACATCAACATCACTTTTCCGATTAACTTCATTTTCTACCTCAAACCGTGTGCTCGCTGCCTTTAAGTTATTCTCTGTTTGCTTACGTTGTTCTGTTTTTTTACCAAGGTGAAAAGCTTTGGCTAAAGCCATAAAAAAAACGGCTAAAGCCGCACCTGTTAGCATGAGATTTTTTTTCATCCATAAGATCACAAACGCTGCTCCTGAAAACGTTTTGCCACTAAGATAATGCCTACACATGCGGCTAAAACCATAATGGTCGCGAAAGCCCATTGCACTGGACCATTGCCCGCTAAAAAACCACCAAAACCTGAAAAAGAACCAATAATGGGTGCAAGAGCTTCTGCTTTGAAACAGCTTGTTGGTTCTTTGGTTTGCACTGTTTGATAATTAGAGGAAATATAAGCCCCTTTCGCCCATAACCCTGCTTCTGCTGCACGCCGGTGTACGAGACCTTGGAGACGTTTGCCTCCCGCTTTCGTCCATTTCTGCAATTCGGTTGGCACTGCTTCATAATCGCCTTTATTAAGTCTCTTAAGCAGTGTCGAATTTTGGAAAGCTGTAATGCCTACATTATAACAAAAGGAAACAAGAGCACCAAACTGCTCGTCACTCAAAATCACACCAACTGCTTTTTCTACAGCTTGTTCATATTGCCGCAAATCCGCTAAAAGCATGGTTTCAGCTTTTTTTTCTGTAATGACCATGCCTTCAACAACCGCTGGCTTACCAGCTTTCCCCGTATGTCCATAACCAATTGTCCAAACACCAGAGACATCTTGATAAGCATGTAATCGCAAACCTTCCCATCTTTTTAAGCAATCGAGACAATCTTTATTTATTTTCCGTACCATCGTTCCAATTCCATTCTATAAATATACCTTGATTAATACAGCACCATCACCACCATCACCACAAGAGGAGGACGTAGCATCTTTTCCGGGAAAATAACCACCACCACCACCACCATAAAGTCCATTACTCTCTTTAGGAGCTAAAGCGCCTTTACCACCATGACCGCCCCACATGCTATGCCCACCATTACCAACTTGACCATTATAATAACTACCGCCACCACCGCCGCCGCCGCCATAAACACTACTCCCACCATCACCACCTTTACCGTCTTTACTGACAGTTCCACCACCATGACCGCCAATGCCGCCGCCGCCGCCGCCGCCATAAACACTACTCCCACCATTACCACCATGACCGCCTTTACCATAAACACTACTCCCACCACCGCCACCATGACCGCCTAAACCATAAACACTACTCCCACCATCACCACCATGACCGCCTTTACCGCCGCCGCCACGACCGCCCCAACCACCATCAGATAAAAAATTATCGCCACCACGACCGCCAATGCCACCACCATAACCACCCCCTCCACCATGACCGCCAAGAAAGCCATCTCCACCACGACCGCCATCTTCATCTTTAGCATCTTCACCGTTAAACACGCCTTTTTGATAAGGTTTTACTTGTGCTTTTTCCACCAAAAGCTCTAATAAATTGACCAACTACTGTGCTATCGCCTGCAGGACGACTACGAAGCTTTTCCGCCTTTTCCAATACGCACTGCACTCTTTCCAAGAAATTTTTTCTTTGTTCTTACATACGTACAACAACCACCACAACCACCTTGACCGCCATAGCCGCCATAAAGACTATCTTCCCCAGCATCGCCACCACCCCAAGCCCATATTTCAAGTTCTGTCTCATCAGTCGTTCCTTCTGGCCAAGGGATATCGCCACTTTCTGTCATAAGGATTTCAATAGGTTTTCTATATCCACTATTATTGCTGTCGTTACCGTTGCTTCCACCACTATTGTTTAAGCTATTGGCTTTAATTGAAGCAAGCAAATCGATAGGAGATATCAATGCATCAACTGTTTTTGTACCATCAATCCAATCTTGTTTTTCAAGAGGTTGAATGAGATCAACTTTCTTCTGCACCTTATACGCTGTATCTTGCGCTTTATCGGCTGTCTTTTGTGCAATGATAACATCAGCTTTTGCCTTATCCGCTGTTTCTTGTGCAATCTTAGCGGTCTTTTGTGAATCTAAAGCATAAGCTTTTGCATCGGTTGCTGTATTTAATGCACCATTTGCCACATCTTTTGCTTCATTGGCTGCATGTATCCCTTGTTGTGCAATTTCCTCTGCATGTTGTACATCATTTTCAACTTTATCAATTTTTGTAATCTGTGCACGTTCTTGAGATGTGAGTATAAGATGCTTTTTCCCTTCTTTCATATGATCCATATCAAAAGCATCTTTTGCTATTTTATCCGGATCATAAACTGATTTTGACATACCAAGTGTTTTCGATAAGGCAAAGTAAGTGATCGTATTTTTGAGATCTAAGGGGGATATAGGATAATAAACACTTTCACTTGCCTTATACCACTTTTCTGTTGTTGGCTGTGTAGGGCTTAGCCACTGTAACTTTGCTCTTTCCTCTTGAGTTAAGATCTTTTTTGTAAGACCCTCACTCATATTTTCCATAGAAAATGCATCTGCCTTTACATGATTTGGATCATATGTGCTCGTCTTCATATCACCAATCCCCAAAGGCGATATCTTTATCCAACCATCGCCAGATAAAATCGTATTTTCACGGGCTTCACCACTGACTTCAATATCATTAACAGTAATCTTATCTTTGTAAGCAAGTGTTCCAATATCTCTTTTAGCTACCGCATCATCAGCTTTTTTTCCCTGAGCAGCAGTCGCAAAATATTCCACCTGATAAGCCGCAGCACTTCCAACAGAAATAGGAGCAAGAACGATATCGTCTAAAATCCCTTCTTTGACTTCTTCTTTTGTTGCTGGTTCAAGCTTAAATGTATGTGTATGATAGGAAAGAGGCATCGCATTTCATTCCTTAAGTAAGTTTGTTTTTTAAGACTGAGTGTGAAGCATGCGATATTGCAATCGCAATTCATCAATGGTTTTTTGCATGGTCTCTATGCGTTTGTCTGTCGCTTTTTGATAGTCTTCCAAAGCGCTTAAAAGATCATGCTGTCTATCGTTTTTAATAAGATCAAGAACCTTATTTAAAGGGGCATGAACCATTTGATTGCTCGCATAAAAAAGGACGCGAATTTGTTCCGCGTCCGCAATATCATCAATAGCGGATAAATGATTGATCATCGGAAAACCTCATGTTTTTATGGCATAAACCACTGTCGCGTTAACGGGGCGTGTTTCTGTTTCACCTGTTGAAGAAAGAGATACTTTGTGCGTATGCGCACCAGCAGGATCTGTTGTTCCCGTAATAACTTCATAGTGATAAGAGGGGTTTCTTCTACCAATATCATTGGCACTCCAGCCCACTCCTTTATACTGAAACTTGTGTGTATGCTGCCCTGCTTCTTCAATGGTAGCAACATGTGTATGTGATTTTATGCAATCCTTCTGTATATCAGCAAATTGTCTACCGGTATCAAAACCGCGTCCATCATCAAAGCCGCGCAAAAACATGCCTCTAAAGTCTGGAACTTTAAAGGTTGTATCGCTCTCTTTCCCCCATTTATCCCCTATTGCTTTAAACAATTGCGGATAATCTTTGCGTTCATAGATTGCACCATCACATAAAAGCCAATTATCTGGTACGCGTTGCATCGCAAATGTCGCAATAAAACCTGAAGGGAATGTTTCTATCTTTGGTGGTGGCAAAGGTGTAGGATTTAAAAGATACCAACCATCGCATTCTTTTGTTGGGGCATCATCATTATAGACAATTTCATAAATACCACTGGTTTGTAATTCTCCCCCTTCTAACGGAATAACACCGGTAGCCGTTATTTTATAAAGCGGCTTTGCACCTATATTATTTATATTTATTGTTGTAGGTCCTACATTTACACCCCGTGCCTTAAAGCGTACAATAATATCGTTTTTATATTTTTCTATAGATGAAGCCGTCGTAAGTGTGATTGATGTTGTTTTGTCTTTTGTATTCACAATAAACTTTGCATTAAGAGAGCCGCCATTATCTGCAAGATATTCACGCACACGCTGCATCATCACCCGTGCACTATCATTAACAGAACTAGGAGGTTGACCTTCAGCCCAATTAATCGTTCTATCTGAATGAGCATTTTTATCAGCTATCAATGACCAGTCGTAAATATCAGACATTATAAACCCCCATCCTTCTTAATAACTCTTCCCGTAATTGTTCTTCTTTTTGCCGCCCATATGCATGCGTAGGCTTTTGCCTTGACGGATCAATTAAGGGCGTTAAATCGGTAGGGTGCGCTCCAGATGAAGAAAACCCTGCTATCATTGGTTGTTGCATCATTTGCTGGTGTATCATCTGTTCTTTTTGATTTTGTGCATCTGCATTGTGTCTGATCAAATCAACCAGATTCATCATCCCCTTTTTTAAAGCACCGGTATCAACAGCATTTGATTGCAATGGCAGGGTTTTCATAGCCTGTCCTGTTAGATCACCTCCACTTTCTGGTGCCATTATTCTGTTTGGTAATTCCATATCATATGCCATTGATTGATCACCCTGCACCGCCTGTTTCAGCCTTTCAATCCCACGCAAAGGAGAGACTTCATTTGGTGCACTCTGCCAATTGCCTTGGCTTTGTTGTGTCATACCATTCGAAGCCTCTGCTGTTTTATTGTAAAGCCCATAAATATGATTCATAAAATCCCCTGCCGTTGCTTCCCCATTTCCCCCGTTAAGGACAACTGCTTGACGCCCTAAAAGTTGGCTTGCTGGCATCTTTGGATTTTTGATAAGTTTTACAGCCCCTGCTGGTCCTTGTTGATGTGCAAGATAAAGCTCTGCTTCTGAAGGCTGTCTGCCTAATGCTGTGGCTAAATAACGTGTATTGTCCTTCGTTAACCGTGCCATAGCATCGGTTGCTTGAAAGGGATCAAACTTATCATTGAGTTGATATTGTTTTGCTGTTGAATCGAGAAATTGATACAGTCCCCCTGCACTGCTTTTGTTATTTTTTGCATTGGGATTACCGTTACTTTCTATTATGGCTACCCGTTCAAGAAAGCTTTCTGGCAAACCATATTTTTCTGCTGCCTGTGAAATGGCACGCTGCACATTGGGATGAAAATTGATCATTAGTTTATAACCGTTCTATCAGCACTGCTATTCAAAATAATGCCAAGGAAATTAATGAATTTTGTGTGATCTTCTTTAGTGATTAAGCGTTTCTTTTCCGCTTCGTGAAACTTCTTAATTAATTCAACGGCTTTTTCTCTTGCCAACCCAAACTCCCCTTTTTCCTGCGCTGTTATGAGAGCCGCAATATCTCTTTCAGTCTCTCTATGAACGCCTAAGAGTTTGCGCCAACATTCTCTTGCGAAAGTTGTTATGGCTGCCTTGATAAGGTGAAGCTTTCCTCCACTTACGGCTTGTTCTACTGCCTTTTCTTCGGCTTCCCCCATATGGTTTGGCATTCGTGCAAAAAGCCTTGTTCTTTCCACTTCTGGTCGTAAAATTTTCATAAGCTGTTTTGCTTTATCCTCACCAAAAGCCTGCTGTAATTTTTCTTGACCATTTTTTGTGTCAAACAAACTCAAAAGATTATGTTCAAAATTCCTTGCATTACCAGCGGCATGCTCTATTTGCGATCGTACACCTTTTTGAAAGGCATCTTTTTCCATTAACCCCAAATCTGAAAGTTGACTGTTGATTGTATCAAGATCAACATTCTTCTTTAGAGCTTGTTTTCCTTGTTCTAAGGCATCCCCGATAGTACGCTCGTCATAATAAATTTTCCGTGCCTTCGTATAATCTGGAGATGACGTATCCAAAACATCCAAAATGCGTTGTTTGAAATCAGTCAAATCTCGAGCATATCCCCACTTTCCTTTGATACGAGCAGCGTTAATTTGGTCATCCAAAACCTCTTTCATTTTATGTAAAATCCGCATATTCAGCTTTGGATATCCATTGCTCCCTATAACGTTTGCATCCACTTCATTGGGCATTTGTGCAATTGCTTTTTTGTATGCTTTTTGGAAAGCGGGGGTTTCTTGCAAGCGCGATAAATCTTCACGAACAGCATTGGAAATGGGTGAAGCTTTTGCTCTTTCATAAAATGGTTCAGCTTTTTTCTGTGCCTGCTTGATAATTTCTTTCTTTAAATCAAGTGTATCTACTTTAGCCCCCATAGCCTCTGTCAATGCATCCTTTACCCGTGTAGCACTCGCATCTTGTCTTTCATTCAAACGATTACTTATGAGTGAATAGGTATCAGAATCTTTTTTTGCCGCCCTAAAAGCTCTCGCAGAAAGACCATCATGAAGATCAATAATCATTGAATCAAGACCACGCTGTCTTAATGCACTCTCAAGCTTATCAACACCTTCATCCCCTAAGGTGCGGCTTACATCTCTAAGTGCTCTATTGCTTATTTGAAATGCCTCTTTTTCTGGCATTTGCGCTGCTTTTGCCGCCATTTCAGCTGGACTTATAGGACCTCTCAATGCTGCTTTAAGTGATTTTGTCATAAAAGGTGTTACTTTTGATACACCACTGGCAACAAATGGCGTTGCAGCACCTAACCCTGCACCAAACCCAGCAGACACTAAAGTATCTCCAAGCCCCTCACCCTCACCACTGCCTGCTATCCCTCCATAAATGGCGCCGGTTTTTACAGCACGCCCTAAGCTAAACTTTGCCGCCTCTTTACTTGCTACAGCCTTCATCGCCGCTTCACCCGCCGCCTTTGCCGCTGTTCGTTCTGCTCCCTCTACTAGAGCAGATTGCAACGCCCTTTCTCCTGCTGCTAAAGCTTTACTGGTTATTTGTGCTCCTGCAGCTGCTGTTTGATTCCCTGCTGTTTTTTCTACTGCATATCTTGCAATTTGTTTTGTCCCGTCTAAAAAAGCTTTACCGGTTATTTTTGCCCCCATTGCTGCTGATCGACCTTTCGAAAGAGCAAGCGCAGAACGAGCAACAGCATTTATTCCTGCGGGTACGCGCGCAATAAGTCCTGGACCAAACATGCCCGCTACAGCACCGGTTATATTCCCGCCAAGAGACGCATAAAAATGATCTCGGTTCGCCGCTCTTTGATAATCCCGCCATCGCTTTGTCACTTCATTATATTTTTTGACCGCATCTTTATCTCCCCTCCAATAATTAATAGGTCCTGCCGCTAATATTCCCGCCAGTTCATCATCATAGCCTAAGGTTAACCCGTGAAGTGCTCCCCAACCAAGAGCACCAGTAGCACTTGGGTGTGGCCCCTCTTCTTCTGTCATTGTTTCATTTGGCAAAACACTTTGACGCTGTTTTAATGGATCATTCTTTTGGGCTGCTGCAATTTTTCCCCATATATCTTTATCGGTAATATGACCAATAATAGGAGAATTGTAATAATTGGTATCAATTAACTCCTTATCAACAGAGTTAATAAGGGGATTCTTACCATTTTTGAAATCTGAAATATGTCCAATAATTTCACCAATTTCACCATTTTTATCAGGAATAGGGCGTCTCAATTCAGCCATTTGTTCATTTCCTTCTAATGTAGCCATTATGATCAATAAAAATTTGACCTTCTTTCATCGCTTTTACTTGCTCTGCTCGTGTTACGAATTCCGGCATATTTCGCTCTTGCTGCGTATTATTGTTCTTATAAGCATCTTCCCCATAAGCAGCGCGAACAAGTTCGTATGTTGCCTCTGCACCACCAAAAAGAATTGCCCGCGTTGCTGCATTCGATTTATTGAAAGTATCGATAACGGTTTTTAAAGATTTCTTCATCTGTTCTGCGGTAAGATCTTGATAGAGTGCCGCTACAGAGTTTTGTAAAGCTTGCAATTCCATATTCGACAAATTCCCAAAGCCAGATGCGCCATTTGGTGAAAATGCTTTTGCTTTTCTCAAGGCATCAAGCCCGATACTTGCCTTTAATGAATCAAGCATATGACCAAAATCTTTTGCCTTAGAATTAGGAACAAACGACCCCAAAGAACCCGTGAAACCAACAACATGTGGGTGTTTCTCAACAATTTCTAGCAATTCTTTAGATGCCGAGAGTATACGATTTGACCTATCCGCTGTTTCCAGAATTTGCATTTGCAATTGCTGTTCTTCACGCTCCTGCTTCTTCTGCTCTTGGATTAATTTATGCTCTGCACCACTGCCCGTAATTAGCATCGCACGTACACCACCGGCTGCATTTTCATCCTTAACATACATATAGCCAGCTTCAGGCTTTGACAGCATGCTACTCATATCCCCTCCTAATCCAGAAGCTGTAGAACGCTGTCCCCCTTGTACGGGTATAATTTTCCCTGTGCTTGTTGAAACTTGGAAAGCCATATCCTCTGGCAATCCCTGTTCTGCCTTTTCTTCTGCTGTGAGTGTTCTATAACCTTCTTGAGGACTTAACGTGCTCCCTATGACTTTTTGAGCAAGATCTGGATACTGTGCAATCGCTTGTGCATCTTCATCACTATACCCTTTTGAACGCAAAAACTCTAAAGTTTTCTGACTATCGTTTGCTTGAGGACTTAACGTACTGCCAATCATTTTCATGGCAAGATCTGGATATTGCATAATCGCTTGCGCATCTTCATCACTATATCCTTTAGACTGTAAAAATTGCAAAGTTTGTTGATGTTGTGCACGTTCCTTGTTGCCCTGCCGCATAAGGATAGATGCATTTGAAAAACTTTCCCGTGGTGTTCTTCCTAACGCAAGCCCCGCAAAAAAATCCATTAAATGCTCGGAAAATTCTGAATGTCTAAAACGGTCCCATAAGCTCTTTGGATTTGCACCTGTCTGTACAAAATTATCAAGTGAATTTATATAATCTGTTTTCTGTTTAAGACCATCACTTGCACTTAAATGTTCCTCTTCTGGCAAATGTGCATTCAAAGATTTTTCTTCTGGTATCGGCGCCTTAAGAAAACTTTCTTGATCATTTTCTGAATCATTTTCCAAAGGTTTTTCTGCCATAGATTTTTCATTAAGTTGAGCAATATAATTCATCGCCTCTTTTTGTTGTCGCCCTGCTTCATCTTCATTCGGTTTATCAATATTGGCAACAAATGGAGATTGAAGAATCATTGATTGAATGCCGCTCTGCTCTGCAAAACCACGTGTATCTTGCTCTGGTGCTTCTTGTATTTTAACAGTATCCTTTGAAACATCCGGTAAAGGGGGCATTTGGCGTTTTAAATCATCCGTAGACATAATTAACTCTGCTGGCGTTTTTTTCCCTACCTCTTGTGTTCCCCCTTCAGTCCCACGAATAAGCTCTATAAGATTCAGTTTTTGTGGATTATTTTCCCCTTCAGTTTTCTCAAAAGGGTTTCTACTAAAAGCAGCGTGTTCCAATGCTTTGCGCTTTCTATAGGCTTTTTCACGCTCTAGTGCATTTAATTCTTCTCGCAAAAACATCATTGCACCCTTTCCATTTCAAATCCAAGTTTTCCATAATCAACGTGCAAAAAGCCTGTGGTATCATTATAGATAACCGCTTCAGGTTTTGTCCTCAAAAGGTCTTGTGCCATCACACCACGATAACGCTCTGGAAAGCCCTTGTAGTTATATTCATAGAGTTGATAGCCATTTCTCTGTCCAGCTTCTGTGATGTTTTCTTTCGCTCTTCTATCGCTAAGCCCAGCAAAAGTACCAAGAATGGTTCCAACATTTCCAACAATTTCCCATGGATTGGGTTTTGGTTGCGGCGTAAATTGTGTTGTCTGCCCCGTTTGTGTTCCATAGTTTCCAGCAACAGCTCCCCCCGCTGCAAGCAACTTGCTTAAATGATCCCAATCAAGATTGTTCTTCTGCTCCCATTTTTGGCGCTCTTCATCTAATTGACGTTGCTTATTAGCATCCATCAAACTACCACCAGCCAAAGCATTGATATTTGCCTGACTTTGACCTTGAAAAAAGTTATTAGCACCAGCCAACTGATTTTGATTGGCTTGATCAATAAGACTATTGGCATTCATCATATTGTTGACGTCTTGGTTATATTGCTGTGACAATGCCCCTGTTGCTATACCCCCCAACTCATCTGCCAAAACACCCGTATGCGCCCCAGAACCATAACGCCCTGCTCCTGCTAGAGAACTATTAATAGAGTTTGTTGCCTTGTTTAAAGCGTTTTGAAGGGCTTCATTAAAATAAGGATTATTGCCTATCTGCTGCCCAGAAGCCATGTCATTCAAATTTTTGCTTGTGACATTTTGTCCTGTTGCCAATCCATTTAAAGTGCTGTTTTGATAATTATAGGCATTGTTATTCAGCCCATTAATCGCGTTTTTTGTTTGATCACTTAAACCTGCAACACGCTGCCCCTCATAAACAGCCTTTCCGCTGCCTTGATTATAAAAATTCATGGCATCTTGAGCTGCACGTTGAAAGATACCTTTTGCCCATTCAGGTGGTGCATTTGTTTGTGTGGTATTTTGCGTCGTCTGAATTGGTTTTGAACTTTTTCCCATATTAAAGCTGCTTTCTATATTCTAAAAGATTAACGAAATATCCATGCGATTTAAGCGACTTTTCCCACCCACGCCGACCGATAATGATAAGCTCTTTCGCTCCTTTTTCTTTATAATAGGCTTCAATTTGGGAAATAAGCTTTGCTAATGTCTTCCCTCCTTTTCCCCCAAGTGTGACAATAACCGCCCGCAAAACTCCAGTAACGAGTTCTTGTAGTTCTGTTGTAACATGCGCCATAAAGTTTTCATTCTCATCTACGATAATCCAAAGAAGCTTTTCCCCTTTCAAAATATCGTTTAAAATGCTCTGCGTGGTATAGTCATCAGGAAACTTTTTTTGAAAATAAGATATTGATTTGATAACATTATCTAAATAGGGTGCCATTTTTTCAGCACTCCATTTTTCCGTGTTATAAATTTTGAAATTCATCTTATGCCTGCGGGTTTCAATGTCACATCAAAGCCTGTTATATGAGTCCATGGCGTGCCTTCAGGTATTCTAAGTCGCAAAGCATGATAACGCGCCCTAGAGCGGATATTGTACATCCCACTGCTATAGCCCGCATAACGTTCTTTCGCCCAATTTAATTTATTTCTATTATCAATGATAAAAGCAGCCCCAACACTTAAAAAGCCATTTGTCGTATCTGCTTGAACAAAAGCTTCACTCATCAGATTTATCTGTCTTCCTGTATCCCCCACAATTTGTGAAGTAATGACAGCTTCCATAGGCGGACCTGCAAAAAAACCAAAGGTATTATTGGGAATAAATGCTCCCAATATTGGCGCGCCATTTTGCCACATTTTACTATCAAGAGAAGCCGGTAAATCTCTCAAACGCTCTTTTACTTCGTCTAACCCTTCTAAGGTGTATCCGGCTGCAAAAAGAGGAAATAAGAGAAGTTTTTGTCCTCTAATAACGCTCCATATCTGTAGCAACCAATCATAAACATAGATATTCATCCCCATAATATCGTCGTTTATAGAAAAATAAACACGTGAATAGACCGGATCAATACAAGCGTTTATCTCATCAATGGCAAAGTTACTGTAAAGCGTAAAGATAGTCTTATCGACCTTACCAAAACCGATAGGCAACATTTCACCGGTACTATTGATTTGATAAAAACCATCATCGGAAACAAAGAAAGTATAATCGCCACGACTTGCAATTGCCGTACTGCTTTTGGCTCCTATTTTATCTTTTATCTTTACAAAGCTAAATATTATTTTAGACCCTGGAACAAAGGTTCCATGATAAATGGCAGAGCGCATAAAAATAAGCGGATTGGTTGCTTGTGTTGCACCCTGCACATATTCGCCATCTGGAAAATCCTGATAATCGCAATTTTTCTCACCAACCTTCCAGTGTGTTGCATCATTAAGACCAGACCAATGAACACGATTGGGCTTGTCTGTTAATTTCATCAAACAGACAAAATCTCCCCAAATACGCACAAGCCCAGCACGTGGAGGGTTTCCTTCTAAATCCTCAAATCTTTCCGACGTCTTTAATGACAGTACTTGCGGTGCATCATTGTTATTAACAGCAATGATATAATCACCAAAAGCAGCAAAAGACCAAGGTGCCGTTTCATTGGCATGATATTCAATGCCAGACTTGCTAATGTCTTTCCAGCCCCGTGTGCTGTTATCAAAGGCATAAAGCTTTGTCGGTGAACCTACAATAATGCGTACACCACTCAATGACCGTACAGCATAGACCCCTAAAATAACATCGGGAAAAGGCTCTGAAACCGGTGCAACATTGGGAAATGGAATATAGGAATTAGGGGCTGGTAAAACGTTCACTATCTCATTGGAATAACCACTATTAATAAATGCCACATCTGGTCTAAACTCAGCAATAGGAATAAAAGTCATTAGAAATCCGTGTGTTGAATTTTTAACAAATTCTTGCGCCGTGAAGTCTCAATTTTAAGCGCATCAAGTTGCTCTTGAAACATAGCAAAAGCTGCTGTTGCCATCTGTGGTTCTTTAATAATATTCGTATAAATTTCATATTTTGCGCGGGTTTTGATCAGTTCATAAGCTTCTAAAAACCATATTGAAGCTTCTTGTGTGCTCTCAATATCTTTTATCCTCATAGGATCAAGAATAAGCCTGATAGAATAGACGCGGTCTGGGGTTGGATATAAGATAAGCTTTTGTTCAAAATAACTGTATTGCGTAGGCATGCCATTGTTACAATCATTTACCCCCTCCATCACAAGAGGATCTACATGCAAAAGCTTTGATTTGTTGTGATTATCCTCATAAATATAAGCATCAACAATACGTACAGCTTTTGGAATAACTGGATTTTCCGCTGCTCCATAACGGCTTTTCCCCTTTAAAGTGGTCAAAACAACTTCTCGGCTTTCATTAAAATAAAAGGGTAATCGTTCACAAAAGCGTAAAGCAGAAAATATCGCCTTTTGAATTTGATCTACATATTCATCCGTTTGATCATCTATCTCATCTTGAATATCATTCACCATCTGAGCGAAATTTTTCTCATGAGGAAAAATAATCCCTTTTTCTCCAATCGGACCACTTGTCTGTATGATTATTGTCATATCACCCTCTTCCAAACATTTGGGGGACGAAAGGAACAAACGCCCCCCTTGTCTTTCATGTTCCTCTGCCTTTAGCGATTGGTGTAAAATTCAACAATCACCTCTGCCTCCCCTTTGGTGCTTTTCTTATCTCGTGTCATATAAATCGCATTTTCAAATTCTAATGGAACATCTCGTGTCTCCGCAGGAATGTACAGATTACCATCGTTAGATTGCGAAAGATTTGTCTCTCCATAATCATTACCATAAGGCTCTTTTCCAAAATTAGCTGTTACGTCTTCAAAATCCTCTATGACGTAAGCGGTAATGCTTTTGATAAAAGCCCCGCGGGGTAGAACACCAATTTTCGTTATCAACCCTTGGTCTGTACATTGAACACGCGCTCGACAAAAACTAACCTGCTGTGTACAATTGTTGCGTCCTTGTAAAATAGGAGGCAACCCCTCATCGATCATAGCAACTGTTTCATCATTTTCCTGTATACTTGGTGACTTTTCTGCCATAGGTTTTTCTGCCATCATTGTCATCCTTTAAAGAAGTTAAAATTGTTAGCTGATTTCAGCAAAAGAAGGGATAACAATCGTGCCAAAGTCTTGTCCCCCTTGATCAGAATGCGGCAAAACATAGCGTGACTTTTTCATGCCAATAATGGTTTTTGCTGCCACACCAAATTCACGTTGATAATCAAATAATTCTTCGACCAACTTATAACGTGTTGCCCCTTTTCCATTGCCTCCTGTTGCTCCATTACCAGCGCGTCCATAAGCCATAATAACGCTTTGTGCCCCAAGCAGAACAGCACGACGAACAGACGCCAGTGGCTCCCCTGTCTTTGAATTCACACCATTTGGTACATGTTCAGCTTCACGTAAAATGACACCGTTATACATACCCAAAGAGCCATCAAAGATAGGATTTTTAGACCGTGAACCCTCATAAGCTGCTTTGGTAATATCCAACCATTGACCACTTTGTGTATTGGTACGCAATTGGGTTACTTGTGTTGGGTGAAGATACATCACATAGGCGGATTTTCCTTCAACACGAACCGGACGCAAGCGTGGATTTGCTAATTTAGCGCGTTCAACAGCTTTATCTATAAGATCTAATGTAAAAGTATCTTCTTTTGTAAGCTCTTCATCCGTTTTTTTCTTGGCTGGACGAATAACCCGCAATTTGCTTGGTTCTAGTGGTGCATTAAAGCCATAATGAACCGGTTTAAGCGTTATGGTACGCCCTTCAAAATGAATCCATGGTGCTGTATAACCTGTTGCCTGAATGAAGAACATCAAGCTTAAACGGTCTGCATACCAATCAACAAGCCCATCTTTTGCTTCTGTCCGCATATTAAATAAAACACGTTGTTGATCAATGGTGCCTTCATATTTGACACGCACCGCATGAGAAAGCTCATTAATGCGTACCGTTTCATTCATAAATTGTAGTGCTTCTTCATTGCCTTCCAGCGTTTGTCCTTCACTAACGCCATCCCCCATCAGTTGAACACGTAATCCACTTGTAACGGAGTCACCAGCACTTTTCCCTAGCATATCCAATACTTGGATAACGCTGTTTTTTCCTTTCCCCATCAGCGGTGCAATTGGTAACGCTTTTGAAGTCTCTGTGTTTAGCATCTTAGCCCACACGCCAACGGCTAATGGGTCATTAAGATTTACTTGTGTTACTGCCATCTCAAACAATGCCTTTCTTGGTTTTTAAAACTCGCCTTGCGGCATAACCAAATGACAACAATCACTTGGCTATCTCTGTCGTGCCTTCGCGCCACTCTTCACGCTCTGCTCATAATTTGTTCAAATTTTTCGGGATTTTTCTCAACCCATACAGCAAATTCGGCTTCTGGCATGGAAAAGAGTGTTCTCACATCCATACCCCCCGTTGGAACTTGCCCTCCGCGCGCAGTAAGTGTCCGCGCTGCTTGAGAACGCTCTTGAAGGGCTTCCACTTCGTCCCTTCCCCCTCCTTCGTCCTTCATTGGTGCTCCACTGTAACCAAAAGCCTTTGCTTTTTGCACAAGCACCTCTATGGGATTGATACCAACTTTTTGACATTGCTGGCATATTTGACGCAATTCAACACCAATTTGTTGTTGCCGTGCCACGGGGTCGTTCCATTGCGGAAAAAGACTTGCTTGCGCCTGTAGAGTATTGTCTGCTATTTCATAAAGATAATCGGTGATACTGTCTAAATCTGGATATTTATCTTGCACCTGCGCTTTGGCTTCCTCAAAATAATCCCCTAATTGCTGTCGTTCATATTCTTCTTGCCTTGCACGCTCTTGGCTCTCTCTCATGAGAGAAAACTCATCAAGCAATTTCTGTTGTTCCTGTACCTTATGACTAAGCCATGCAATATGTGCTCTTGGATCATTTTCAAGTGTTGGAATCTGTTCATCAGAACGTCGCGCTGCTTCTTCTTGTATTGCTGCATATTTTTGCGCCAGTTCTATTGCTAGTTCACGCGCTTCCATGGCGCTTTGCTCTGCTTTTTGGCGCGCTTGGCGTTCTTGCTCTAATGTGTCATCACTTGGTTGCTGTTGAGACTGCTCTGCTAATGGCTGTTCAGAGTTCTCTTCTTCTTCAAAATCTTGGCTTACTTGTTCAGGCTCGACAAGCTCAACATGCGGCTCACTTGCAAATTGTTCATCATAAATTGCTTGCTCTTCAGGTGTAAACTCTTCTTCCATATTCTCTTTTGCTCCTTTAATAGATTCGCGCTCTTTCGGTTGTTGCTCGATACTGTTCCAACTGGGTTCGATACGCCTTTCGCTCTAGGTCGCGTTGCGCTATCTCATTCTTTGCTCTTTGTAATTCAAGCTGCATGCGCGCCTGTTCTTGTTTTAAGAAAAGCTCAATATTTTTCTGCTGTAATGCTACTTGCTTCTGCTGTGCATCAAGTTGATAAAGCGTTCCCTTTGCTTGTGCTTCCTGTTGCAAAGCTGCAATCTTTGTCTGTTGCTCTGGAGATATTTGTGCTCCTTGACTTTGTTGCATCATCTGCTGTTGCTGCTGTTCTTGTTGTGCCTGCTCTGCCTTAGCTGTTAAACTTGCCACCAATGTTGCCGGCAATGGTGAAAGTTTGAGAAGATCTGGAATCATATTCGGTGTTATGAAACCACCAAGCAACGGCAACATCTGCGTAATTGCCGCAAAAGTTCTCTCTTTTTCATTGGGGCTTATCGGTGAATCATCAACAATAATGTCATATTCAAGCGTCGTTACAGCTTCACGGGTTAAGGGTACATACTGCGCATTTTCTGGTCCAGAAATACGGACCAAACGCCCATCGGAAAGATAGTTTTGAATCAGATAAAGGATAATCTTTCCCTGTCGACATCGATAAAGCTTAAGATTATCAAACAACCCTGCAAGCAAATTAAGTGTTGATTGCCGGCGTGTATTTTCCAACACATTGGCTTGGTTAACCTCCCGTGTTCCGATAAACTCTGCCGATAATCCTGTTACATGCGTTATTGCTTCACGCGATTCATTAAACAACTGAAAAAAGCCACTAGGGAATTGTGCACTTGGTTTTGGTTGGATTTTTCCTCCTGTAAGCGCCCCGTTTTTAACCCAAGTAATTGCATCAGTTCGTGCCCAATTTTCTAGTGCTTGCCGCTCATCATCAAACGCCCCTCGTTCTGCCATCAAACCACCTTTGGCTTGACTATTCAAAATATACATGACTTGACTAAAATATTTATTTGACCATTTTTGTGGATCTTTCGCGGGACGAACAATACCGTAAAACTGGTTCTTTAATTTATCCAACGTCCCTGTGATGCATTCCCAGCCAAGCTGTCCATCAGGCGCTAATGGTTTATCAGGTTTTGCCAAAAGACGCCGTCCTAAAAAAGCGCGCTTGACTATTTTTTTATTAAAACGCACCCCTTGTAGCTGTGGTGCCAACCTTTGAAGTTGTTCAAACTCTTGTTTGCTATAATCGCGCATCTGCCCTGTTTGAAGATCAGGCGCTTTGTATGTCATCTCATATTCAAACCAACGACATTCAACAAGCGTGACATACTGTTTTCCCAAAAACGGCTCTGATACAGATGCCCCGTTGGAATTCTCATGATAGGCATCCGATACATGATAATCCTCAAAATCTGTCGTACTATCAACCGCCCAATCCGCATGAAGGTCTTCAACGGCGATATCAGGAAAAAGGCTTTTAGCATCCTCAATGGGCTTGCGATCAACATACCACATACGCTGTGCATCAACGAGATTAGGTCTTACAGCATTCGCATCCCATACCATTTTCAGAGGATCTAAACGCCTTATAGTTGGCATTCCTTCGGGATTGGTTTCATAATCAAGCCGTGTATCGGTCCAGCCCATGCCACAAATGACCATATCTTGAAAAGCATCGGAATCGGCATATTCCGCCTCTGCCTCATCACGAAACCATTCTGCTGCTCCCGTTAACAATTCATTGGATATTGCTGCTCCTACTTGCCGTGGTTGAAATTGCACTTCACGCTTGTTATTGCGTTCTGCCCCAACAATTGCATTCACAAGGGGTGCAATACGATTAAAAGTCATAACGGGGCGGCGTTGTGTTTTTAAAACAGCAAGATCTTCCTCTGCCCATTGACGACCATTATAAAAATCAAAATCCTCACGCGCCTCTTCACGCCATTCATTGACATGATCAACATCTTCCTTATACCAAGACTTTAAGCGCCTATAGAGCGCATATTCATCAAAATCTGTTGTTTTCTTTAAATTATGACTTAGAATGCCATCCATGATGCCGCTTCTCTTTCTGTAGCGCGATAACGTTCTTGTTGTGATTTAATCCGTGGTGCTTCATAGGTAAGACACATCAATCCAAAAGCATCTGCACCATGACTCGACCAATCATGCTCTGCCCCCAACCCTATATTCCGCTTCTCATCCCATTTCTCGTGATACCAGTTCAATGCCTTACGACCCGCTACAGTCATTTCCTCGTTGAACCAAACAGAAGGTAATATACGTCGCACTGCCTCTATCCGCATTTTGACAGCACCGGCTCCTTGATTAGGGATCACTTGCGTTTCAAAACCCGCATCATTGAGAGCGCTCTCAAAACTCACATTGTGCACACGATCTCTGGTCGCACCATCATGGGGTAACACCATCAGTGCTTTCTCGTAACCATTGTGACGTAACCAACCGATATGCTCTGATAAGGGCTGCCCTTGTGCCTCGTAATAATCCAGCACTCTGATCTCTCTGCCAACAAATTGTGCTATCCATATCGCTGTGGCATCTGCTTTGGCTCCCGTCCCCCCGATATCCCAAAAGGCGCGTATCTGCATTAATGGGTCACGTGCAACACGCCCTATCCGCCCCTCTTGCTCGGCTGCCAACATCTCCTTTTGAAAGTAAGCCCCTTGTACCGCTGTAAGATAAGCCCCTTCCCAGATATGTTTATAGGTCTCGGGGCGGTTTTTTAGGTCATCAAGCCGCGCTTCATTCAAGATCTTGGGAAACTTCGGATTATCCGACCAGTTAATCTCAACACGTTTAATCGCTTCATTGTCTGAAAAGCGAAAACGTCTTTCAACCGGGGCGTTATCCCGTAATGGGTTCCATGTCACCCATAACTCTGCTCTCCAGCCCTCTCCTTCTTCACGCAACGTCGGTATAAGCGTCTGCCAAGCTGTCTCTGTCACGGGTTCTGCCTCGTCAACCCAACAGAGCAAAATACGCCCCATCGATTTGATGCTCGCAATATTGCGGTCTAGTCCAGAAAACTGAAAAGCTATACGACCATCATTCGACTTAATCGAAGCTTCACCAACCTTGTAATAGTCCTGTAAAAAGTCATGGGCTTCAATCGCGCGCTTAATTTCCTCTAATGAACTTTCTGCCAACGAATTTTGAAACTGACGTGCACAAAGGATAGTCCCCGATATCCCTCCCATACCAAATTGATAGCCTTTTAAAGCCGTCATCAAGGCAAATGATCTTGTCTTTCCAGATCCTCGTCCACCCCAAGCTGCTCTGACCAAAGCATCCCCTACAAAAAGTGGAATAAGCTTTGGTACAATCTTAATCTGTCTTGTTGTCATGAACCAAAGGCGCTATTTCTACACGCCCTATCATCTTAATTGCGCCCCCATCTTCCCCCGTCACTTGCAAAGGCAAGATCTTACCAAGCAACGCTAAATAAGCCGCGGGGCATTTGACTGCTTGCTTTTCCAGATAAGAGATCAACCCCTCATTGCCATACTTACTTCCTGCCCGTTCCGCTGCTTTAATCACTGCCTCTTTTAAAATGCGTGTCGTCTTATTGGGTACACCTTTAACACGCCCTTGCCCTGCTTTTGGGGGCATTCTTTTTAGTTGCGAAGTCATCTTTGTATTTTCTGCTGTCATCCAATACTTATCTCCAGATAACAAAAAACCCCGCAAAACGCAGGGCTCTAAACAATCATATCATCATAAAGGGGGTTTAATGAGAAACTCTCTACTGTAATTTTAGACGCAATTCGACCAGTACAGCAGCGCTATAAAACACCATTATTCACACCATGTCAACAAAAAAATCACGATATTGTATATTTTTTTATTTTTTATCTAAATATGGTATCTTTAATAGCTAAAATCTCGTAATTGCCTCATCTAAACGAATCAATTATACGACTGATGATTAATAAAAAAGGGGGGAAAATGTGGTTTTTCATAAAAGTTGCAATCTTTATTTTAATACTCCCGATATTAATTAGTATTATTATATTACTAATTTACGGTATTGGATTATTACTAAAGGGCATATTTGAAACTTTAATCACCTTACTAAGTATAGTAGGAAACGTACTATTAACAATAATATCACCAACAGTAGAAACTATTGACTATGCCTTTGCAAAGGATAAAAGCAAATGGAACGAAATCATTGAAAAACGAGAAGAATTTAAAAAACATAGAGCAATTAAGAAAAAAAGCGGAGAAAAAACAAGAGATTATTATTTTCGCTTTGCCAAACACAGTTTATTTTTACTCTTGCGTTTAGCGGGATTATCCTATTTCGCAGCAGCAGCAACTTTAATAATTATGTTTTCTACATCGTATATAATTGCCACATGTTTTCCCCACTCCTTTGCGCCTTATTTGGTAGGAGCAATTATTTTAATGCTTACTCTTCCTCTTACAGTCTGTATAGCACCAATCCAAGATAGAATCCAATTGCTACCGAATTTATTCTTACTACAAATATTAATTCTTTGGATTCAGTTTTGCGAAATTATATCTATGGGAACTGTATTTTATATAGCGTGCTTTGAAATATTCATATATGTATTATGTAGCTTTTTTCACGCAGTATTTATAGCAGAATTATTAGAACAACAGTCAACATCTTTTGAAACATTATAATAGATAATTTCCTTAGCTTCTCATATCTAATCGTCCAAGCCAGGCTCTTTCTTTACCTCTTCAGAGCTATAAAAAGGTGCCTCTCCTCTTTTAACACGCTCTCTGACCTGTGAAGCTAAATAATAATCCTCTGCTTCCTCTATTCCACGTTCAATAATTTCACGCAAATAAAAAGACTTTGTACGTCCTGTCTTAGCAGCTAAATTATTTAAACGTGTTTCAAGATCACTTGGCAAACGAATAGATATTGTCATAACGCAATCCTCATATTTGTATTCACTGTAATACAAATACAACGTATTGTACAGAAAAACGTTTCACGCCACGCTGCAAAAAACTACGTAAAAACATTTACCATTTATTTTTTTGGTCAAAATATTCCTGGAGAGCATTCAGAGCAATACGCAACGAACTTACAAGATATGGTAGCTCTTTATCTTCTACGACAAGATATTGTAAAGCCGCATGAAGATTATACTGTCTATAGAGGCATTGTTCCTCTCTTATCGCCTCTTGCATATTTGAAAACTGTTCTGTTGCCAATTCAACCCATTTTTCCCTTGCTGCCTCATCAGAAGATGACGGCATTTCGTCATAAACAGCGCTTGGCAAACCTTTTGCACACGAATAGTCATTTCTCACTTCAAGATATTTTTGCGCAGCATCATACTGCTCTTGAGTAAGTAAACCCTGCAAACACAGCCGCCCGATATAAGACCCAGCAAGTGGATTTTTTGCCTCTTGTAAAGTTAAGCAGTAGCGCTTTGCACGCATTTCAATTGCTAATTGATTAATAGGTTCCGGAAACGGTATGACCCGTGAAGCACAATATTTTTTCTCTCTCATAGATCTCTCAATCTGTAAGCATCCACATTTTTTTCTTTTTGCTATATTGTTCAATTAGAATGGCATGCTGTCATTATAAGATGCGCTATAATCGGCTGCCCCTGAAGCAACAGCATAATTTTGAGAAGTAACGGGTGGAGGAGTAGATTGCTCTTTTTTTGCATCAAGCAAA
>NZ_CABFVS010000016.1 GCF_902150025.1 Bartonella massiliensis
TACAGTTCACCTTTGTATTGTGACAAGACAATTTCTGTTGTGTAACGGTCATGACCATTTTTATCTTGCCATTTACGAGTTTGTAATTTGCCTTCTACGTAAACCTTTGAACCTTTATTTAAGTATTGAAGAGCAATTTTGACCAGATGTGGATTAAAAACCACCACGGAATGCCATTCTGTTTTCCCTACTTTTTGATTGGTATTTTTATTTGTATAGCTCTCAGAGGTTGCCAACCGAAAATTGACCACTTCTGCACCAGAATTCATCGTTTTGCTCTCTGGATTATCCCCTAAATAGCCAATTAAGATCACTTTATTCAACATGTTTGTAAGTTCCATTTGATTTGCATTTTATACACATAAAAACTTAGCATAAGTTGTTTATTTTTTCAATTATTTCAATAAGATAATAACAGTTTTTTAAGTATTATCGCTATGAACAACATTGATCTTGTTAAAAAACAATCATAAGAAACTGAATATACACTGTTAATACTAACTTAATACCACTTAATCGCTTGCATTTTCATATGTTTTTTATAGCAAAATAAAAGCCGCTTCCATTTAAGAAACGGCTTTTTGCTATAAAGCAGCTCTCTGCCCCTTATTTATGCTGTTTTATCTAAAGTTTGTTCACTACCATCAGTATCATCACAAATCTTTTGCTTGCCATTAATAACGGCATTGCCATAAATTTTTACACCCTCTGCAATAATAGATCTGTTAGAAACACACGCATCATCATAAATTTCTACTTTTTCATAAATACGTGCATTTTCATAAACACGGGCATTGCCATAAATCTTGACATCTTTGCAAACAATCGCTTTGCCATAAACCCTAGCATTATCAAAAATATAAGAACCCTCGTGTACACAAGAAGACCCTGATACTTTTGCATTGCCATAAACAAAGCCCTTTACATAAGCACTATGCCAAACCTTTGCATCGTCATAAATTTTTGCCTCTATAGAAATAAAGGCTTTGCCATAAACCACGGCATTGTCACAAACTTGACCACAAATTTTTGCACCCCCATAAACCTTAGCATTATCACTAACTATGCACTTGCCATAAACCGGCCCCTTGCCACGAAACCACATATCACTACAAATGTTGGCATTATCATAAATATGAGCATTGCCATAAACATGGGTATCGCTACCATAAACTTTAGCTTTATCGCGAACTATAGCGTTGCCATAAACCATGGCATTATCAGCAACAGCAGCGTCATTACGTATTTTTGCATTTTCAGAAATGACAGCATTCATAAGAACCATAGCATTATCATAAACCCAACAATCCCCATCATGAGAGAGGTTATCTTCCCTTTCAATAAAACCACCAAGGTCTCCAGCCTTGACATCATCAAAATCTCTTAATGCACGAATGCGATAAATGTTTCTAGGTTGACGGGTTTCAATATCGTAAACCTGTTTTGTTCTGCCTGTAAATTCATATTTTTTCATTGGAATATTTCCTTATCGTAATGAAGTTTCTATTGACACCC
>NZ_CABFVS010000017.1 GCF_902150025.1 Bartonella massiliensis
TATAAGGACGTCGGGTTCTGGCAACACATTGATTTTTATATATAATTTACTGTTTTGCATATTGCATTAGGACACCGAATATAGTAAGGTTTTCGCATTCCAAACCCTCTCATATTGAATTAATTAATATCACTTGCTTGCACGTCATATGCAGGGCTGGTGTGTGGATCAAATTTGTATAAGAAAGGATTTAAAATGGCTCTTATGAACCGTCTTAATGCAAGGTCTGTTGCAACATTGGGGGCTGGCAAATATAATGATGGTGCCGGCTTGTTACTCCATAAGCGTAAAGATGGTGGTGCTCAATGGATTTACCGTTATACCATTCATGGGCGCCGTCGTGAAATGGGCTTGGGTGCTTTAAGAGATGTTTCTTTAAAACAAGCCCGTGAATTGGCAACGGGGTGGCGTTCTATTTTACGTGAAAGGCGTGACCCCATTAAAGAACGTGAAAAACAAAAGCGTGTTTGAGAATTTCTAATGCCTCTGATGATAAGGGCACACGAAATTCTGTTGTGGTATCACGCTTTCCTTTCATATTTTCAGCAGGAATTGTCCATATATCTCCATTAATCTGATCTTCACGCATATAACGCAAAGGACGTGTATGCACGCCTGTCAAAATAAGCAAACGTAATGCCAAATGTGTCATTGTTATTGTTTTACAGAGTGACTGATAAAAGGCAGGAACATCTTTCCAATCCATTGCAGGTATGTTTTGTGCTTTATGGCGTTGCTTCACTAACAGAGCACGTGCTTTTATTGTTGCTTGTAAATCAACATCCAATCCTAAGGCAGCCGCATGTTTAAGACAAAGATTAAGACGATTTATTGCTTTCTTTGCTGTTGCAGCTTTTGTATGCCATATGGGAGCAAGTACATTGCGTATCTCTGTTTGTGTAATCTCTGAAATGGGCATACAGCCTAATTTGGAGAGAACATAAAGTTGTAAAGGTAGAAACCAGTTCCCAGCCTTGCCATCTCCTTTTAATTCAGCTTTACGACTTTCAAAAGCATCTAAGGCAATGGCTTTTAGATAATGGAGGTTATTGATTGCTGCACGCTTTTGTTTCTCACGTTCTTTAATGGGGGCACGCCCCTCACGTAAAACAGAACGCCACCCCGTTGCCAATTCACGGGCTTGTTTTAAAGAAACATCTCTTAAAGCACCCAAGCCCATTTCGCGGCGCCGCCCGTGAATGGTATAATGATAAATCCATTGAGCACCACCATCTTTACGCTTATGGAGTAACAAACTGGCACCATCATTATATTTGCCAGCTCCCAATGTTGCGACAGATCTTGCATTAAGACGATTCATAAGAACCACTTTTACTCCTTTCTTATACAAATTTGATCCACACACCTATCCCGCTTGTTATGCGCAAATGAGTGGTTTTGATTGATTCAAGATAAAGAGATTTGAAATGGGAGAATCTTACGTTATTCGGGGTTCTCATTCAATGTGAACAACGCTAAATTATCATTATAAATCAATATCTTGTTGAGTTTATTACCACACATTAATCCCGCTTATAACAGATAAGCAAATAGTTTTGATTGATTAGATTTAGAATGAAAGAATCATATGGTATTTGGAGCTCGCATTCACCATACAAAACAGTGGATAACCCATATATATATATCAATATATTACTCAATTAAAATCAAAATCACAAAAATAAAGATCTTAAGAATTGAATGACTTAATTTAAATTTGAATCCATAAAAAGATATGTATTTTGAAGAAATCAAAAAAAATGCTCTACGAGCAATGCTATAAATGTTTAAAATATAAACTAAATTGTTCATACAATGACATGAAGGATTAAAAAAATAAATCCAAGATCAATAAAAATATGTTTTAACTCAAATTTTATTGTTGATTTTTACGTTTTTTGCGCAATTGTTTCCACCATTCAAGACGTTTTACAATTTCACGCTCAAATCCACGCTCAACGGGTTTATAATAACTCTGACGCCCAAGTTTTTCAGGAAAATATTCTTGTCCTGAAAAAGCGTCGGGTTCATCATGATCATAACAATACCCCTCTCCATACCCTTCCTCCTTCATCAATTTTGTCGGGGCATTAAGGATATGTTTAGGAGGTGGCAAAGAACCATTTTTTTGTGCACAACGCAGTGCAGCTTTATACGCGAGATATGTCGCATTTGACTTTGGTGCAGTGGCAACATAAAGACATGCCTCTGCCAAAGCCAACTCTCCTTCTGGTGATCCTAAATAATCATAAGCGTCTTTTGCCGCATTACAAATAACAAGAGCCTGTGGATCCGCCAAACCAACATCTTCAACAGCCATACGAACCAATCTTCGCCCAATATAGAGAGGATCTTCACCAGCATCCAACATACGTGCTAAATAATAAAGCGCCGCATCAGGATCAGAACCACGAACGGATTTATGTAATGCTGAAATAAGATTATAGTGCCCATCTCGTCCTTTATCATAAATGGATGCACGACGCTGAATAATTTTTTGCAAAGCACTAGCATCAAAAATCTCTCCCGAACGCACAACGGACCAAACTTCCTCTGCTAATGTCAATGCTGCCCGTGCATCACCATCAGACATCCCTATCAAAACGTCTCTGGCCCCATCATCCAAGGGAAGAAACTTTCCTACCATCTCTTCAGCACGCTTCAAAAGCATAGCCAAACTTTCATGATCATGAGAACGAAATGTTAAAACCCGTGCACGCGAAAGAAGAGCAGCATTAAGCTCAAAAGAAGGATTTTCAGTTGTTGCACCGATAAGTATAACAGTACCCTCTTCCATCACTGGAAGAAAACTATCCTGCTGTGCACGATTAAAGCGATGAATTTCATCAACAAAGAGAAGCGTTTTATTCCCAGACATAAAACGCCTCTGTGCAACTTCAAAAATCTTTTTAAGCTCGGAAACGCCTGTAAAAATAGCAGAAACTTGTTCAAACGCGAAATTTGTTTCAAGTGCTAATAAACGTGCAACTGTTGTTTTTCCTGTCCCTGGAGGACCCCAAAAAATCATCGATCCAATTGAGCCTGTTGCTACCATCCGTGAAAGCACACCATCCTCTCCAATTAAATGCTTTTGTCCTACAACTTCATTAAGAGAACAAGGACGCATTCTTTCTGCAAGGGGCTGATTTTTATTAACTTTAGGATCAAATGACGAAGTAAAAAAATCTTTCTTCAAAAAAAACCTCAACGAATAAATTGACGAATATACATACCATCACGTTCATATTCCAATTGCCAAGTACGCGAACGCGTTTTCATCAGAATCTTTTTCAACTGATGAACTGTTTGAATCTTATACCCATTCACAACACGTAAAATATCTCCGGGCCGAAAAATTCCCGCAGCATTACTCATCTCATCAAAATTGGCAATCACCACACCTTTTGCCAATATAGGAAGATGAAAACGCCGACTATTTTGCGGTGTTAAATCTAACACTTCAGCACCAGCAAGAGGACTTTCACCTATAATTTTTTCAGATTTTAAAAATGCAGTTTCCGATATTGATTCAACCGTTATCTGTGTCTTTAAAGTTTTTCCACTTCGTAAATATTCTAAAGCAAGACTATGCCCAACGTCCGCTGTCATCAAACGATAGCCAAGACCATCTGGACTATCAACGCGTATCCCCTGCACACTCAAAATAACATCACCTACTTTTAAGCCGGCTTTTTCAGCAGGACTGTCTTTGCTAACTTCAATAACAAGAGCACCATAGGGACGTTCCAAGCCTAAACCACTCGCAATATCAGGTGTAACATTTTGAAAAGCCGCCCCAATATAAGGCGGTACAAAATATTTTCCACCGCGTTTAACAGTCTCAAGCATCACTTTTACCAGATTAACCGGAATAGCAAAACCAATCCCTACAGAACCACCGGAACGCGAATAAATAGCCGTATTAATTCCAATTAATTGACCTTTCATATCAATTAAAGCGCCACCAGAATTTCCTGGGTTAATAGCAGCATCTGTTTGAATAAAAAAGTCAAAATCAGAAATCCCAACACGTGTACGCGCTTGCGCTGAAACAATACCACTTGTAACCGTTTGACCAACACCAAAAGGATTACCAATAGCCAGAACAAGATCACCCACTTCAACAGCATCAGAATCCCCCAAAGGGAGAACAGAAAACAGAGTATCTTTTGCATCAACTTCCAAAATAGCAATATCTGTTGCTTCATCTTTAAGCACAACCTTGCTCTCAAACTCTCGCCCATCAGAAAAAGCTACTTTAATTTCGCTTGCATCTTTAATAACATGGTAATTTGTAACAATCAAACCACGCTTATCAACAATAACCCCTGATCCTAATGATGATTGCTTACGAACAGGAAAATTATTTTGCAAACGACCAAAAAATTGCTCAAAAAATGGATCACCATCAAAAGGAGATCGCGCTCTAATTTGTCGAGCTGCATAAATATTGACGACAGATGGAACTGTCTTTTTAACTAAAGGAGCAAATGAAAGAGTGATTTCCTTTTGTGTTTGAGGAACATGAGCATATACATGATCAAACGATATTAGAACCATAATCACAAAAAAAAGCCGCACCCCAAAAGAATACCTCATAAATCTACTCCTTACAAAATCAGCCCACTCGTTGAAGATTCATAGAATTTTTAAAATGCATCCCCGCAAAGAACTCTATTAATATTTCATAATAGAGAATAAAAACAACCCATTTAAGCAGTAAATATTATAAAAATCAAATAATTCAATATCCTATAATTTTCTCTCCCCATCTATTTTTTGAATAAAAACAAACTTAAAAAAATACGCATCAAAAAAACCGCCCATAACAAGGCGGCCTTTAAAAAATTCAACAGAATAAGAAAACTTTACGAAGAAGTTCCCTTTTTATCTTCTGAAGCCTCCATACGAGCACGATCCCCTGCTCCCTTCGCTTCAACATCACGATCAACAAATTCTATAACAGCCATAGGTGCATTATCACCGGTACGAAACCCCGCTTTCATAATACGCAAATATCCACCGTTGCGTGATGCATAACGTGGTGCAAGAATATCAAATAACTTTGCAACTTTTCCTGTATCACGAAGTGCTGCAATCGCTTGTCGACGCGCATGCAAACCGCCATGTTTACCAAGAGTAACGAGTTTTTCAACAATAGGACGAATTTCTTTAGCCTTTGGAAGGGTTGTCACAATCTGCTCATGCTCGATCAACGAAGTTGCCATGTTTGCAAACATCGCTTTACGGTGACTAGCAGTCCGATTCAACTTGCGTCCTGACTTACTATGGCGCATAAGCCTTCTCCTTAAATTCTAATTTCAATACTGATCTTCATAGCGTTTAGCAAGATCATCAATGTTTTCAGGCGGCCATGCTGAAATTTCCATCCCAAGATGCAACCCCATACATGCCAAAACCTCTTTAATCTCATTCAATGACTTACGACCAAAATTGGGGGTCCGAAGCATTTCAGATTCTGTTTTTTGAATAAGATCACCAATATAAACAATATTATCATTCTTAAGACAATTTGCCGAACGAACGGAAAGTTCTAATTCATCCACTTTTTTGAGAAGTGCAGGATTAAAGGAAAGCTCAGAATCAGCTTCTTCAACAGGCTCCTTCTGTGGTTCTTCAAAGTTAATAAATAACGATAGTTGATCCTGAAGAATACGTGCGGCAAAAGCAACAGCATCTTCCCCATGAACAGCCCCATTTGTCTCAATCGTTAATGTCAATTTATCATAATCGAGAACTTGACCTTCACGTGTATTTTCCACTTTGTAAGATACTTTACGAATTGGCGAATAAAGACTATCAATCGGAATAAGTCCTATATGGGCATCCTCAACATAATTACGATCAGAGGGAACATAGCCCTTTCCTGTGTTGACAATAAATTCCATACGAATTTCAGCATCTTCATCCAAGGTACAGATAACATGATCTGGATTGAGAATTTCCATATCTCCAACGGTATTGATATCTCCCGCTCTTACGACACCAGGCCCCTCTTTATAAACAACAACACGTTTAGGCCCTTCTTCTTGCATACGAAGTGCAATTTCCTTTATATTCAAAATAATGTCTGTAACATCCTCACGAACGCCTGGGATTGATGAAAATTCATGTAAAACACCATCAATCTGTACAGCAGTAATAGCGGCACCACGAAGCGAAGATAACAACACACGACGAAGCGCATTTCCTAATGTCAAGCCAAATCCTCGTTCAAGAGGCTCAGCAATGACACTTGTAATATTTGGATTATCATGCTTACATGATTCAACCTTATTGGGTTTAATAAGTTCCTGCCAGTTTTTCTGGATCATATTTTTATTCCCGTTCTTTAGTTCCGTTACCATTCAATCGTAACGACCAATGTGAACATCAGAGAAATCTCCGATAACAAAAAAATAACACCCAATTAAACACGCCGCCTTTTCCGCGGACGACATCCATTATGAGGAATTGGTGTTACATCACGAATAGAAGTAATGACAAACCCAACAGATTGCAATGCACGTAGAGCAGATTCACGCCCTGCCCCAGGACCACAAACTTCAACTTCCAAAGAACGCATACCATGTTCTTGTGCTTTTCTCGCACAATCTTCCGCAGCAACCTGAGCAGCAAAAGGTGTAGATTTACGTGCACCTTTAAACCCTTGAGCCCCAGCAGATGACCATGCAATCGCATTTCCCTGAGCATCAGTAATCGTAATCATTGTATTATTAAATGTTGAATTAATATGCACAACACCTGATGAAATATTCTTTCGTTCGCGACGACGAACACGTGTGGCTTCCTTGGCCATATTTTTCCTTTCAACGATCTCATCACTGCCGTAATATCAGCAGCTCCACCTTCTTTTCCGTGTTAAACCAACTTTAACAAGAAATAGAATATATAAAAACCTTTCATAAAGATTCTTATTTCTTCTTACCAGCAATTGCTCTAGCTGGCCCCTTACGGGTACGAGCATTCGTATGTGTACGCTGTCCTCGAACAGGCAAAGATCGACGATGACGCAATCCACGATAACAACCAAGATCCATCAAACGTTTAACATTCATAGCGACTTCACGACGAAGATCACCTTCAACTTGATATCCCTGATCTATTGCCTCACGAATCTGCAAAACCTCAGCATCCGAAAGCTCATGCACACGACGTCCCGTGGGAATGCCAACCTTTTCAATAATTTCTTGAGCAAATTTTGGTCCAATCCCGTGAATATATTGAAGCGCAATAATTACACGCTTATTTGTCGGGATATTGACGCCAGCGATACGAGCCACGCCTACTCTCCTTAGTTATGTTGACAAATTATTATAAAATACCTGATGTACCTTACGAAAAAGAATAGACTCAGAACAAAACCCTTCCGAATCCGCTTAATTAACTGAAATAAACTAAAGTTGTTTGTGATAGATTTTATCTCAAAAGTCAACTCTTTTCATTTCCTTATAAAAAAAATCTCATAAAAGAAAACCTTTAATCATACGCGTTACTTCAGCAACACCAATCATTCCATCAATGACCTTCAAAATTCCTCTCTCTGAATAAAATTTTGATACGGGTGCTGTTTTTTCACGGTATTCTACTAATCTTTTTGCAAAAGCAACAGGATTATCATCTAAACGAACCTGTCCACCAGCCTCTATTGTCTCTTGAACACGCTTTTTCATACGCTCAATTAATACGTTTTCATCAACACACAACTCAATAACAGCATCAAGCCGCATATTTTTTGACTCAAGGATCTGTTGTAACACTTCTGCCTGTCCTACAGTTCTTGGATATCCATCCAAAATAAAACCGTTTATACAGTCAGCTTCATCAATCCGATCTGATACGATTTGATTAACAATACTATCAGGAACCAAAGCGCCAGAACTTATAACAGCTTTAGCTTTTTTACCAACTTCCGTTTCTCTGGCAATGGCCTCACGCAACATATCGCCTGTTGATAACTGAGGAATATTATATTCCTCAGTTAACATTTTAGCCTGCGTCCCTTTTCCTGCTCCAGGAGGACCTAAAAGAACAACTCTCATCGATTTCTTCGACCTCCACGAAGTTTTGATTTTTTTATCAACCCTTCATATTGGTGCGCAACAAGATGCCCTTGAATTTGCGCAACCGTATCAAGAGTAACAGTCACAACAATCAACAAGGACGTCCCCCCAAGATAAAAAGGAACTTGTAATGCAGATATCATAAATTCAGGGAGTAAACAAACCAAGATAATATAAAGAGCACCTACAACAGTAATACGCGTCAAAACGTAATCAATATATTCAGCTGTACGCTCACCTGGACGAATCCCTGGAATAAAACCAGAATGTTTTTTCAACTGATCTGCAGTATCACTTGGATTAAACACAATAGCCGTATAAAAAAAGCAAAAAAACGCCATTAAAAACGCATAAACAATCATATAAAGTGGCTGTCCATGACCAAGAGAATAAGAAATCGCTTGAACCCATTGCGGCATTTTATCAGAAAAATTATTAATAGTAGCAGGTAATAACAATAAAGATGAAGCAAAAATAGGTGGGATAACACCAGCAGTATTCAACTTTAAAGGAAGATGCGACATATCACCTTGAAGTATTTGATTACCAACCTGACGTTTTGGATACTGAATAAGAATTCGCCGTTGTGCACGCTCTATAAAAACAATAAGTCCGATAACCAAAACAGCAATAAGAACAATTCCTATTAAAAGAAAAGTTGATAAATCCGCCTGACTATGCGCGGTCAAAAGCTGAGCAAAAGTAGAAGGAAAATTGGCGACGATCCCTGCAAAAATAATGAGAGAAACTCCATTACCAACACCGCGTGACGTAATTTGCTCACCAAGCCACATGAGAAACATCGTCCCACCAACAAGCGTGATAACAGAAGAGATACGAAACATAAGACCTGGTTCTATAACAATTTGAAGCCCCGTCCCTATACCGCTTTCCAGTGCAACCGCAATACCAAAAGCTTGCAAAATAGCCAACACGACTGTTACATAACGCGTATATTGATTAATAACCTTACGACCTAACTCCCCTTCCTTTTTAAGCATTTCCAAAGAAGGAATAATAGATGTTAACAACTGCACAATAATAGATGCCGATATATAAGGCATAATACCAAGTGCAAAAATCGCCATACGCCCAACAGCGCCTCCAGCAAACATATTAAAAAGTCCTAAGACTCCTGATGCATGATGTTCAAATGTTTGCCGCAAAGCATCAATATTAATACCTGGAAGAGAAATATAAGTGCCAAAACGATAGACAAGAAGCGCCGCCAGAGTAAACCAGATACGTTTCTTTAATTCAGTTGCACGCGAAAAGGTACCGAAGTTTATATTGGAAGCAAATTGCTCTGCTGCTGATGCCATAAAACGTCTCCACTTCACACTCCAGTTCTTTAAATCACAGAAGTATAATCCTAAAACTTATATCTTTATACACAAATAATAGCTGGACTGAAACAATTCTTCATAAAATAATTAAAAGAATAGATGTCCTCTTCTTTAAATCACTCTTCATATCAAAAAAATTATCGAACAACATCAGGAAAAATAACCTGGCCACCCACTTTTTCAATCTTAGCACGAGCAGCTTGTGAAGCACCAGAAACATGAAAGATAACCTTAGCTTTCAAATCACCATCAGAAAGAAGACGAATCCCATCTTTTTCACGACGAATAATACCAGCCTCTTTCAAAGCAATCATATCAACCGGCTTTTCAATATTCAACTTACCTGAATCAACAGCTAACTGAATACGTCCCAGTGAAACTTCATTGTAGGTTTTAGCAAAGAAATTTCTAAATCCACGTTTTGGCAAACGGCGATAGATAGGCATTTGCCCACCTTCAAAACCATTAAGAGAAACACCAGAGCGCGATCTTTGCCCTTTTACACCGCGGCCACCCGTCTTACCAATACCCGAACCAATACCACGTCCAACACGTTTACGATTTCTTGTTGCGCCTTCGCAATCACGCAGTTCATTGAGTTTCATATCTAATACTCCTGCAACTTTTAACCTTCATCTATAACGCGAACAAGATGCCGAACCTGAGCAATCATACCCCGCACACAAAGTGTATCTTCCAAAACGCGCCGCCGACGTATCTTATTGAGTCCAAGCCCCTTCAAGGTCGCACGCTGAATCCGTGAATTTCGAATCGAACTCCCAATTTGCTCTACCGTCACAGTTTTACCACTCTGAGATTTTTTCTGAACCATTTCCTAATTCCTTTTCTGATAATCTCAGAAACTACCCTTCTATATCGACTAAATGACGACGACGCGCCTGCAAAGTCGAATATTTTATACCACGTTGAGCAGCAATATCTCTCGGGTGCATTTGATGCTTCAATGCATCAAATGTCGCACGAACCATATTATAAGGATTCGACGATCCTAGTGATTTTGCAACAACATCTTGCATACCAAGGGCTTCAAAAATAGCACGCATTGGTCCACCAGCAATGATACCAGTACCAGCAGATGCTGAACGAAGCAAAACACGCCCAGCCCCATGACGACCTTCAAGATCGTGATGCAATGTACGTCCAGACCGAAGTGGAACATAAATCATCCCACGCTTTGCAGATTCTGTCGCTTTACGAACAGCTTCTGGAACTTCACGGGCTTTACCATGTCCAAAACCCACACGCCCTTTTTGATCTCCAACGACAACAAGAGCAGCAAAACCAAAACGCCGCCCACCCTTTACAACTTTAGCAACACGATTAATATGAACAAGCCTATCGACAAATTCATTATCGCGTTCTTCTCTATCATTACGTTCTTTTTGTGCCATTCCTCATTCCTTTTTCTTTTCCGGAAGCACGATAACAAAGTTCCTCATCCAATCAGAAGAACTTAGATGAAATATTCTAAAGTATCCTGATTCATTCAATAAATAGAAAACTTTAAAAGTTTAAACCACCTTCACGAGCAGCTTCAGCCAAAGCTTTAATGCGACCATGATACACATAGGCCCCACGATCAAAAACCACTTCATTAACACCAGCTTGTTTAGCACGCTCAGCAATTAACTTACCAACAGCAAAAGCGGCTTCTTTATCAGCACCACTTTTTAATGATTTTTTCAAATCACTTTCAAGAGTAGAAGCCGAAACAAGTGTACATCCTCGTAAATCATCAATAACCTGAGCATAGATGTTTTGATTTGAACGATAAACACTCAAGCGAGGACGATCACGAGAAACCATCTTGATTCTACGACGAACACGCCTTGCACGACGCTGGATAATGTCCTTAGATGAAACCATAATACAAAATCCTTATTTCTTTTTACCTTCTTTACGGAAGATACGTTCATCGGCATGCTTAACACCTTTACCTTTATAAGGCTCAGGTCTACGATATTCGCGAATCTCCGCTGCAACTTGTCCAACTTGCTGTTTATCAATCCCAGAAACAACAATCTCTGTAGGCTTAGGAACAGTTACAGTCACACCCGATGGAACTTTATAAACCACATCATGAGAAAAGCCTAGAGAAAGTTGAATATCCTTACCCTGCATAGCAGCACGATAACCAACCCCATTAATCTCCAATCTCTTTTCAAAACCATCTTTCACACCACAAAAAATATTTTCAATCATTGAGCGTGACATACCCCATTTAGATCGTGCATCTTTTGACTGATCACGCGGCATAACAGATATAACATTTTCCTCAAACTTGACTAAGACTTCATCATTAACGACGTAACTGAGTTCACCTTTTGGACCTTTTGCCTTAACAAGCTGACCTTCAACAGTAGCAGTAACCCCAGAAGGAACTGAAATGGGTTTCTTTCCAATACGAGACATTGTTCTAACCTACTTTTTCTTCCGTTTTCTTGGACACACTTAGAAAACACGACAAAGGAGTTCTCCACCAACATTCTGTTCACGCGCTTCATGATCCGCCATAACGCCTCTAGGAGTCGATAAAATCGAAATACCGAGACCATTTGCCACCTGTGGAAGCGATTTAGCAGAAACATACACACGACGACCAGGCTTTGATACGCGTGAAATCTCACGAATAGCTGCCAGGCCTTCAAAATACTTCAATTCGATTTCAAGCTCAGCTTTTCCATCACCTAAATCTATTTGATGATATCCACGAATATAACCTTCCGCCTGAAGAACATCAAGAACATGTGCACGAAGCTTTGAAGCTGGTGTAACGACTTTGCTTTTTTTACGACTAAGTGCATTACGAATACGCGTTAACATATCACCAAGAGGATCTGATATAGACATTAAATAATCTCCTCTTACCAACTAGACTTTACAATACCAGGAATATGGCCAATAGAGCCAAGTTCACGCAATGCAATCCGTGACATTTTTAACTTACGATAATAAGCCCTAGGACGACCTGAAACCTCACAGCGATTACGAACACGAACTTTCGAAGAATTACGCGGTAATTCTGCTAATTGAACAGAAGCTTTAAAACGTTCCTCAAGAGAAACTTTCTGATCCATCACTATTGCTTTCAAACGTGCACGACGTGCAGCATAACGCTTCACCATCACTTCACGACGCTTATTTTTTTCAACGGCACTTACTTTGGCCATAATTTCACCTCGCTACGTTTGCCGTTACGAACGAAAAGGGAAATTAAAAGCACGCAATAACTCACGCGCTTCATCATCCGTTTTTGCTGTCGTACAAACGATAATATCCATGCCCCAAATTTGATCAACTTTATCATAGTTGATTTCTGGAAACACAATGTGTTCTTTAATACCCATAGCAAAATTGCCACGACCATCAAAACTCTTTGGATTTAACCCACGAAAGTCACGAACCCTAGGGAGAGCAATCGTAATAAGACGATCCAAAAACTCAAACATACGATCTTTACGCAATGTCACTTTTGCCCCAAGTGGCATTCCTTCACGAACCTTAAAGGTCGCAATAGAATTGCGCGCACGGGTAACAACAGCCTTTTGACCGGTTATGAGTCCTAAATCCTCAGCGGCAAGGGAAGGCTTCTTCGAATCAGCCGTTGCTTCACCTATCCCCATATTAATTACAATCTTATCAACCCGCGGAATTTGCATGGCATTCTTGTAATTAAACTTCTCTTGAAGCGCTTTACGGATCACTTCAAAATAATGCGCTTTCATACGCGGTATTTGTCTTTCCTCAGCCATTAATCAACTCTCCCGAGCGCTTGGCAAAACGTACCTTATTACCATCTGCATTCACACGAAAGCCTACGCGTGTAGGCTTATCATCTTTAGGATCAGCAATCGCCAAATTAGACAGATGAATTGGAGCTTCTTTAGAAATAATTCCAGCTTCTTGCTTCTGCGTTTGACGTTGATGACGTTTAACCATATTAATCCCACGGACAAAAGCCTTATTCTCTTTTGGACTAACTTTAATTACTTCACCACGAGACCCTTTATCCTTACCGGATAAAACAACAACTTTATCACCTTTTCGAATCTTCTGCATAATTGAACCCTTTACAGCACTTCAGGAGCGAGCGAGATGATCTTCATATGATTCCTTCCACGCAATTCACGGGGAACTGGTCCAAAGATACGCGTACCGATCGGCTCTTTTTTATTATCGACTAAAACCGCAGCATTACTATCAAAACGAATGACACTACCATCTGCGCGACGAATATCCTTAGCCGTACGCACCACAACAGCTTTCATAACATCACCTTTTTTAACACGGCCACGAGGAATAGCATCCTTGACCGAAACAACAATAATGTCACCGACCGAAGCATATTTCCGCTTTGAACCGCCTAACACCTTGATGCACATGACACGACGAGCACCCGAATTATCAGCAACGTCGAGGTTTGTTTGCATCTGAATCATGACTGGCCACCTTTTCTTAATATATATACCCGCTTGTACCTTTTATACAATCGGATTTGCCTGCCAAATAACGATAAAGTCATCGCCTTCAAATTTACCAACGAAAAACCACTGTTAAATTCTAAAACGATAAACTTAGCCCATTACGCTACATTGTCTTTCACAACAATCCAACATTTATCTTTCGAAATTGGTCTCGATTCCTGAATAGAAACTTGATCCCCAATCTTGAATTGATTACTCTCGTCATGCGCTTTATAATTTTTAGACTGCCGAACAGTCTTTTTCAGAAGCGGATGAGAATAACGACGCTCGACTTTGACAACAATAGTCTTATCGCTTTTGTCGCTAACAACAACACCCTGCAAAACGCGTTTAGGCATCTCTTATTTCCTTAAACCTTACTTTCATTTAATCTTTGACGAAGAAAAGTCTTAATGCGTGCAATATCTCGACGAACTTGCCTAACACGCGCGGTCTTTTCTAATTGACCTGTTGCCTTTTGAAAGCGCAAATTAAATTGCTCTTTCTTTAACTTAGCCAATTCATCTTTCATTTGGTCGAGCGTTTGCGCCCGTAATTCTGTGGCTCTCATCGCTAACCTCTTTATTCAGCAATACGCTGGATGAAACGCGTTTTTATAGGTAGCTTTGCAGCACCTAACCTCAATGCTTCGCGTGCAACATCTTCAGGAACACCATCAAGCTCAAACATGACGCGCCCAGGAGCAACACGTGCAGCCCAATAATCAACACTTCCCTTACCCTTACCCATACGAACTTCCGTTGGCTTAGATGTAACCGGAAGATCTGGAAAAATGCGAATCCATACACGACCAGAACGTTTCATGTAACGTGTAATCGCACGACGTGCCGCTTCAATTTGACGAGCAGTAACCCGCTCCGGCTCAACAGCCTTCAAACCGTAGGCACCGAAATTCAAATCCGTACCACCCTTCGCAACACCGTGAATACGGCCCTTGAACTGTTTACGGAACTTTGTGCGCTTTGGCTGCAACATTGTTCTCTACTCCAAATTTTAGTTCAATCTTAAAAACTAAGCATTTTCGCGGCGACGATTCGATGAAGAACCAGATTGATCAGCTTCCGTAGCACGACGTTCTGAAGCCATCGGATCATGTTCAAGAATCTCACCCTTAAAGACCCAAACTTTAATACCACAAATACCATAAGCAGTCTTAGCTTCTGCTGTACCGTAATCAACATCAGAACGCAAGGTATGAAGTGGAACACGACCTTCACGATACCATTCCATACGCGCAATTTCAGCACCACCAAGACGACCAGAACAGTTAATACGAATACCTTCCGCACCAAGACGCATAGCAGATTGAACAGCACGCTTCATGGCACGACGAAAAGCAACACGACGCTCTAACTGTTGAGCAATTGATTGCGCAATAATCGTAGCATCAATCTCCGGTTTACGAATCTCCACAATATTCAATGAAGTTTCAGCATTGGTCATTTCTGAAAGCCTACGACGAAGCTTTTCGATATCAGCACCTTTTTTACCAATAATCAAACCAGGACGCGCTGAATGGATCGTAACACGACATTTTTTATGAGGACGCTCAATAACAACTTTAGAAATAGCCGCCTGTTTAAGTTCTTCAAGCACATATGAGCGAATTTTCAAATCTTCATGAAGAAGACGCCCATACTCACCACTATCAGCATACCAACGAGAATCCCAAGTCCGATTAACACCAAGACGAAGTCCTATTGGATTGATCTTCTGACCCATTATGCGGCCTCCACTTTTTCGCTAACTTCACGAACAATTATAGTAAGATGTGAAAATGGACGCTCAATTCGACTAGCACGTCCGCGACCACGAACATGAAAGCGCTTCATCACGATTGACTTACCAACATAAGCCTCTGCCACAATAAGCGAATCAATGTCAAGATCGTGGTTATTTTCTGCATTCGCAATCGCTGATTCAAGTGTTTTTTTCACCGTAGCAGCAATACGTTTACGCGAAAACATCAAATCAGCCAATGCCACATTAACTCTTTTACCACGAATCATTGCAGCAACTAAATTAAGCTTCTGCGGACTAACACGAATTGTTCGTGTGACAGCCTTTGCTTCATTATCTTTAAGCTGGCGCGGAACCTTAGCTTTTCCCATTCCTACTTCCTCTTCGCTTTTTTATCGGCACCATGACCATAATAAGTCCGGGTAGGAGCAAACTCACCAAACTTATGTCCAACCATCTCTTCAGAAACAGAAACAGGAATATGCTTATTGCCGTTGTAAACACCAAAAGTCAAACCAACGAATTGCGGCAAAATAGTAGAGCGGCGACTCCATATTTTTATAACTTCATTGCGCCCACTTGCACGTACCTTCTCTGCTTTACCAAGAAGATAGCCGTCAACAAACGGACCTTTCCAAACTGAACGAACCACTTCAGACTACCTTTCTTATTTCTTGCGCTGATGACGCGTACGCATAATAAACTTATCAGTGGCTTTATTGGAGCGCGTACGCTTACCTTTCGTAGGTTTACCCCAAGGAGACACTGGATGACGCCCCCCCGATGTACGACCTTCACCACCACCGTGCGGATGATCAACGGGGTTCATAGCAACACCACGAACATGTGGACGCTTACCACGCCAACGAGATCGACCTGCCTTACCATCATTAATATTCCCATGATCAGGATTTGAAACAGCACCAACAGTTGCAAAACAACTGCTAGGAACCAAGCGCTGTTCACCAGAATTTAAACGAAGAATAGCCATACCGTGATCTCGTCCAACCAACTGCGCATAAGCACCCGCTGAACGTGCAATCTGCCCCCCTTTTCCTGGCTTCATTTCAACATTATGAATAATTGTGCCTACCGGCATATTACCAAGGGGCATAGCATTCCCTGGCTTAACATCAACATTTAAACCAGCAATAATAGAATCACCTACACCAAGCCGCTGTGGTGCAAGGATATAACTTAATTGACCATCCTCATAGCGAATTAAAGCGATAAAAGCAGTACGATTAGGATCATACTCTAAACGCTCAACCTTCGCTGAAACATTATGTTTAAGACGTTTAAAGTCAACAAACCGATAACTACGTTTATGACCACCGCCCTGAAAACGAGCCGTAACACGACCGCGATTGTTGCGCCCACCCTTTGAAGATAAACCTTCAGTTAACATCTTTACAGGTTTTCCCTTATAAAGACAAGAACGTTCCACAATGACAAGCTGACGCTGCCCAGGTGTCGTTGGATTAAATTGCTTAAGTGCCATTATTCCTATCTCCGAGCCTCTTTAAAGACCTGTCGAAACGTCGATAGTCTGACCACTGGCCAGAGTTACGATCGCTTTTTTGACATCACTCTGCCGACCAACAATACCTTTAAAACGTTTCACTTTACCCTTACGGACGATCGTGTTAACTGCCTTAACTTTTACGCTAAAAAGCGCCTCAACAGCAGCCTTAATTTCAGGTTTTGTCGCCTTCGGCGCGACATTAAAAGCAACTTGATTATATTCAGAAATCATAGTCGACTTTTCAGTAATAACTGGACTAATAATTACATCATAATGGCGAAGATCTGTCATTTAAAACGCTCCTCAAGAGCCTCAACAGCTGCCTTTGATAAAACAAGTTTGCTGCGACGCAAAATATCATAAACATTAATTCCCTGAATGGGCAAAATATCGATATTAGGGATATTCGATGCTGCGCGAAAAAAACTAATATCAATCTCTTTACCACCAATCAAGAGAGCATTATTAAACCCAAGCTTAGAAAAATGAGAAACAAGCAATTTCGTTTTAGCATCTTTAACAGCTAATTCATCCACAATAATTAAATCTTTTGCTTTTAATTTTGCAGATAAAGCAAGACGTAACCCAAGAGCACGAATCTTTTTGGGAAGATCATGCGCATGACTACGAACCACCGGCCCATGCGCCTTACCTCCGCCTCGAAACTGTGGCGCACGTGCAGATGAATGTCGAGCACGCCCTGTTCCCTTTTGTTTAAACATTTTTGCCCCTGTTCGTGACACATCAGAGCGCCCTTGGGATTGATGACTTCCCTGTTGACGACGCGCAAGCTGCCAACGAACAACACGTTGCAAAATGTCCTCACGCGGGACAAGATCAAAGATAGATTCAGAAACCTTTAATTTGCCAGCTTCATGACCATCAAGAGTTTTAATTACAAGATCCATTATTAGGCTCCCTCAACTTCAGAGGTTTCCGTCACCGGAGTAACCATTTCTGTTTTCTCCTTTACAAGACGACGAACACCGGCAGGCTTTGGAGCATTATCAGGAAGACGCTTCTTCACAGCATCTCTCACCAAAATCCAAGATCCCTTAGAACCAGAAACAGCACCACGTACTAAAATTAAACCACGCTCAATATCAGTGGAGATAACTTCAATATTTTGTGTTGTTACACGTACTTGCCCCATATGGCCAGCCATTTTTTTTCCTTTAAAAACCTTACCAGGATCTTGGCATTGCCCCGTAGAACCATGAGCACGATGTGTAATTGAGTTACCATGGGAAGCACGATGTCCACCAAAGTTATGTCGTTTCATAACACCAGCAAACCCCTTACCAATACTAGTACCTGTCACATCAACTCTCTGTCCTGGGACAAAGTGCTCTACTGTAATTTCAGTACCGATATCAAGAAGATTATCGGGGCTCACACGAAACTCTGCTATTTTAGCTTTAGGCTCAACAGAAGCCTTAGCAAAATGTCCACGAAGAGCTTGTGAAGTATTCTTAACCTTAGCAAAGCCTACACCTAATTGAACAGCAGTATAACCATTCTTTTCAACTGTACGCTGAGCAACAACTTGACAATTCTCCAAACGAAGTACTGTTACCGGCACATGCTCACCAGCATCATTATAAATACGGGTCATGCCCAGCTTCTGTGCTATTACACCTGAACGCATCGGGTCTGTTCCTTCTGTCCTTCAAACCTCAGAGCTTAATTTCCACATCCACACCAGCAGAAAGATCGAGCTTCATAAGCGCATCCACTGTTTGTGGCGTTGGATCAACAATATCAAGAAGACGCTTATGCGTACGCATTTCAAACTGTTCACGACTCTTCTTATCTATATGCGGTCCACGATTGACTGTAAATTTCTCAATCCGCGTCGGAAGCGGAATGGGACCACGGACATTTGCACCAGTCCGTTTAGCAGTTGATACAATCTCGCGCGTCGACGTATCAAGAATCCTATGATCAAACGCTTTCAAGCGAATGCGAATATTTTGACTGTTCATGCTCTTTATTTTCCTGTCATAAAAAGCGCCTTCAATAATCAAGGCGCTCAACAAAGCATTATTTACTCAATGATCTTAGAGACGATACCAGCACCAACTGTACGACCACCTTCACGAATAGCAAAACGCAACTTCTCTTCCATCGCTATCGGGACAATCAAAGACACATCCATCGCAACATTATCGCCTGGCATAACCATTTCTGTTCCTTCTGGAAGCGTAACAATACCTGTAACATCCGTTGTACGGAAGTAAAACTGAGGACGATAATTCGTGAAAAAGGGCGTATGACGACCGCCTTCATCTTTCGTCAAAATGTAAGCTTCTGCTTTAAAACGCGTATGTGGTGTAACAGAACCAGGTTTCGCCAAAACTTGACCACGCTCAATTCCTTCACGATCAACACCACGAAGCAAAGCCCCTATATTATCACCCGCTTGACCTTGATCTAAAAGCTTGCGGAACATTTCAACACCTGTCACCGTCGTCTTAGACGTTGGACGAATGCCGATAATCTCGATTTCCTCTCCAACTTTAATAATACCACGCTCAACACGACCCGTAACAACCGTTCCACGACCTGAAATCGAAAAGACATCTTCTATTGGCATCAAAAATGGTTGATCAACAGGACGCTCAGGGGTTGGGATATAACTATCAACTTCACTCATGAGAAGACGAACCGCATCCTCACCAATGTTTTTATCTTTATCCTCTAGCGCTGCCAACGCAGAACCTTTAACAATGGGGATATCATCACCTGGGAAATCATATTTGGATAAAAGCTCCCGAACCTCAAGTTCTACAAGCTCTAAAAGCTCTGCATCATCAACCTGATCAACTTTATTAAGAAAAACGACAATCGCTGGAACACCAACTTGGCGAGCAAGCAAAATATGCTCACGAGTCTGTGGCATAGGACCATCAGCGGCTGAAACAACCAAAATAGCACCGTCCATCTGCGCTGCTCCAGTGATCATATTTTTCACATAGTCAGCGTGTCCGGGGCAGTCAACGTGGGCATAATGACGATTTTCCGTTTCATACTCAACATGGGCTGTAGAAATGGTGATTCCACGCGCACGCTCCTCTGGTGCCGCATCAATTTGATCATAGGCTTTAAATTCACCAAAAAATTTCGTAATCGCTGCTGTCAACGAAGTCTTACCATGATCAACGTGACCAATCGTACCAATATTAACATGCGGTTTCGTACGTTCAAATTTGCTCTTCGCCATTTGAGCTCTCCATTTTCCGTCCAAAATAAGGACTAAGTTAAAAATTAATTACCAACCTGAAATTACGCGTATTTCTTTTGAATCTCCAAAGCAACAGCCGAAGGAACAGGCTCGTAATGATCAAACTGCATTGTATACTGTGCACGCCCCTGACTCATAGAGCGAAGAGTATTCACATAACCAAACATATTTGCCAAAGGAACCATGGCATTCACAACCGTTGCAATACCGCGTGCCTCAGTTCCCGAAATCTGCCCCCGCCGAGAGTTAAGATCACCAATAACATCACCAACATAATCATCTGGCGTAACAACTTCCACCTTCATGATCGGTTCAAGAAGCTGTGCACCAGCCTTCTTTGCGCCATCACGAAAAGCTGCACGAGCAGCAATTTCAAAGGCCAATACAGAAGAATCAACATCGTGATAGCCACCGTCAATAAGCGTTGCTTTTACACCAAGCATAGGGAACCCTGCAAGAGGTCCCGACCCCATAACACTCTCAATCCCCTTTTGGACACCTGGAATATATTCTTTAGGAACAGCACCACCAACAATCTTCGACTCAAAAATAAAATCATCACCTTCATGCGGTTCAAAAATAATTTTTACACGAGCAAATTGACCAGCACCACCCGATTGTTTCTTATGCGTATAATCGATTTCTGCCATTTTAGTAATTGATTCACGATAAGCAACCTGCGGCTGCCCAATATTGGCTTCAACCTTAAACTCACGCCGCATACGATCAACAATAATATCAAGATGAAGCTCACCCATTCCAGCGATAATAGTTTGTCCCGACTCTTCATCTGACTTAACACGAAATGAAGGATCTTCTGCCGCCAAACGATTAAGAGCAATTCCCATTTTTTCTTGATCTGCTTTTGTCTTCGGCTCAATAGCAATCTCAATAACAGGCTCTGGAAATTCCATCCGCTCCAAAATAACAGGCTTTAAAGGATCACAAAGCGTATCACCTGTTGTTGTTTCCTTAAGACCAGCAAGAGCAACAATATCACCAGCAAATGCTTCCTCTATATCCTCACGAGAATTTGAGTGCATTTGAAGCATACGCCCTAAACGTTCTTTCTTTTTCTTCACTGTATTCTCAAGAGAAAAACCTTTATGGACTTTACCAGAGTAAATACGACAGAAAGTCAACGAACCAACAAAAGGATCATTCATAATTTTAAAAGCAAGCATAGATAGCGGAGCATCATCAGAAGACTCACGTGTCGTCTCAGCCTCAGTCTTTACATCGATACCCTTAATAGCTGGAATATCAATTGGAGAAGGAAGATAAGAAACAACGGCATCTAAAAGCGGCTGAATACCCTTATTCTTAAAAGCAGTACCACAAAGAACAGGATGAAACTGAACCTCTACGGTTCCCCTACGAATAAGAGAAACAAGTTGCTCGTTGCTTGGCATAACACCCTCCAAATAAGCCTCTGTCGCAGCCTCATCAACCTCCACCGCCATTTCAATCAACTTCTCGCGATACTCTTCAGCTTTTTCCTTTAAATCAGAAGGAATTTCACTGATCACCGCAGAAGCACCAATAGAGCCATCCCACTTTAAAGCTTTCATTTCAACAAGATCAACAACACCTTCAAAGTCATTTTCAGCACCAATCGGTAACTGTAAAACAAGCGCCTTAGCTCCCAACCGAGAGCCAACCATTTCCACACTACGATAGAAATCAGCACCGATCTTATCCATCTTATTAACAAAAACCATGCGAGGCACACGATATTTCTCAGCCTGCCGCCAAACAGTTTCTGTCTGAGGCTCCACACCAGCATTGGCATCTAATAACGCTATTGCTCCATCAAGAACACGTAAAGAACGCTCGACTTCAATAGTAAAATCAACGTGCCCTGGCGTATCAATAATATTAAAGCGGCGCTTGCGACCATCATGCCCTTCCCAAAAAGTGGTCGTTGCAGCAGATGTAATCGTAATACCGCGCTCCTGCTCCTGCTCCATCCAATCCATCGTAGAGGCACCATCATGGGTCTCACCGATTTTATGATTCTTACCTGTATAGAACAGAATACGTTCAGTCATTGTGGTCTTACCGGCATCAATATGCGCCATAATACCAAAATTACGATAATCTTCAATTTTATATTCGCGAGCCATTATATTTGCCTTAGTTTAAAACTTCTACCAGCGATAGTGAGAAAAAGCACGATTAGCTTCGGCCATACGATGAACATCTTCACGTTTCTTCACAGCAGAACCACGATTATTAGCTGCATCCATCAATTCACCAGATAAACGCTCAATCATCGTCGTCTCATTGCGACCACGTGCCGCAGAAATCAACCAACGAATAGCAAGAGCCTGGCGGCGATCAGGACGAACATCAACCGGAACTTGATAAGTAGCACCACCAACACGACGCGAACGAACCTCAACATGGGGCGCAACATTCTCCAAAGCCCGATGAAATAACTCCACAGGATCTGCCTTTACTCTTTTCTCTACAGAATCAAGCGCACCATAAACAATACGCTCTGCAACTGACTTTTTACCATCAAACATAATGGCATTCATAAATTTCATAATAACCAAATCACCAAATTTAGGATCCGGATTAATTTCACGCTTTTCTGCTCTATGACGACGGGACATCGGCTTTGTCTCTCATATATTATTTTGGACGCTTCGCGCCATACTTTGAACGACGCTGTTTACGATTCTTAACACCTTGCGTATCAAGCAAACCACGAATGATGTGATAACGAACCCCTGGCAAATCTTTCACACGACCACCACGAATCATCACAACAGAGTGCTCTTGAAGGTTATGTCCCTCTCCAGGAATATAACCAATCACTTCAAATCCATTCGTCAAGCGAATCTTAGCAACCTTACGAAGAGCAGAATTAGGCTTCTTCGGCGTTGTTGTATAAACACGCGTACAAACACCACGCTTTTGTGGATTCGACTGCAAAGCAGGAACCTTATTACGTTTAACTGGCGCCACACGCGGCTTGCGAATCAACTGGTTTACGGTAGGCATGCAACCTTCCTCTTTTTGATCTACATTTCTTTGTACCCAACCGGGCTTTTTTATTTTTTTATCCACTCCAACAGAAATCAAAATGGATACCTTATTCTACACACAAAATCGGGCACACCTGCTAAAAACAGCCTACCCGATCACAAGCAGAGAAGGCAATAGCCTCTTGCACTAGCATTTGCTTTTAATCTTCTTAACACCCGCTTGAACAATATTTTGGAGCTATCCAAAAAACGATCACTTCCACATCGGTTATGTTTGTGTTTAATAGCGAGAACACAGACATTCGTCAAGAACTAAACAGCAGAAAGTTTTCAAAAATCAAAATAAATTAAATTTTAAAACTTTCAATTTGTTTTTGTACCCTTGATAAATCAATTTACCATAGTAATATCGAATTTACCATAGTAATATCGACTTAAATAAGAAAACGAACGATAAAACATAATAAAAAATGAATGCAATTAAATTGAATTGAATATTTAACATCTAATGATAAGCGGAATGAAAATAGCAACGTGGAACATTGCCGGAATAAAAGCACGACATGAAACATTGTATCAATGGCTACAGCAAAGTCAGCCCGACATAGTTTGTCTGCAGGAAATAAAAAGTATTGATGAAAATTTTCCACGCGATGCAATTGAAAATCTAGGTTACCATATAGAAACACACGGACAAAAAAGTTTTAATGGCGTTGCGATTCTTTCTAAAAAAACACCTGATGAAGTAATCCGTCGATTACCAGGCAATGATAATGATGAACAAACACGCTACATTGAAGCCGTTTATTCAACAAACAAAGGTGTTGTGCGTATTGCATCTCTCTATTTGCCCAATGGAAATCCTATCGAGAGTGAAAAATATGCCTATAAAATGGAATGGATGGAAAGATTATATGCCCATGCAAAATCACTGCTTACCTATGAAGAGCCTCTTATTTTAGCAGGTGATTACAATGTCATCCCCGCCCCATTAGATGCAAAAAAACCTCAAGAATGGAAGCAAGATGCCTTGTTCCTTCTACAAACAAGAAAAGCATTCCAACGTATTCTTCATTTAGGTCTTTACGATGCTATCCGGAATGTTACCGATGCCCCCTCCTTTAGTTTCTGGGATTTTCAAGCGGCTGCTTGGCCTAAAAATAATGGGATTCGCATTGATCATTTACTCTTATCACCAGAAGCTGTTGATCACCTTATTTGTGCTCATAGTCAAGCAGAAGTAAGGGGATATCAAAAAACATCAGACCATGTTCCTGTTTGGATTCATCTTAATGTCAATTAAGAAAGTACAGCCCTCATTTTATGAGATAACAAAAAAAATCCACTCAGAAAAATAACTATGCTACACCATACAAACAATATATTCTAAGTAATTAAAAAATAAATGAATGGAGGACATAAATGAAGAAATCATTATTAATGTTTGTTGCAGCAGCAACCATTGGGTTTACAAGTGTTGCACATGCTGGAGACGATACCCTTGAAAAAATAAAACGAACAGGGGAAATCACTTTAGGAGTCCGTGAATCATCGGGATTGGCCTATGCCCTTGGTAATAATAAATATGTAGGTTTTCACACAGAAATGGCAGAACGTATCATTCATGATATCTCAAAAAAAATTGGTAAACCAATTAAAATCCATTATCTTCCCATCACTTCTCAAAATAGAATTCCTCTCTTAAAAAATAAAACCTATGATTTTGAGTGCGGCTCAACGACAAATGATATTGCCCGCAGTAAAGAAGCAGCATTTGCTTATACAACATACGTTGAAGAGGTTAGGATTGCTGTTAAGAAAAACTCCAACATTAAATCTCTTAATGATTTAAATGGAAAAACGGTTGCAACAACCACCGGTACGACATCAGTTCAACTTATTCGTAAAAATAAACGTGCAAAAAACATTCATTTTAAGGTTGTCAAAGGAAAGGATCACGGAGATAGCTTCTTATTGCTCGAATCGGGTCGTGCCGATGCATTTGTTATGGATGCCTCAATTCTTGCTGGACATATTGCAAAATCAAAAAATCCATCTGATTATGTCATTCTTGATACCGTACTGTCAGTCGAACCCATCGCCTGCATGCTTAGATTACATGACAAAAAATTTGAACAAGCAATCAACGATAGTATTCTCCGTCAAATTAAAGACGAATCACTTGAACAGCTTTACAATAAGTGGTTTATGAAACCGATTCCACCTGCTAATACTGTGATGAACCTTCCCTTATCAAAACAGACAAGATACGCTTGGGAACACCCAAACAATAAGCCGCGGGAAAGCTACACAGAAAAAGATTTATAAAATTCGAAAAAAGAACCACACTCTTTAGTTGAGTGTGGTTTATATTTTAGTTCACTTTTTAACAAATTCTACCTATGTAGATACACTTGGATTTATTGTTCTATCTGTGAATGACTAATTTAAGGGAATATCAATTAATGGACTTTTCTTTTCTTTGTAGAGATGACCTTACGCAAACACTGGTAATGGGATGTTTGGGGACTCCCGGTGTGAGTCATACTTATCTAGATACACTTCTCGATGGCTTAAAAAATACGGTTATATTGTCTATCACCTCACTGATATTAGCCCTATTTTGTGGTGTTATTATAGGAACAATGCGCACTTTACCCAAAACATCCATCATCAATTGTGTATTTCGCACTATCGGTGCTATTTGGGTGGAGATCATGCGTAACATTCCCCTCCTTGTACAAGTATTTTTGTGGTATTTCGTTGTTCCTAAAATTTATCCACCAGCGATGAAATTTTCCCCGATTCTCTTAGTAACATGCGCGTTAGGATTCTTTACATCAGCACGCATTGCAGAACAGGTTCGTTCAGGCATTGAAGCAATTCCTTCAGGACAACGCTATGCTGCAATGGCAATGGGGTTTACGACTTATCAAACTTATCGCTATATCCTATTACCGCGTGCTATGCGTGCAATTATGCCGCCGCTTACTTCAGAAGCAATGGGCATTGTGAAGAATTCATCTATAGCATTCGCCGTTTCAATCAATGAGCTCATGCAGTTTCAATACCAAGCAATTGAAGAAATAAGCCATGTTTACGAAAACTATTTGCTTGTTACGATTCTTTATATTCTTATCGCCTTATTCGTATTCATTGTGATGACAATCATTGAACAAATACTCAAAATTCCTAATTTTCAAACAAAGGGAAATTGAATATGATAAATTTCATAAGCTCTCAGTTTGGACTTTATTTTCCTTTCAACTTTTCTGACTTTGATTTTTCCTTTTTTACCTTTGATGTATTTCGTGCTTACATTTTATCAGGTTTGCTCTTTAGCGTTTTTCTAACTCTTTTTGCAACGGTATTAGGATTTATTTTCGGCACATTTTTGGCAATGATGCGCCTTTCTTCCATAAAACTTCTTTCTTGGTTTGCAATCGTTTACATAACCGCTATGCGTTCAATACCGCTTGTAATGGTTATCTTATGGTTTTTTGTGCTTCTGCCTTTTTTAACCGGTACCTCCATCGGTGCCAATAAATCAGCACTCATTACCTTTACCGTATTTGAAACAGCCTACTTTGCTGAAATTATGCGTGCTGGTATCAATTCAGTTTCGCAAGGACAAAAATATGCGGGACAGGCTCTTGGAATGACATATTGGCAAAGTATGTATATTGTTATTCTTCCTCAAGCTTTTAGAGATATGCTTCCAGTCTTTTTAACCCAAGTCATTATCCTCTTTCAGGATACAACCCTTGTTTATGCCATCAGCGGTCATAGCCTTTTGAATGGCTTTGATATTGCTGCTAATAATTTTGGTGTAAAGCAAGAAGCTTATATCTTAGCAGCTATTTTCTATTTTGTGATCTGTTTTACACTGTCACAAATCGTTTTATATTTACAAAAAAAAGTATCCATTATTCGCTAACGGGGAAAAAAATGTCTACGCATATGATCGAAATAAAAAATGTTTCTAATTGGTATGGCGAAGTTCAAGTTCTTAAAAACTGTACAACCAACATTAATAAAGGAGAAGTGGTTGTCATTTGTGGACCATCAGGATCCGGAAAATCAACGCTTATTAAAACCATTAACGCTCTCGTTCCTTTTCAGAAAGGTGAAATTTGGATTAATGGAACACCAGTGCATTCAAAACAAACGAATCTGCCTAAATTGCGAAGTCAGGTGGGGATGGTATTTCAACACTTTGAGCTTTTTCCCCATTTATCTGTCACAGAAAATTTGACAATTGCACAAATCAAAGTTCTAAAACGCAGCAAAAAAGAAGCGCTTGAACGTGGTTTATTATATCTTGAACGCGTTGGACTGACCGAGCATAAAGATAAATATCCTGGTCAGCTTTCCGGAGGGCAACAACAACGTGTTGCTATTGCACGTGCTTTAACCATGGATCCGCACGTTATGCTTTTTGATGAGCCAACATCTGCTCTAGATCCTGAAATGGTAGGTGAAGTACTCGATGTCATGATCAGTTTAGCAGAAGAAGGCATGACGATGATTTGTGTAACACACGAAATGGGCTTTGCACAAAAAGTCTCAGAGCGTGTTATCTTCATAGATCAAGGAACAATTCTTGAAGACTGTTTATCTAAAGAATTCTTTTCTCATCCGCAAGAAAGAACACCAAGAGCGCAAGAATTTTTATCTAAAATCCTAAGTCATTAGCCATTATATTATCATAAAAAGCTATCTCTACTATACAATTGGACATAAAGAAGAAAAATTTAATAACAGATGAGAGAATATAAAAAATATTATGATCAGATATTTTTAAAATTGTTATTTTTTAAATATCAGCAGCCAGTGAAATTGCTGTACGTTTCTCAAATTCATTACAAAGAGTAAAAGCCTTCTCTTGCAAAGGTTGAATCTATTTTTTGTCTTTTACATTAGCTTTTTCATAGGCAGCAGTTAACATTTCCGTACTGCGAATGATCTTTTCTTCTTGAAGAAGTATATTTCCAAGCATCGCTTGGGCGGAAGGATTTCTTTTTTGCTGAAAGTTGAAATCATCATGCTGCTTATATAAGAGTTTTTCCTTTCCCTCGCCCTCTAAAAATATTTTTCCTAAATAATACTGAGCTTTAGGATTTTCATAGTTCACTGCAGCTTGCGTATCAAGACAAGCGACATAAGAAGGATTAGGTTTTACAGATGATTGAGGAATACTTTTTTATATATCCCGCAAGTTTAACCAATGCGTCAGAAACATAACTTTTATCCTCTGAGCCAAGATCAGCACCTTTTTCAACGATATATGGCAAAAAAATAATAGGCCTTATAATCATCCTTTAGGAATAGCATCACCATTTGCATAGATAGAGCCAAGTTTCCAATTCGCACCAATATGGCCTCTTTTAGCAGCACAATATAATGCTGAAATAGCCTGATGTATATGCCTATTTTTATAAGCAAACATACCATCTTTTAAAAAATAAAATGAACCATCATTTACTTCCTACAAACTATTAACATCTATTACATAAACAGTCGAAAGAAATCCGCCTAAAGTTACGACAATCGTAGCTTTTTTCCTTGCTCTGGAATCTCTTAACCATTTCCCCCTCCCACTCTGAATGTTAATTGCTCTCTCTGTTACAAATTTCTTTGTAAACCTTTCAATTCTTCTTCTTTGTAATAGAGATTCTAAAGTAAAATTTTTAAAAGAAAAGACAAATAAATAAAAACAATCAAAACTATTCAATAAAATTAAGCGTTTATTTTTATAGACAACAATTTGATTTTTAAATACAAATCATCACTCTAGATTTTATAACATATTCTTTAACGTTATAGGATTGTCTTATCTTTAAAGTTTATATGAATGCGTAAAAATCACTCAATAACATAACCTGCGCACTGAACAGAATTTTGAAAACAGAGGGAACATATGTTGAATAATAAAAATTTAAATACAAAAAATAACATAAAAAATAGATAAATATAATGATGATCGTTAAGCGATGACTTCATAACTGCCTTTATAACTTTACAACAAATTGATTTATAATCATAATTTACTGTCTTGTATGTTGAGTAGTATCCCGAATATTGTAAGATTTTCTTATTTCAAATCTGTATATGTTAAATCAATCAAAATCACTTGGCTGGCACGTCACAAGCTGGGTGGATCATATGGGTAAAACTGTATAAGAAAGGACTAAAAATGGCTCTTCCGTCTTAAATGCCAAGATCTGTTACAACATTCTAGGGCTGGCACAAGTGTACAATAGTGCCGGATTACTTTTTCATAAGCGTAAAGATGGTGCTGCTCAATAGCTTTATCGTTATTCATTAACAATGAAGTTTCTCATCCCCATCAATCCATAAACAATCTAGTTTTTTCGCTAAATTCTCACTACTGGTTATTTCACACGCTTTGATTAATAAATAATATATTGATTTATAAAGATATAATGATCATTTTTAATATGATTTATACTCCCGATATAGAAAGATTCCTTTTCCCTTTCATACTGAAGCAATTAAAATCACTTGCACATAAGCGATAAGCAGGGTTTGCGGATAAACTTAAAAGAGAATCTAAAATACCTCTAACAAACATACTCAAATAGAAAAGCTATCACAACATGGGAGACTAGAAAATCTAAGCGACCTACCCGCTTGCGCCTTAGCTCTACAAGTAAGATTTCTCCCAAATATTCACCACTTCCTAACAAAAATACCACATGTGAAGTTTTATATGCCTTATTTCCCTAAATAATAATGTCTTCCAGTAACAAATCAACATGTTGATTTATAATGATAACTTTCTTCTTCGCTTACTGAACAAGAACACTAAATACCGTAAAAATTTTCTCATTCCAAACCTGTTGCATGTTGAAAAAATCAAAACCATCCACTTGCACATTACAAGCAGGAGAGCCTGCGTGGAGTGAAACTGTATAAGAAAGAATTAAAAAACATTTTAAGTACCCAGAGCTGCCCGCACAGCATTGAACCCCGGTAAAGTTGTATAGTGGCACCGCCTCGTTACTTCACAAGCGCAAAGATAGGGAGCCCCTATGACTTTTTATCATCATACTATTCATAGGCATCGGCACGAAATAAGCTTGGGATGCCTTAAGAAACGTCTCTTTAATAATGAACATAAAAAATGTTGGAGCGCCGTAGAGATCTCATGATCGCATTCACGAAACACCAACAAAAGAAAAAGTTTTCTCAAAAAAAAATCGATACCAGCCATAATGCTATGAAATCATCCATCAAAAAACAAAAAATGAGAATCAGCCCAACCGCTCTAAAGCAATAGATATTTTTTCTTGTGCAGCCCGCAGTTCTATAACCCTATTTTGTTCACCTTCAACAATTTCTGCTTTTGCATTTTCTATAAATTTAGGATTATTTAACTTAAGTGATATTTTTTCAATATCTTGTTCAATTTTACGAACTTCCTTCTTCAAGCGAACACGTTCAGCCTCTAAATCAATCAACTGTCCTAATGGCAAACAAAAAACAGCCTCTCCCAAAATCATTTGGGCTGATATTTCCGGAACTTTATCAGAGAAATCAATGACTTCGATACGTGCTAACTTTTTAAGCAGTGCATCATAACGCTGCACACGCTTTCGCGTTACTTCCCCTCCTTCAACAACAACAAGAGGTGCTCGTGTCGCCGCAGGAATATTCATTTCAAAACGTACAGACCGAATCCCCGTGACCACATCAATAAGCCAATTAATATCAGCAGCAGCCTCTTCATCCATCAATGTTGCCTCTGGCCATTTTATTAATGCAAGCATATCCTCACGCTTGATTTCTTGCGTTTCTGTAAGTGACCATAACTCTTCTGTAATATGCGGCATAAAGGGATGAAGAAGCTTATAGACTTCATCTAAAACCCAAGCAGTACAAGCCTGAGCCTCACTTTTAGCCACGTCATCTTCTCCTTGAAAGATAGGTTTGAGTAGTTCCAAATACCAGTCACAGAAAGTATTCCAAATGAAGCGGTAAAGTGCAGCAGCAGACTCATTAAATTTATAGTGCTCAATCCCTTTCGTTACAACCGAAATCGCTTTAGAGAGCTCTGTTAAAATCCAACGATTAAGCGCCAGTTTCGCTTGTTCTGGCTTAAAATTTGGATCATGCTTTACACCATTCATCTGTGCAAATCGAGTAGCATTCCACAGTTTTGTAGCAAAATTACGATAACCGGCAATACGAGAAGCATCAAGTTTTACATCACGACCTTGTGCCGCCATAATCGCCAAGGTAAAGCGCAATGAATCAGCACTATATTGATCAATAAGCTCTAGGGGATCAATAATATTTCCCTTTGATTTTGACATCTTTGCACCCTTTTGATCCCGGACAAGAGCGTGCACATAAACCGTTGGAAAAGGAACATCACCCATAAAGTGAAGTCCCATCATCATCATACGAGCAACCCAGAAAAAAATAATATCAAATCCTGTCACCGATAAAGATGTTGGGTAAAAGGTCGATAATTCTGTCGTCTTATCGGGCCATCCTAATGTTGAAAAAGGCCAAAGAGCTGATGAAAACCAAGTATCTAAAACATCCGGATCACGGATTAATTCAACCGTCTCACCATAATGAGCAAAAGCTGAATCTAAAGCCTCTTTTTCACTTTTTTCAACAAAAACCGTTCCATCAGGACCATACCAAGCAGGAATCTGATGTCCCCACCATAATTGACGTGAAATGCACCAAGGCTGAATATTTTGCATCCAATTGAAGTAGGTCTTTTTCCAGTTATCAGGAACAAACTGCGTTTTTCCTTGTTGTACAGCTTCTATCGCGGGCTTCGCTAATTCAGCAGCATGAACATACCATTGATCTGTCAAAAAAGGTTCAATAGGCACACCACTGCGATCTCCATGCGGAACCATATGAGAATGATCATCAACAGAAGCTAAATAGCCTCGTTCTTCCATCAAAGAAACAATCTTTTGGCGTGCAACAAAACGATCAGCTTTATCGAGATTTTCTACTAACATTTTTAATTCATCTGATAAAAACAAACCATCAAAAAATGCTTCATTTTCACGAAGAAAGATCTCGGCTTTTTGGGTAAAAATATTGATCAAGTGTAAGTCATTACGCTGTCCTACTTCAAAGTCATTAAAATCATGGGCTGGTGTGATTTTCACAGCACCACTTCCAGCCTCAGGATCAGCATGCGTATCGCCAACGATCAATAATCGACGACCAACAAGTGGCAAAAGAGCATTTTTACCGATAAGATTTTTATAACGCTCATCTTCCGGATTAACAGCAATTCCTGTATCACCAAGCATTGTTTCTGGTCGTGTTGTTGCCACTATTATAAAAGTTGTCGCATCATTTGGATCAAAAGTTTTACCCTCAAGTGGATATCTAAAGTGCCACAAATGTCCTTTAACTTCTTTTTGCTCAACTTCAAGATCTGAAATAGCCGTTAACAATTTAGGATCCCAATTAACGAGGCGCTTATCCTTATATATCAACCCTTGCTTATAAAGCGTAACAAAAACTTCACGAACAGCCTGTGACAACCCCTCATCCATTGTAAACCGCTCACGCGACCAATCACATGAAATGCCAAGGCGACGCAATTGATTTGCAATAACGCCTCCCGTTTCATAGCGCCACCCCCAAATACGCTCAATAAACTTTTCTCTTCCCATTTCTTGACGCGTTGGCTCTTGGCGTTCTGCAAGTTGACGCTCTACAACCATTTGTGTAGCAATCCCAGCATGATCCATCCCTGGCTGCCACAATACATTTCTGCCACGCATCCGTTGGAATCTAACCATTATATCTTGAATTGTTGTATTGAGCGCATGCCCCATATGAAGTGAGCCCGTAACATTAGGCGGTGGAAGCATAACGCAAAAAGGCTCAGCCCCACTTTTAGAACCCGCTCCCGCTTTAAAAGCCTCACGAGTCTCCCATCTCTTTGCAACCCGTTGCTCTATGGAAGCAGCATCATAGTTTTTTTCTAACATTCTATCCATCCATAACGCCGCTGAAAAACATAATATATGATCAAAATTCGATCAGAATCCCAGAAACCTCAACTCTTTACTAGAGAGATCGCAAAACTGTTAAAAAGTTCCTATAAAATGGAAAATATAAAAACAATACAAAGAAAATCATTAAGACGACTTTTTAATCGCCTTCACAATCTCTTCACGCAAAATATCTTCCAGCAAAAGAGGCAATTTAGACTGTAACCATTCTGCTATAGCCGGACGCAAGACATCCTTTGCAATCTTTTCTGCAGAAGAAATGCAGTATGCAGACAACTCCACACGACCAGCTCCTCCATCTGACTGTGATTTTCTTATCTCATCTTCATATTCTTTTTCTTTATAAACAGAATTCTGCTCTTCAGAAGAAAGCTTCATCTTTTGCGCATCCACACCCACTGTATTATTTTCTCCCTCTATATTCTCTTTCTCTTGCGCTATCCTTCCCTCTTGATTCTCAGTAGAAAGACCAATACGATCAGCCAAGGCTTTCATAGCATCATCAACCGATAAGGTTGTATCATAAACACCTTCTAAACGATTTTCCGAAGCATTTACTACAACATCTTCATTTAAAAATTGATCAGACTGAACCGCATTTTCTTCGATTATTTCACGAATAGATGTCAAAATTTCATCCATACTTGGCTCACGTAACACGCTTGAACTCTGTACCATACTTTACAACCTCTCAAAGACGCAACAATAAATAGAATCATACTTTCAGTGTATGCAAAAGAATCATAAGATCAACATACCTCTCATGATATTTTCAAATATGCTTGTCATAAAGAGGGCGCTACGCACAATTTTCTGCATTTAAAAAGAACAATCACCGCTCTATTTCTCAACATATCCAACGACGAATTAACGAATTTTTTCCAAACTAAAATGATTTGAAATCAAAGAGCTACTTTTATGCATTATCGAATATATTGAATTGTTTTTAAACCTAAATAACGCGCAGTCAATTTGCCAATAGAAGATTGAACACTATAGCTTGCCACAACAGCATTACGCTCTGCCGTTGCAAGCGCAATTTGAGCATTAATCAATTGCGTACGAGAATTTAAAACATCCAATGTCGTTGCCTGCCCTATACGATTTTCTTGAACACGACCTTTAAGAGCAATTTCAGCAGCACGAACACTTTCACGGTAGGCAATAACAGATGCACGAGCCCCCTCCAACTGGAACCAAGCAGAAGTAAGGGCTTGTCTCGTATTACTATGCGCTAAATCGAGTTGAAGCTGCGCCTGTCCAAGCTGTTCCTTCGATTGGCGAATCTGTGCAGACGTACGCCCCCCTTCAAAGATTGGAACACTCACTGACAGTCCTATTGATTTAGAAACGCCATCCTCTCCAACACCACTGTAAATTCGATTATAAGATGCTGTTGCAGAAAAATCAACTTTAGGAAGCAACGCTCCTTCTTTCGCCTTTACATTATAACCACTCGCATCGACTAAATATTGAGCATAAAGGATTGCTGGATGCATCACAACGCTCATTTGGTAAGCGGTATCAAGATTGGCGGGAAAATCTGTGGCAACAGGCGGGCGTTTTAGTTTTTCCGGATCAGAACCAATAATTTGTCGATACACTGCCTCTGCTGCTTTTACATCAGCACGCGCAAGACTGAGTTCTGAAACCGCCACAGAACGTGCCGCTTGAGCTTGAGCAAGATCAACACGTCCTCCCTCACCCACATCAAGTTTTGCCTTATTGGAACGAACTTGCTCTTCAAGAGCTGCTAAATTTTCTCTCCGAAGATCAGCAACACGACGTGCCTGATAAACATTAGCATAAGCCGTCACAGTTTCTAGAAAGGTATTTTGTTCAGCATTGCGAAGATACTCCCGTTGAGCTTGTAACTTAACTTGAGCGGAAGAAAACATATTTTGCGTAATAAAACCATCAAATAATCTTTGATTTAATCTTACGCCTATAGATCCAGAAGTGACATAAGAACCTGGAAAAGACTTATTCCGCCCATAGCTCCCAACCCCTTCAATTTGTGGCAATAACCCTGACCGCGCAATGACAACGTCATCACCAGCGATACGAACAGCTGCCCGTTCACTATTCAACTTAGCATTGTGTTTATAAGCCTTAGAAAAGGCATCCATCAATGTTTCAGCACGAACAGTCCTTGATAGTAAAAGACTCAAGAGAAGAAAAAAACACGCTTGAAACTTCTTGTTTACTTTAAACACAATACACACAGTAACAAACCTCAAATAAAGAGTAAAATTATCTTTTATCCACAAAACAAACAAGCACTAAAATACAAAGTCAGGTGTTTTTAAAAAACAAGGAAGAGGCTTTACAGCGAGGTTAAAAGCACGACGGGATGAAATGATTCCATCTTCTTTTATATAGATTCGTGCCACAGCAGCATTTCCATTTCCTTCAACCACAACAAGACGTCCATTGTCTTTCATTTGATCAAAGATACCTTGTGGAATAAAATCGACAGATCCCTCAATAAAAATCACATCATAAGGACCCTCAACAGCGTATCCATACTCTAATGAACCATGAATGACAACTACATTATCACATTGATTACGTTCTAAAGCTTCAAGAGCATGTTCAAAAAGAGACTTGTTACTTTCTAATGCAATCACAGATCCTGCGAGTTTTGAAAGCAAGGCTGCACAATAACCACTATTTGCACCAATATCTAAAACAACATCTGATGATTTTACAGCAGCAAGCTGTAATAATTTCGCGAGAGATGCAGGCTTCATTAAGTAGCGTGCTGGAACCTCATCTTGCATGGGACATAGAACAATATCCGTATCAAGATAGCTTAATGCTTTCATATCTTCCGATACAAAATCCTCACGCAATACCGTTAAAAACGCTTCAAGAACTGATAAATCCGTCACATCAACTGTACGAATTTGATTGTCAACCATTTTGCGACGAAGCTCAGCAAAATCTGCAACCATAACGACTATTTTCTCCTAATTTACAAAAAACAAACAAAAACAGCAACAATGAGGACCTAAAGATTTCTTAAACTAAGGATGTTACAAAAAAGGATACGACAGTCAACCAATTAGATTCTAACCTTACAATCTCTCATACAAAAGTGCTCTCATATAAAAGTGTCTTTACAACTGTAGAGGGAAATAATCTATTTTCCTATACCTCTCCTAAAAGCCGTCTCGTTTCAAATCGGCTGGAGGCCTCGCCCGGAATCGAACCGGGATACAAGGATTTGCAGTCCTCTGCGTAACCATTCCGCCACAAGGCCTTATCAACAGATATAAAGGTCTCAATAAGGGAAGGCAACGCATCCGTCAAGATGTAGAAATCTTCTCTCGTCTTTTTTCCTCTTATTACACAATTTATCATATTTTTTTAAAAAAAGTAATTTTATCCTTTGCAAATCAGTCTTGCTTTGCTATAGCCTTCTCAGCTAAATGATTGGGCACCGTTCCCCGGTAGCTCAGCGGTAGAGCAACCGGCTGTTAACCGGTTGGTCGCTGGTTCGAATCCGGCCCGGGGAGCCACTTCTTTTGTCTTCTACATAACTTATTAAAATTTATGAGTATTTTTTATGTGAGGGATGCCCGAATAAAAGTGAGGGAATAGAATTTCTACAATAAAGCAATATCCTACAGAATATACTTTTTGCAATGAATGCAGAAAACAATCCATTCATTTTAAATAGAAAACGATTACGCAAGTTTTTTTCTTATTGGTTAATTTTAAAATAGCGCAAATAAGATTGCTTTTTAAATATCACTCCATCAGAGAACACCATAAATTGTTTTCGCATCTAAATTACGATTAAAGTACGATTTCTGTTATGAGAAAGAATTATTGAACTCCATAAGTAAATGGAAAAGATTTCGTATCATCTTCCTCTTTCAATTCAAAAATGATGAGTACACAATAAAGCAATTAAGCTCAAAAACATGCTCATGAAGTAATCATTAAAACTTGTTCAAAAACAAGCATAGTTTTTATCCTAATCGGACCTTCTCCCTGCTAAGAAATTCATAGTCTCTACAGACAATCCTATCTTGAATATTCACTACACGGTCAAGAAAAACACCGAGTGCGTAAAATTTTGTCGGCTTTATATCACGTCCCTAAACAAGAATATTTTACAGAACAAATAAGATAACGAATGAAATGGATAAAAATCTTGAGAAATCCTTCAACCAATCATGACATTCTCTCCATTATATCATGCAGTTGCATGCTTATTTTAAAAAGAATCTCTTCAATCCTCCCAAGTTCGTTTCACAATAGCCCCCGTAAATGGGATCAAATAAAATCCATTGATCAACGCCATCTCTACTTATAATAAAAGTCATACCATCATACTATTCTTCAACTCTCAATGCTAAATAATCCTTACTTTTTCAATAGATTAAAAGAGAAGTTTTATTTATTGCTTAAATGTTTATCCACACAACAATCGCACATGTAACGTGCAAATGAATAGTTTGAAGGAACAATATAAACAGCTTCAAAATGAAAAAAATTACGATATAGATGGATTATTCAATATACAAAACAATAGGTTATCATTAAATAATAAATTTTTTTAAAGATGGGAATAAAGCAAATAAATAATCGTCTTTAGGATAAAGCTTTCTTTTCAAAGTATTTTTAAATTAATCTAAACATTCAAAGGTTTTCATTTCTAAAAAATGAAAACCTTTGAAGACCTCTCTGATTTTGGCAAGAGTATTGTATATTTCTTTTTTGAATTGAAAAGGAATCAATAAAAATACGCCCAGTATATAATCTTTTTTCAAATTTTTATTTAAGCCGCCTTCTTGACTGACTTGCGGAAACGGAAAGATTTTGCGCGCTTTGCCGCCGCTTTTGCTTTTTTATGCCTCTCATTTTTAAGTGATGAATTCTTCCGCTGTAACTGTGCTGTATCATCTTTTCGATCTAAAGACCGTTTCTGACGTCTAGACTTTTTTAAACGGCGTTCTTTATTATTTTCTTTTTCTCCATTTTCTGGCGTAATAGTCTTTTCTGGAAATGCTGCAAACTGTTCTGGAACAGATTCAGACACCAATTTCATACGAATCAAGCGTTCTACAGCACGCAACCGAGCCCTTTCTACCTTTTCATCAAAAAGTGTAAGTGCTTCACCAGATTCACCATTGCGTCCTGTACGACCAATCCGATGGACATAACTTTCAGCTTCATCTGGTAAATCATAATTAATAACGTGGCTTATCCTTGGGATATCAATACCGCGTGCTGCTATATCTGTTGCAACAAGAACCTGTATTGATCTTTCACGAAAAGCTTTTAAAGCAGACTGGCGAGCACCTTGTGATTTATTCCCATGAATTGTTGCAACTAAATAACCTATCTTTGCTAAATGACGTGTAACAGCATCAGCCCCATGTTTCGTTCGCGTAAAAACAATAACCAAATCAAAAGCTGGATTTGTCAAAAGTTTACTTAAAACAATCTTTTTTTCACGCGTAGGAACACAATATAATTTCTGAGTAATCTCTACAGCTGTAGTCCCTTGAGGGACAGTTTCGATCTTAACCGGATCATTGAGTAAACACTTTGCAAGCGCAGCAATTTCTTTCGGCATTGTCGCAGAAAAAAGGGCTGTCTGACGCTCTTGATGCAAAAGCTTTGCAATTTGCTTAACATCATGGATAAATCCCATATCCAACATACGATCTGCTTCATCCAAAATTAAAAAACGAGATTGAGAAAGATCAACACACTTTTCACGAACAAGATCTCTCAAGCGCCCTGGCGTCGCTATCAAAACATCCACACCTGCTTCCATACGCTTAATTTGTTTTAAACGTGATACCCCGCCAAAAACAAGACACGTCGAAAGATGCGTTCCTTTCGCCACAGTGCGAATTGCTTCATCAATCTGGACAGCAAGCTCACGCGTTGGCGCTAAAATCAAAGCGCGTGCAGTTTTAGGACAGCGCTTATTCCCCAAAGCTAAAATTTGACTTAAAATAGGTAAGCCAAATGCCAAGGTTTTTCCAGAGCCTGTCTGTGCAATACCTAAAATATCGTGCCCTTTTAACATCACCGGAATAGCTTGTTCTTGTATAGGTTTAGGTTTACTGATCCCAGCACTGTGTAAATTTTTAACCAAAAGAGCGGTCAAACCTAACTTTGTAAAAGTATCTTCTTTTTTTATAGGCAAAATAAAATCTTTCCTCAGCTGAACAACTTCCACGAAGTCACCAGCTGAACTCTCCACTCAAGAATCCGCGCAAGAAAAATCCTTGACATTTTAAATAAAGCAACGCTTGAAAAGCGATCTGCGCAACCCATGAGCCCCTTGAAACCAAGGTAAAGGCATATAATCTCACTTTATAAAAAGCCAACAAACAAGCTTAAATACCTTCATTCTTATTATCCTTAGATTATGATAAAAAAGCAAGGGCTTTACGAAATACATTTATCACGACAAAAAATGTTTAAATCATTTATTTCTTAATAGTTGTTTCCATTGGTAAATGCACCTTAATAAAGTCAGGATAAATCTCGAGAAAAACTGGATTTTGTAAAGTTTTTTGACCGCCATAAACTAAATACCATTGGGTTTTATCAAAAATTGCCAAAGTTTTATATTGAATAAGGCGATCTTTCATCTCAAGAACCGTTGGAATTAAAGCATATAAAGTACCATTATCTGTTTGAAGATACTCAATATTTTCCTGATCTAAAGAATAAGCACCAGAAGGCAAATTCTCAAATTGCCTATGCAACTGTTGAAGAAAATCAGCACGTAAAGCATCCTCTGTTGTATTTAACCGACGTGCCATCTCTTTATAAAGCCGCTCAGGCATATAATCAGATATAAGCGAAAAATCTCCACTTTTTATAGCATTATTGACATCAACAACTATTCTTGAAAGTTCAGCTTTTTGTACTGCCGTTGCCTGAGATGCTAAACTCTGTTGATGAACAATCAAAAGGAAAAAGAGACTTAACACAAAATAAAAAATAGATTTCATTTTTACATTTCTCGTTTTAGTAAAATTTCAATTTCTCAAATAACAAAATCAAATAATGTTTGATCATCCGTAATATCACGATAGCGCCACCCTAACGCTTGAAATTTTTCCTCTAAGAGACGAAAATTATCGTATTTTTTCGTTTCAATCGCAACCAATACAGAACCAAAGTTTCTCGCTGATTTTTTGAGATATTCAAAACGCACGATATCATCATCCGGTGATAATGTGGAAAGAAAATGACGCAATGCACCAGGATGTTGCGGAAAACTAAAAATAAAATATTTTCTCAAGCCTTGGAAACGTAAAGAACGCTCTTTAATCTCTGGTAAACGCTCAAAATCAAAATTACCTCCTGAAATAACAAGAAGTATTTTTTTACCCTTTAACTCTTGAAGTGGAAGACTGTTAAGCGCATCAATCGATAAAGCACCAGCCGGTTCAAGAACCACACCTTCTACATTAAGCATTTCAACCATCGTAGAACAAACGCGATTTTCAGGAACTGTAATGACAGAATCAGGAGAAAAATGCTTTAAAATTGTATAGTTTAGGGCACCAATTTCAGCCACAGCAGCCCCATCTACAAAAGTATCAATACTTTCTAGTTTGACCCGTTTTCCACTCTCCAAACAAGCAAGTAGACTTGCAGCTCTTTGGGGCTCAACAAAACGAAGCTTTGTATTCCAACCATATTCACGTAAAAACTTGCTCACTCCACTTGCCAACCCCCCACCCCCTACCGGCACAATCATTAAATCTGGCTCACTTTCTCCATTGAGCTTTTTCCATTGCAAAGCAGCTTCGCAAAGCACTGTTGCCTGCCCCGTAATAATGCGAAGATCATCAAAAGGTGGCGCCATCATACCACCGCTCTCTACGACAAAAGATTGAGCAGCTTCATAACATTGATCAAATGTTTCACCAACCAAACGAATATCAATAAACTCTTTACCAAAAATACGTGTCTTCTCAATTTTTTGTTGCGGTGTTGTCATAGGCATAAAAATCACGCCTTTACGTTTAAAATAACGACAAACAAAAGAAACGCCTTGCGCGTGATTCCCCGCTGAAGCGCACACAAAGGCAGAATCTGACGATATACTGCTCAGCATTTCTGAAACAAAATTAAAAGCACCACGAATCTTATAAGATCGCACCGGTGTTAGATCTTCACGCTTCAAATAAATTTCTGCATCATATTTTTGGCTTAGAAAATCATTTCTTTGAAGTGGTGTTTCAGCAAATACGTGATGCAATCCCACCATAGCTTTTGTGACATCTTGAATAAATTGGCTCATAACCCTCTGATCATTCCATGCTTTGTTTATATTATACAAGCTGTTCTAGCGATAAAGAAAACCATTGTCAGTCAAATTCACTAAAAAATGATTTTTTTTCTTTTGCTATTAATTCTTGATTCAATAAAAGATATAGCTTATGAGAGAACTCTCATCGCGGACGTGATGAAAACGGTAAACATAGCAGACTTAAAATCTGCCGGTCGAAGACCTTGCGGGTTCAAGTCCCGCCGTCCGCACCATTTCGTGCATTTTTTGTTTTTAATCACTTAAATAGAAAACAATTTAAATAATGCTATAACAATATTTATGAAATAAAACTGTCATAATGCGAAAGACGAATCGTTCCTTCTTTGCAAACAAATATTTTGTCCATACCTTATGAACTAAAGAAATTTATTCTTAATAACTAAGAATTTCGGTAACTCTTTCTTATCTCCTCATCGTCATCCAAAATCAAAGATTCTTTTCTTTATCATGAAATAGCATTGACAATACATAAAATAAAAAATAACAAAGGCCCTATCAAAGATAGGACCTCTTAAACTTAAAGCTCCTTTATCCTACAAAAACTAGAATTTGTAAGCTATTCCTGCACGAAAATCATTCGTCTTATACTTAACTTCAATCTCGTCTTTAAATTTCTTTTTACCAAAATCTGAATAACGATATTCTGCACGTACCACAAGATTATCTGTCATTGCAAAATCAATACCACCACCGAGTGTATAACCAATCATCGTTTTTGTAGTATCCAATGTCTTATTAAAGGGATCACCTCCTGTAATGACTGTCGATAAAATATCTTCAAACTGTCCATAAGCGACACCACCAGCAATATAAGGCATCACCCGCCCTGCAGAAAACCCAACACGTACCCGTGTGGCACCAGCCCATTTTTGTTTTAATGTATGATTAAAAGTTAAACTATTTTTCTCTTCTTTATTCTCTGGATCAGATCGAGAAGAACCTCCGTGTTCACTGATAAGGTTGACCTTTTTCTCATTTTCATCTTCTGTACCTACAGTATCAGTGTCCGATTTATCAGAACCTGATTCCTCAGCATGAAATCTCGTCTTTGTATCCTTTTTTTCCGTAAAAAGGATATCCGTATCAAGCCCCACGATCCAATTATTACCGAGATCAAAATTCACACCCGCATATAAACCACCTACAAACCCAGAAAGTTCAGGCATATACTGCTTCTCAACGGGAACCCATGGTTTACTTTTACTCCGCTCATCAGGATAGAGAGGAATATCAACATCACGCGTTGTTGCAGAAGTTTTACTTGAAAAGCCACCAACTTGCCCCCCAAAATAAAAACCTGCCCAAGAAAAAGGTGAAGAAGCAACAGCTTCCGAAACAACATGTACTGGCTCTTCTGGAGCCACCACATCTGCTGCCTGTACTATAGAAGGTGTCATCAAAGAAAAAACAGACGCTGTTATAAATTTTGTATTCATAAAATTATACCCCATTTCTAAATTTAAATACAATCAAAAATCACATTTAGAAAAACAAAGTTTTATAAAATATTATATAAAAAAATTGCATTTACTCCTTTATAGTTACATTTAAAATAATCACTATATAAACACATCATTACATTAAAATTGAAGTTTAGTAAATAAATTTTATAATTTAAAAATATTAAATACTTAAAATAATAACTATTTAACAAAATGTATCTATTTGTTATTTTAAATAAGTAAATATAAAACATTTTGCATTAAAAAATAAATCAAAAAAATACAAATATAATATTCTGCATCTCTTTTAATGAGATAAATTATGTAAGTATTATCTATAAAAATAAAATATATTAAACTTATTATAAATATAGATCAATATTTTATATATAAAATCCATATTATAGATTCTCTCTATATATAAAATAAAAGCTACTTCACACTAAAATTACCCTTTTTCCTACCACCTTCAAAGGGTGAGATGATGAAAACGTGCAAGTCTATTATCCTTCTAAAACTTGTATCAAAATAAAAGTTCTCAATCATTTTATTTAAAAATTGCTCGTCCCCTGCTAATCTCTATACGATCATCTGCCTTTATTACAAAACGGTCTTTATTAGGAAAAGTTATAAAACATCCCTTTATACAAATTGTTAGTGTTTGATGTGTATGCAAAGAAAATTTTAAAGGTATACTTCCTTCGACAACAATGAGAGAGTGTATCTTTAAATCAGTATTCTTCACTGTTGCAGCAAAAGTCGTTATGGCAAAGATATTCAACAGAATACTTGTTATCAAAGCATAAATATATTTCAGCATTCTAAAATTCCTTCCTCAGCAAAACGCTTATATAAGGCAAATCGAAGAGTATTGGTTACATGAGAAGGTGAAGTAATATTCGGCACATAAATAGCCAAATTAAAAGAAAAGCTCTTCTGATCAAATGCCGTAAAACTCACCTGTGGGATGGGATTTTTTAAAACACCTTCTGTCGCAGAAGCAATCTCTAACAAAATTTCAGCAACATGCTCTGGAGCAATCTTAGAGGATACAGTCACAGGAATATCAATTCTTCCTATTTTATTACGTCGTGTCCAATTACTAACATTGTTATTAATAAGACTTGAATTGGGAATAATAATCGTCTTACGCTGAAGGGTCTCAAGTTCAGTTGCACGCACACTAATCCGCCTCACAACACCGCCAACAGATCCAGATTCTATATAGTCTCCTATTTTAAATGGCCTTCCAACTAAGATAATAAGTCCAGAGACAAAGTTTTGCACAATATTCTGTAAACCAAAACCGATACCAAGTGAAAGTCCTCCAGCAATAAGAGCAAAATTTCTAAGATCCAAACCTGCCATTGATAATCCTATCAAAGCAGACACAACAACACCTCCATAACTTATCACTGTTTTGATAGAATTACGGATACCAGAATCGAATTCTCCATGGGCCAACACCACATGATCTAACCAATCAATAAATCGGCGAATAAGAAACCAACAAACACCAAAAGAAACAATTCCTGTTACAAGAGAAATCAAAGAAAGAGTCATATTTCCGATCTGAAAACCGGTCACTGATTGCCACAAAACTGCTTTCAAATCAGAATAAGAAAATCCAAATTGTACAGCAATTGGCATAGCACAAAATACAACAACAAACAAATTGAGAAAAATGCTCACAACAATTCCCAACTGATTCATCGTTTTTTCTTCTAAGTGAAACCTCTGCATTAAAAGATAACCAACTGTTGTTTTCATAAATTGGCCTTTAGTTCCAATTTCTTGAGCACTTTTTATGCCTAAATACATGAGAACTAAAAATGCTCCACCAATCATAATTTGCTGCATAATAAAACGCGCGAGACCAACATAACCTAAAAAAATCAATACAAAGAGCAATAATCCCAAGCCAATAAAAGGAATGCGTATATAAAATGGCCCAAAATATGCTTTTCTTTTCTCTCCTTGAAAAGATTGACGTCTAAACCGCAAAGGCACAAATGCTATTGTAAACAGTAAGATCGCGACAAAGAAAACAGCAATAAAACTTTTAGCAATTGTCAAAGATAGAGGTGCTGAAATAATTTGATAAATACTATCAAAAACAGCATCAAATGCCAAAACAACCCCTAAAGAAGTCAGCAAAATCACTAATTGATAAGCAGACAATGGTGCAATATTGAAAAGACGCACAGAAGGCATATTCAATGATAAAAGAATAACCGATAACCTATTGATTAAAAAGACTAAAATAATTTGATAACCGATCATATCAAAAACTGGCGTGAGCTTACCTGGATCTAAGTTAAACTGACGAAATAAAAACAACACAAGATAAACGCAAAGAATACAGACAAGCGAAGGGAGGAGAACTGAAATAAAGGCGATTAGTAAGCGTTGTAAATAAGATATTTCTTCGTTAGACTTGGTAAAGTGACAATATACATGAACAAGAATCTTACGAGAAAAATATGAAAGTCCTAAAGTGATAAAAAGTGGAATCAAAAAGGAAAGAAATAGATGCAACAACTTGAAATAAAAGATAAAATTCCACCAAGAGCTCAACAACAAAAGAAAATCTAATGAAGCCTCTTTTGTTTTTTTGGCGAGATGTTTAACCATCGGGATCGAAAACTCAAGCCTATCGGTAAGTGTGCGTTTAAAAAGCTCACGAGATTGAGAAATAGAAAGTTCAGCTATTCTATTTGTTGCCAAGAAAACTGCCTCGAACCGAAGCATGATACGATTAATTTTAGCTTTTTGCTCTATTAAGTAAGAATATTCCTTCACTGAATTCTTCAGTTTTTTGACGTCATGATGAAGCTCAGTTAATTGATCAAGAAGTGCATTAATCTCATTAAGAGGAGAACGCAAAACAAATGCTGCCTCAATAGCCCGTTCACGGATATCTTGGGCACGTAACCGCAATTCTTCTAAAGCACGTTCGTCTTCTAATTTTTTATCAAAGTCTCTTTTTAAAGTTTCAGTATTTTCTTCAAGAGTCTTAATAATCAACTGTTGTTGCTGAATAATTTCATCAACTGAATAAGAAGCTATTGTTTGTTCGACAATTGTATGTTGTACCCCCCTATTTCCCCAAGCACCAGAATTAGAAACAAAAATGATCCCCAAAAGAAGAAAAAGTATAGGGATGCTTTTTCTACAAAATGAATACATATTCTACCTTATATATACAAAAAGAATTTTATACCCCTTTTTTAAATATGTATAAAGCAGATATTTTCAACTTTTGTAGAATAATCTTATAAAAGCTTTCCCTTATCCTATAATACTGGTAATAAGGCAAAGAAAAGGATAATTATACGTTAAACTCCATTAAGATTAAAGAAGGCATTCTCCTATGTTTTTTTTGCACCTCTCTTGCAAAAAAGAAAATCTTCTCCCTTTTACAACTTGGATTTTTCTATCCAGTTTGGGAGTATTCTTGACGAGCAACCTAGGAACGCGTGCTTCTTTTATCAAACAATCACACAGCAGTAATATCATTAAAACGAATAGATTTGTTTCACAAAACAAGTGCGATCAGTTGAATGTTACTACAACTAAAACCAAAAAAATTGTAACATTCCACGCAGAATCTCTTTTCATGAGGACTTTTCAAAAAATCCTCACATTGGATTTCTTTTTAAGAGAACTTCCAGTTAGTTATACAAGACTTTGTGATCTTCAAACGCAATATTTCTCCAATAAACGGGCTCCTCCCAATGAATACCCCTAATCCTCTCCCTTGAATTATAAAACAATCATCTTATTTTACTTGTGCTTTTAACTTTGAATCACTGTTAGATTGCCTATTAACGGAATATATCATGCGTACACCTGGTTGGTTAACTACCCTTTATTGCTTTATTCTTTTAAGTAGCATTTATATTGCCTTACCCAATTTATTTTCACACGAACAAGTTAAAAATTCGAAATTCTTACCCGATACCCGTGTCGCCCTTGGTCTTGATCTCCAAGGAGGCTCTTCTCTCTTGCTCGAGGTTGATAGTAAAACGTTAAAACGCGATCAATTACACATCGTTTTAAGCAACGTGCGCAATACATTGCGTGAAAAACAAATCCGTACCTCAAGTGTGCGTATCGTCGAAGATAGTGTTGTTGCCCTTATTTCTGATCCCACACAAACTGAAAAAGCACTCTCTGCTTTAAAAACATTAATAACCCCCATCCACAGTAGCTTTGGTACGACAGAACCTAACATCACGATCAGCGCTGAAAATGAAATACTCCGTGTCACGTTAACAGAAGCAGGGATAAAAGATCGTATAAGCAATGCTATTGAACAAAGCTTAGAAATCATCCGTCGCCGTATCGATCAAGTAGGTGTTTCAGAACCAGCAATCCAAAAGGTTGGAAATGATCGTATTATGGTCCAATTGCCTGGCTTACAAGATCCAAAACAACTGCGAGATCTTTTAGGCACAACCGCCAAGATGAGTTTTCATCTTGTTCCCTCTAATGTGGACCTCAATAATCCTCCTATAGGTGTTTCTATTCTTCCTGGATATACGGATGAAACACAACATTTTGCGATTTATGATCAAGTCGCTTTAGACGGAAATGTCCTTAAAGATGCCCGTGCAGGTTTCGACCCGCAAATGCCTGGACGTTCTATTATTTCATTTACGCTAGATTCTGCTGGTGCAAAAATATTTGCCGATATAACACGACAAAATATTAACCGCCCTTTTGCCATTGTTCTTGATCATAAGGTTTTAACCGCTCCTATCATCAATAGTGTTATTCCCAATGGACAAGGTCAAATTACAGGAAACTTTGACCCCAAAGAAGCCTCAACTCTAGCTGCGCTGCTCCGTGCTGGCTCTCTCCCCGCCCCACTCACAGTCATTGAAGAGAGAACGGTAGGTCCAAATCTTGGTGCTGATGCCATTCAAATGGGACTTTACACCGGTATAATCGGCTTTATACTTGTTGCAATTTTTATTTTTCTTCTCTACCGGATTTGGGGGCTCATTGCCAATATAGCCCTAGCGCTCCACACGATTTTAACATTTGCAGCCCTCAGTCTCCTCGGTGCAACACTGACCCTACCTGGGATTGCTGGTATTATCTTAGGCATCGGTATTGCGGTTGATGCCAATATTCTCATCAATGAACGTATCCGTGAAGAAAGTCGCAAAGGTGTGAGTGCTTTTGCGGCTCTCGATCGTGGTTTTAAACAGGCTTTTGCAACTATTGTTGATGCAAATGTTACGGCGATTATAGCAACTGTTTTACTCTTTTGGTTTGGCACCGGTCCCGTTCGTGGTTTTGCCGTAACCATGTTGCTTGGTATTATCATCTCCATGTTTACCAATATCACCATTGTACGTATCATCATGATTTGGATTGTTCGTAAATGGAAAATTAAAAAATTGCATATTCACTCTGCTTTTAACATTCTCCCCGAAAATACAACTTTCCACTTTATGAACGCGCGCTTTTTGGGTATTGGCGTCTCAATTGTTTTATCAATGGCTTCAGTTTTCCTCTTTTTTAAGCCTGGCTTAAATTTCGGCATTGATTTCATTGGTGGCAGCCAAATGAGTATTACCACAAAAGCACCAGCAGACCTAGCAACCCTGCGCTCTAAGCTTTCTGCCCTTAATGTTGGTGAAATTACCTTGCAAAATATTGATAATGAAAACACCGTACTCATTCGTATGCAAAAACAAAGTGGTAGCGAAGCACAACAAACCATCGCCATTGATAAAGTCAAAACGGCTGTACAAAAGATCTATCCCGATGCCACATTTGACCAAATAGAAGTTGTTGGCCCTAAAATTTCAGGCGAGCTTGCCACAGCGGCTTTTACGGCTGTTATTCTTGCAGCAATTGCCATGACTCTCTATATATGGTTACGCTTCGAATGGTTTTTTGCCATTGGCGCCATTGTCACACTCATTCTAGACACCACAAAAATGATTGGTTTTTTTGCTTTATTTCAATTCGATTTTAATTTAACAGCCATCGCTGCCCTCTTAACAATTGTTGGATATTCTATAAATGATAAGGTTGTCGTCTATGATAGGATGCGCGAAAATATGCGTCTTTATAAAAAAATGCCGTTGCGCGAACTAATTGATCTGTCCATTAATCAGGTTCTTGTCCGTTGCTTTTTTACATCAGCCACAACAATTCTTGCTATGCTTCCTATGGCGATATGGGGTGGAAGTGCCGTTCATAATTTTGCATTGCCCATGGTCTTTGGGATTATTGTTGCAACATCCTCTTCTATCTTTATTGCAGCTCCTATTTTACTCCTGCTAGGAAACTGGTGGCGTGAACGAAATAATCGTGTAAATATTAAAGTGAAATGAAAATGTTCTTTACTACATACGATCCATTACTCTTCTCATAAAAGTATTCGTCATTTTCATTCATTCGCTTTTTGATCAAGAATAGTCAATAATCTATGCTCCATGACACACCCCTTATCACAACCATTGTTGCCGGTTTATGTTTAGCATTTATTTTGGGAATGCTTGCTAGCCGTTTACGTATTTCCCCGCTTGTCGGCTACTTATTAGCCGGTGTTATTGTGGGCCCCAATACCGGTGGCTTTAAAATAGATTCCGTTATTATCAGCCAACTTGCTGAAATTGGTATTATTTTGCTCATGTTTGGTGTTGGGCTCCACTTTTCCTTAAAAGATCTTTTATCTGTTAAAGCGATTGCTGTTCCCGCTGCTATTGCACAAATGGCATTTTCTACTTTTCTAGGTTTCTGCCTTGGTCTGGTTATGGGGTGGGACTTCAGCGGGAGTTTGATCTTTGGCCTTGCTTTATCCATAGCAAGTACTGTTATTCTACTACGTGCTTTGCAAGAGCGTCATCTTATTGAAACAGAAAAAGGCCGCATTGCCGTTGGATGGTTGATTATTGAGGATTTAGCAATGGTCCTTATACTTGTCCTCATCCCATCCTTGGCCAATGCCCTTAGCAATACAAAAAAAGAAGCATTGGACCCTCTCGTTCAATGGTTAGATTTAAGTATTTGGGGTATTTTTGGTCTCACCATTCTGAAAGTGATTGTATTTATCACCCTTATGCTCATTATTGGGCGACGCGTTATCCCATGGCTCTTAAAAATGAGCGCGCAATCAGGATCACGTGAATTATTCCGCCTTAGTGTCTTTGCTATTGCTTTAGGCGTAGCTTTCGGAGCAGCTCATTTATTTGGTGTTTCTCTTTCTCTTGGTGCTTTTTTTGCCGGTATGGTCATGAGCGAATCAGAATTAAGTCACCGTGCTGCTGAAGAATCCTTACCACTGCGCGATGCCTTTTCTGTTCTCTTTTTTGTATCTGTAGGCATGTTATTTGACCCAGAGAAACTTTTGACTCATTTTTTTCCCCTCTTAGCAACCGTATTCATTATCGTCATCGGAAAATCTGCTGTTGCCTTTTTCATCGTTAAAGCTTTTCGCTATTCGAATGCAACAGCTTTAACGATTGCTGCAAGCCTTGCACAAATTGGAGAATTTTCCTTTATCCTTGCTGGCTTAAGTCTAAGCTTAGGACTTTTAAACAATGACGCTCATGATTTAATTCTTGGAGGAGCAATTTTTTCTATTTTGCTCAATCCTCTTGTTTTTATTGCGTGTAATAAAATTAAAAAACATTTAGAAAAACTTTCTGCCTCCTCTCAAAATGACCAAACAATTATTGATATTGATCTAGAAGACCCTGACCAAGATTTTTACCCGTAACCTTAAAAAACAACCATATCGTCATTATTGGCTATGGTGCCATTGGTCAGTGTGTTGCATTATCTTTCATGAATAAAGATAAGCCTATAGTGATCGTGGAAGAATCAAAACGCCTCGCTGAGAAAGCAATTGCCGATGGCTTTGAGGTTATTTGTGGCAATATTATTCAACAAGAAATAATGAATGCAGCAAATATCAGTCATGCAGAGAAAGTTGTTATTACAATGCGAAGTACCATTGAAGTAGGAGAATGTATCGTGAATATACGTGATATGAAGAAAAACATCCAGATAATCACACATGCATTATCCGACACAGAAACAGCTTATCTCATTGATTTAGGTGCTGATATTGTAGTAACTGATGATGAAGAAATTGCCAATGGCGTTATAGAACATATAACAGAACAAAGATCTGTAAAGAATATGCTCAATCATGAAAATTTATAAAAAAACATAAAATGGATAAAGAAGCGTGAAAATAAAGCAATTTATATGGCCATTAATTGGTATCTTCGCAATGCTAGTATCTATTCGGATTCTTTATATAAAGCTCTCTGCCATTTCTTTCGATGACGTATTAGAACGTTTGAGCGATTTAAGTGCACAACATTGGTTATTAGCTTGTTTATGTTCTCTCCTAGCCTATGCTGCTCTTGCTGGATATGATCGCATTGCCTTACAACATTTAGGTCATAAAATTTCTTGGGTTTTTATCGCTATATGTTCATTTACAACCTATGCTCTTTCACACAATATCGGTGCTTCAGTTTTTTCTGGTGCCGTTGTGCGCTATCGCGCCTATAAAATGAAAGGATTAAATGGAACAGAAATCGCAATATTAGTGGGTTTTTGCTCTTTTACTTTTGTAATCGGTACAATCTTACTTTTAGGAATCGTTTTGGTTCTGCAACCCGAAATTATCACCCTCATTCATGAAGAGCTTCCTGAATGGCTTGGAACCACGGTTGGAGCAATTTTACTCAGTTGCATAGTACTTTATACGTTTGGTAGCTGGCTTCAATTGAAACCTTTACGTTTGGGCAAGAAAATTCAGCTTTCCTATCCACGATTAAAAATTGTCGTTCAACAGCTTCTCATTAGCCCCCTAGAACTTTTAGGAGCAGCAGGAATTATATATGCCGTCCTCCCACACAATACAGATATTCATTTTATCTCTGTTCTTGGTGTTTTCCTAGCATCTTTTACGATAACTCTTCTCTCCAATGCTCCAGCAGGAGGTGTAGGTGTTCTTGAAGCTCTCTTCATAACGGGCATGCCCAATATAAATCCAACCGATGTTATTGCAGCACTTATTGTCTTTAGAATGCTTTATTTGATCATACCTCTCATCATTTCATTATTTGTGGTCGCCATTTTTGAAACGCAACAATATTGGAAAAGAATCAAAACACCGCCTGAATAAATAAAACCCTATCAAGGGTTTCTTTTTCACATATATAAATAATCATCATGCTGAAGTTTTATTGCCTATATGAATGAATACAATCGTTATTTGTATTTATCTTTTTTATATTGAGACTTTAAGCGCCTCTTTTATAAAGATCCTACTCTAGGAAAAACATAGAGATATATTGTCCTTCAAAAAAACATAAATTTGAAAATACCTCTCCGTAAAGAAAAGCAATTGCTTCTATAAGCTTCAAGGAACCTTTAAGCTTAAAAATATCAGAGGTAATTTTTCATGCTATAATCGACTTTAAGATTAGATAAAGCATATAATTGTTTCAAAAAAATATAAATTAAAAACAATTAAATAAACTTTCTATAAAAGAAAAGAATAAAAGAATTTCTTCTAAAATATCATAAAAAATATGTAATAATAGTGTATATACATATATGTCATATTTTTATTTGTCACGTTCTTGAACAAAGTCATGCCTCTTACAAAGAAGAAAATACCATCGTGCAACCAATTTATACATCTTTCTTTAGAAATATCGCTCATCCTTCCATCTCATAAGCCTCGTGAAAAGTAGCCATTGTGCACCAAGATCCGTATGTCTCATAAAAAAAGCCTATACCGTTATCTATTCCACACCCAAAGTTATGGCACTCCTGGCACTT